>NZ_SSOH01000043.1:0-188201 GCF_029873155.1 Pseudomonas sp. BN515 | reverse complement strand
GGGTACAGACCGGATAGATCCTTTACAGGTTGGACCGGACACATCCTTTACAGGTAATTCGCATGGCAGGAGGTAGCTGCCATGCCCTGGAAAAGAGTGTCGCCCATGGACCAACGTATCGAGCTGATCCACGCCTGGAGCAGCGGTGACTACAGCAAGAGCGAGCTGGCGCGCAGCTATGGCATCAGCCGGCCGACGCTCGACAAGTGGCTGCAGCGCTATGCGGAACACGGTGAGGCTGGCCTTCTGGAGCAGTCCCGGCGACCGCTCAGCAGCCCGCAACAGACCGCGACGGCGCTGATTGAGCGGTTGATCGAAGAGAAGCTGCGGCATCTGGATTGGGGGCCGAAGAAGCTGCTGGTGCGTCTGCGCAAGCAGGATCCGGAATTGCCCTGGCCAGCCCCTAGCACAGCGGGAGAATGGTTGAAACGGGCAGGGTTGGTGCAGTCGCGCCGACGTCCGCGGAGCACCCCGGCGTCCGTCACGCCCTTGCGCGCCGGCCTGCAGCCTAACCACGTCTGGTGTGCTGATTTCAAGGGGCAGTTTCGGACCGGGGATGGTCGCTGGTGCTATCCCTTGACCCTGACCGATCAGGCCAGCCGGTATCTGCTGTGCTGCCGGGGCTTGCCGCGTCCCGGCGGCGGGCTGAGTCGACCCTGGTTCGAGTGGGCCTTCCGCGAATACGGCCTGCCGGAGGCTATCCGCACGGACAACGGCAGCCCGTTCGCCTCGGTGGGCGTGGGCGGTCTCTCGCGCTTGGCGGTGTGGTGGATTCACCTGGGTATTCACCCGGAGCGCATCGCGCCGGGCCGTCCCGATCAGAATGGCCGACACGAGCGGATGCACCGCAGCCTGAAAGCGGCCGTCCTGAAGCCCCCCGCTCCCAATCTGGCCCAGCAGCAGATGGCGTTTGAACGGTTCCGCCAGGAGTTCAACACCATACGGCCGCATGAAGGACTCGGGATGGCGGTCCCGGCCGAGCGCTATGGGCCCTCGCCGCGCCCCTATCCGGCCCGTCTACCGGCGATCGAGTACCCGACAGGGCTGCAACTCCGGCGGGTGCACAGCAACGGTTGCATCAAGTGGCAAGGGCGCTCGGTGTTTCTGTCCGAGGCCCTGATCGACGAGTGGGTCGCGCTACGCGAAGTCGAGACGGATGTGTGGGAGCTGCGCTTCGGCCAGTATCCCTTAGGCCGGCTTGGACCTGGCTCCTCCCAGGTCCAACGCCTATCGGTGTAAAGGATGTCCCCGGTTCAATATGTAAAGGATGTCTGGCTCTACAGGGTGAGGGTAGCCGGCCCCGCTCGGTCCTCACTTCTTCGCCGCACTCACCCGCCATACCTTGTTGCCGACGTCGTCGGTCACCAGCAGCGCGCCCTTGCTGTCGAGCTTCACGTCCACCGGGCGGCCCTGGGCGTTGCCCTGGTCGTCGAGGAAGCCCGTGAGCACGTCCACCGGCTGGCCTTTGGGCTTGCCGCCCTTGAAAGGTACGAAGATCACCTTGTAGCCACTGCGGGGCTCGCGGTTCCAGGAGCCGTGCTGGCCGACGAAGAGGCCGTTCTGGAGCTTCGGCAGTTTGCTGCCCTTGGCAAACGCGATGCCCAGGGAGGCGGTGTGTGGGCCGAGGGCGTAGTCGGGCACGATGGCCTTGGCCACGAGGTCGGGGCGCGGTGGCTGGATGCGTTCGTCCACGTGCTGGCCGTAGTAGCTGTAAGGCCAGCCGTAGAAGCCGCCGTCCTTCACCGAGGTGATGTAGTCGGGCACCAGGTCGCTGCCCAGTTCGTCGCGCTCGTTCACCGCCGTCCACAGCTTGCCGGTCTGCGGTTCCCAGGCCATGCCCACCGGGTTGCGCAGGCCAGTGGCATAGAGGCGCTTGTTGCCGCTGGCGCGGTCCAGTTCCCAGATCGCCGCGCGGCCTTCCTCCATCTCCATGCCGTTTTCGCCGATGTTGCTGTTGGAGCCCACCGTTATATAGAGCTTGCGACCGTTGCGGCTGGCGATGACGTTCTTGGTCCAGTGGTGATTGAGGCCGGCGGGCAGGTCGGTGACCTTGGTGCCCGGTGTGTCGATCTCGGTGGCGCCCTTCTCGTAGGGGAAGCGCAGCAGTGCGTCGGCGTTGGCGACGTAGAGGTCCTTGCCCACCAGCACCATGCCGAAGGGGGAATTGAGCCCCTTTAGGAAGGTGCTGCGCAGGTCGGCGACGCCATCCCCGTTGATGTCCCGCAGCAGGGAAATGCGATTGGCGCTCGGCACCTGGGCGCCGGCGCGCTTCATGAAGAGGCCCGACGCCCAGCCCTTGATGCCTGCCGGCTTGTCGGTGCCCGGCGCGGCGCTCTCGGCCACCAGCACATCGCCGTTGGGCAGCACATAGAGCCAGCGCGGATGCTGCAGGTTCTCGGCGAAGGCCTGGACGCGGGTGCCCTGGACCGCCACGGGGGTGGCGCCCTGTGCCCAGCCGACGGCGGGGGCGACATTGACGGTGGGGATGAGGCCGCGGCTCGGTGGTGGCAGCAGCGGGTCGGGACCGGTGCCGTCCTCGACCGTCAACGTGGCCATTTCGCTGCACGCGGTGCAGAGCGCCAGAAGGGCGAAGGGCAGCAAGGAAAGGGGCTTCATGGGGGCTGTCTCCGTACGAATCGCGGGTCTTGATCCACCTTGGACAGCGGGTGATGGCCATTCATCCAATTGTCACAATCAATTCATAGAGTGGTCATACGGCCTCTCGATACTGGCCCCCGTTGCATTCAACCCCCTCGTCCTGCTTAGGAGCAAGGCATGAAACTGAAGCGTTTGATGGCGGCCCTGACCTTCGTCGCCGCCGGCGTCGCTACCGCCAGTGCGGTCGCTGCTGTCGATCCGTCCATTCCGGCCTATCAGAAGACCACTGGTGTTTCCGGCAACCTGTCCAGCGTTGGTTCCGACACCCTGGCCAACCTGATGACCCTGTGGGCCGAGGCTTACAAGCGCGAATACCCGAACGTGAACATCCAGATCCAGGCCGCCGGTTCCTCCACCGCGCCGCCGGCTCTGACCGAAGGCACCGCCAACCTGGGCCCGATGAGCCGCAAGATGAAGGACGTCGAGCTGCAGGCTTTCGAGCAGAAGTACGGCTACAAGCCGACCGCTGTTCCGGTTGCCGTCGACGCCCTGGCGATCTTCGTCCACAAGGACAACCCGATCAAAGGCCTGACCATGCAGCAGGTCGACGCGATCTTCTCCGCCAACCGCCTGTGCGGCGGCACCTCCAACATCAAGACCTGGGGTGACGTTGGCGTGACCGGCGATCTGGCTTCCAAGCCGATCCAGCTGTTCGGTCGTAACTCAGTATCCGGCACCTACGGCTACTTCAAGGAAGAAGCCCTTTGCAAAGGCGACTTCAAACCGAACGTGAACGAGCAGCCGGGTTCCGCTTCCGTCGTTCAGTCCATCAGCCAGTCCGTTAACGGCATCGGCTACTCCGGTATCGGCTACAAGACTTCCAGCGTGAAGACTGTTGCCCTGGCCAAGAAAGAAGGTGGCGAGTTCGTTGAAGACAACGAGCAGAACGCCCTGAACGGCAGCTACCCGCTGTCCCGCTTCCTGTACGTCTACGTGAACAAGGCGCCGAACAAGCCGCTGGCTCCCCTGGAAGCCGAGTTCGTGAAGATGGTGCTGTCCAAGCAAGGCCAGGAAATCGTTGTAAAAGACGGTTACATCCCGGTTCCGGCCAAAGTGGCCGAAAAAGCACTGAAGGATCTGGGTCTGTAATCCAGACCGGATAAGGGAGCGGCCGCCTCATGCGTGCCGCTCCGCAAGGACGCAAGGGCGACGGGAGACCCCTGTCGCAGAAGCCCGCCCGAGGTCTCCTCCGGGTGGGCTTCGCCACGTCAACTCGCTGTAATTTTTCTGTCACACGAAGTCCGTAGTCTTTGCGCCCATCGTAAAAGCCTGCGCGAGCCGAAAGTGGCAAGAGCCCGAATCCATGACTGACCTGGCCAATTCCCTGACTTCTTCGAAGAACCCGCCCGCCCGCATCGACTTCAATACGCCTGCGCTCGTGCGCAAGCGCAAGATGCGCGCGCTGAAGGACCGCCTGACCCGCTGGTATGTGCTGGTCGGCGGTCTCGCCGTTCTTGGCGCCATCACCCTGATCTTCTTCTACCTGGCCTACGTGGTGCTGCCGCTGTTCCAGGGCGCCGAGCTGACGGCGAAGAAGGTGCAGAGCCCGGCCTGGCTGCAACAGCAGGACGCCGGCAAGCCGCTGCTGCTGGCTGTGGAAGAGCAGAACATGGTGGGCATGCGCGTCGCCGACAAGGGCGAAGTGCAGTTCTTCTCGACGAAGGACGGTAGCCTGGTCAAACGCCAGCAGCTGCCGCTGCCGGCTGGCGCCAACGTGGTGTCTATCGGCCAGGACCAGCCGGGCAGCCCGCTGGTTGTGCTGGGCTTGTCCAACGGCCAGGCGCTGATCTTCAAGCACAGCTACAACGTCACCTACCCGGACAACAAGAAAACCATCGAGCCCTTGGTCAGCTTCCCCTACGGCGAAGCGCCCATGGTCCTCGACGCCCAGGGCCGTGCGCTGGAGCACGTGGCACTGAGCATCAATGACGAAACCATGGTGCTGGCCGGCTCCACCGGCAGCCAGCTGCATGTGCAGCAGGTCGTCAGCGAAGAGAACATGCTGACCGGCGAAACCACCCAGGAGCAGAACTCCATCGATCTGCCGCAGATCGCCGAGCCGATCAAGGCCATCTACATCGACCCGCGCCACCAGTGGCTGTACGTGCTCAATGGCCGTGCCCACGCCGACGTCTTCAGCCTGCGCGAGAAGGCCCTGAACGGCCGCTACAAGCTGCTGGAAGACGGCGAGCGCGAAGTCTCCGCCAGCACCATGCTGCTGGGCGGCATCTCCCTGATGGTGGGTGACTCCAAGGGCGGTATCGCCCAGTGGTTCATGGCCCGCGATCCGGACGGCTCCTCGCGCCTGAAGCACATCCGTGACTTCCAGCTGGGCAGCAACCCGGTGGTACAGATCACCGCCGAAGAGCGCCGCAAGGGCTTCATCGCCCTGGATTCCAGCGGCCACCTCGGCGTGTTCCACAGCACCGCCAACCGCACCCTGCTGGTGGAGTCCGTGACCGACGGCTCCGGCCTGATGGCCCTGTCGCCGCGGGCCAACCGCATCGTGGTCGAGGAAGGCAACCAGCTGATGCCGTTCAGCCTGCGCAACCCGCACCCGGAAGTTTCCTGGAGCGCGCTGTGGGGCAAGGTCTGGTACGAGAGCTACGACGAGCCGAAGTACGTCTGGCAGTCCACCGCCGCCAACACCGACTTCGAGCCGAAGCTGAGCCTGGCGCCGCTGACCTGGGGCACCCTCAAGGCCGCCTTCTACGCCATGCTGCTGGCCGCTCCGCTGGCCATCGCCGCCGCCATCTACACCGCCTACTTCATGGCGCCGGCCATGCGCCGCAAGGTGAAGCCGGTGATCGAGCTGATGGAAGCCCTGCCCACCGTGATCCTGGGCTTCTTCGCCGGCCTGTTCCTGGCGCCCTATGTGGAAGGCCACCTGCCGGGCATCTTCAGCCTGCTGCTGCTGACTCCCTTCGGCATCCTGCTGGCCGGCTTCATCTGGAGCCGCCTGCCGGAGTCCATCCGCCTGCGCGTGCCGGACGGCTGGGAAGCGGCGATCCTGATCCCGGTAGTGGGCCTCACCGCCTGGTTCGCCCTGGGCATGAGCCCGATCCTGGAAAGCTGGTTCTTCGGCGGTGATATGCGCCTGTGGATCAGCAACGACCTGGGCATCACCTACGACCAGCGCAACGCCCTGATCGTCGGCCTGGCCATGGGTTTTGCGGTGATTCCGAACATCTTCTCCATCGCCGAAGACGCCGTGTTCAGCGTGCCGCGCAGCCTCACTTACGGCTCCCTGGCCCTGGGTGCTACGCCCTGGCAGACCATGACCCGCGTGGTCCTGCTGACCGCCAGCCCGGGCATCTTCTCGGCCCTGATGATCGGCCTCGGCCGCGCCGTGGGCGAGACCATGATCGTGCTGATGGCTACCGGCAACACCCCGGTAATGGAAGTGAACATCTTCGAAGGCATGCGCACCCTGGCCGCCAACGTGGCGGTGGAAATGCCGGAGTCCGAGGTCGGTGGTACCCACTACCGCGTGCTGTTCCTCTCGGCTCTCGTGCTGCTGACGTTCACCTTCATCATGAACACCCTGGCCGAGCTGATCCGTCAGCGACTGCGCAAGAAGTACGCGTCTCTTTAAAAGCGCACCTCGTAACGAGGGGCATCTGATGACCCTCTCCCTTCAGGGAGAGGGTGCCCGAAGGGCAGGAGAGGGTGGTGCCTCGTGCAACCCCCTCTCCCCAGCCCTCTCCCCGTAGGGGAGAGGGAGTAAATACATGAAACCTCCGGCCCCTGGCGGGAGGAACTGAAAGACTCACGCGTTGGAGAAATCCGTGAAAAAGGTTTCCCTGAAAAACTGGTTCAAGAGCGGCGCACCGGGCGTCTGGATAAGTGGTGGCGCGGTTTCCATCGCAGTCATCATGACCATCGGGCTGCTGTCGGTGATCGCCGTGCGCGGTCTGGCCCACTTCTGGCCGGCGGACCTGGTGGAGGCGCAGTACTCCATTCCCGGCCAGCCAGCCAAGCCGGTCATCGGCGAAGCGGTGCAGATCGAGGAAGTGTCCCGTGCACGCCTGAAGGGTGCCGGCCTGCCGGTACCGGAAGCCGGCCCGGAATTCATGACCCGCGAGCTGCTCAAGGTGGGCAACCGTGACGTCTACGGCAGCGACTTCACCTGGGTGGTGGGCGACTGGCTGCTGGACCAGAAATACCCGGCCGACCTGGTGGCGCTGGAGCGCCGCGAGTGGGGCAACTTCTACGGCCGCCTGGTGGCGGTGAAGGAAAACGGCCAGGTAGTGGCTGAAGGCGACGCCGCCATGCCCGCGCTGCAAGAACGCCTGAAGCGCGTGAATGACCTCTACGGCAAGCTCTACCAGCTGGAGAAGAAGGACATCGGCGGCATCAACCACGGCCTGGAGCGCCTGCGCCTGCAGACCCGCAAGCTGGAGCTGAACGATGCCCTGACCCCCGAGGCCCAGGCCGACATCGCCGCCCAGCGCGCTGAGCTGGAGAAGCGCTACAAGGGCCTGGAAGAGCAGCTGATGGGCCTGCACCAGGAGTTCAATCGCGACAGCGTCGTGGTCCGTGAAGCCGGCGGCCAGGAGCAGGAAATCAGCCTGGGCAAGGTGGTCCATGCCTACCAGCCGAACGCCATGGGCGTCGGTGCCAAGCTCGGCTTCTACTTCTCCAAGCTGTGGGAATTCCTCGCCGACGACCCGCGTGAAGCCAACACCGAAGGCGGTATTTTCCCGGCCATCTTCGGCACTATCATGATGACCCTGATCATGGCTGTGATCGTCACCCCCTTCGGTGTGATCGCCGCCATCTACCTGCGCGAATACGCCAAGCAGGGCCCGCTGACCCGCGTGATCCGCATCGCGGTGAACAACCTGGCGGGCGTTCCGGCCATCGTCTACGGCGTGTTCGGCCTGGGCTTCTTCGTCTATGTGCTGGGTGGTTCGCTGGACCGCATGTTCTTCCCCGAGTCCGCACCGGCGCCGACCTTCGGTACCCCGGGCCTGCTCTGGGCGTCCCTGACCCTGGCGATCCTCGCCGTACCGGTGGTGATCGTGGCCACCGAGGAAGGCCTGGCGCGAATCCCGCGTGCCGTGCGTGAGGGCTCCCTGGCCCTCGGTGCGACCAAGGCCGAGACCCTGTGGAAGGTGGTCCTGCCCATGGCCAGCCCGGCCATGATGACCGGCCTGATCCTCGCCGTGGCCCGCGCGGCCGGTGAAGTGGCCCCGCTGATGCTGGTGGGTGTGGTGAAGCTGGCGCCGAGCCTGCCGGTGGACGGCAACTACCCGTACCTGCACCTGGACCAGAAGATCATGCACCTGGGCTTCCACATCTATGACGTAGGCTTCCAGAGCCCGAACGTCGAAGCCGCGCGCCCGCTGGTCTATGCGACCGCGCTGCTGCTGGTGCTGGTGATCGCCCTGCTGAACTTCTCGGCCGTCGCCATCCGTAACCACCTGCGCGAGAAATACAAGGCGCTGGACAGCTGATCGTCCGCCGCCCAACGAATTGCCTGAGGCTTACAGCTTGTAGCTCGAAGCTACGAACGGAGTGAACACATGCAACACGAAACCCACAGCCACGGCGTCAACATTTCCGCCCTCGGCCGCGACAAGCAGAACCTGAGCCTGGCGAACGAGACCGTCGCCCTCGAAGTGCCCGGACTGTCTCTGTTCTACGGCGAGAAGCAGGCGCTGCACAACGTCAGCATGAACATCCCGAAGCAGCGCGTGACCGCCTTCATTGGCCCGTCCGGTTGCGGCAAGTCCACCCTGCTGCGCTGCTTCAACCGCATGAACGACCTGGTTGACGGCTGCCGCGTCGACGGCGAGATCCGCCTCGACGGCAACAACATCTACCGCAAGGGCGAGGACGTGGCCGAGCTGCGCCGCCGTGTGGGCATGGTGTTCCAGAAGCCGAACCCCTTCCCCAAGAGCATCTACGAGAACGTGGTGTACGGCCTGCGCATCCAGGGCATCAACAAGAAGCGCGTGCTGGACGAAGCCGTGGAGTGGGCGCTGAAGGGCGCCGCCCTGTGGGACGAGGTGAAGGACCGCCTGCACGAATCCGCCCTCGGCCTCTCCGGCGGTCAGCAGCAGCGTCTGGTGATCGCCCGTACCATCGCCGTGGAGCCGGAAGTCCTGCTGCTCGACGAACCCTGCTCGGCCCTGGACCCGATCTCCACCCTGAAGGTGGAAGAGCTGATCTATGAGCTCAAGAGCAAGTACACCATCGTCATCGTGACCCACAACATGCAGCAGGCGGCACGTGTTTCCGACTACACCGCCTTCATGTACATGGGCAAGCTGATCGAGTTCGGCGATACCGATACCCTGTTCACCAATCCGGCCAAGAAGCAGACCGAGGACTACATCACCGGTCGCTACGGCTAGTGGCCACCCCCAATCGCACTGGACTGCGTCGGCGAAGCTTGCCGTACTACTCGTACTGTCTTCGCTTCGCCTCCTTGCCCAGCACGATTGGTTGAAGGGCACTACCACCAGGAAAAGCATTCTGCTCAACAAGGGTTAGAAAATGATCGACAAAGACAGCCTCACCCATCACATCTCCCAGCAGTTCAACGCCGAACTGGAGGAAGTGCGCAGCCACCTCCTGGCGATGGGCGGCCTGGTCGAGAAGCAGGTCAACGACGCGGTCACCGCGCTGATCGACGCCGACTCGGGCCTCGCCCAGCAAGTGCGCGAGATCGATGACCAGATCAACCAGATGGAGCGCAACATCGACGAGGAGTGCGTACGCATCCTCGCCCGTCGCCAACCGGCGGCCTCCGACCTGCGACTGATCATCAGCATCTCCAAGTCGGTGATCGACCTCGAGCGCATCGGCGACGAAGCCTCGAAGATCGCCCGCCGCGCCATCCAGCTCTGCGAGGAAGGTGTTGCCCCGCGCGGTTACGTTGAGGTGCGCCACATCGGCGACCAGGTGCGCAAGATGGTCCAGGAAGCCCTGGATGCCTTCGCCCGCTTCGACGCCGACCTCGCCCTCTCGGTGGCCCAGTACGACAAGAACATCGACCGCGAGTACAAGACCGCGCTGCGAGAACTGGTCACCTACATGATGGAAGACCCGCGCGCCATCAGCCGCGTGCTCAACGTCATCTGGGCCCTGCGTTCCCTGGAACGCATCGGCGACCACGCGCGCAACATTTCCGAGCTGGTGATCTACCTGGTGCGCGGCACCGACGTTCGCCACATGGGCCTTGCGCGCATGACCGAGGAAGTGAAGGGCAATGGCGCCAAGAAGGACGCCACCCAGGGCTGATCCTGCTTTTCGCTGCCTGAACGCCCGGCCTCGTGCCGGGCGTTCTGCTTTCCGGGGCTGTGGATGACCCGTCGGTCGCGGACGGGGAGCAGGTCGCAAATCGGACTTGGCAATTGGCTATCAGCCAAGGCTATTCTTAGCCCCGATTTCCAAGGAGTAGTCGATGGGCAAGGTCAACGTGCTGGTGGTGGATGATGCGTCCTTTATTCGCGATCTGGTGAAGAAGGGGCTGCGCGACAACTTTCCCGGCATCCAGATCGAAGAGGCGATCAACGGGCGAAAGGCCCAGCAATTGCTCGCCCGCGCCAGTATCGACCTGATCCTCTGCGACTGGGAAATGCCCGAGATGTCGGGGCTGGAATTGCTCACCTGGTGCCGTGAACAGGACAACCTGAAGACCACGCCCTTCATCATGGTCACCAGCCGTGGTGACAAGGAGAACGTCATCCAGGCCATTCAGGCCGGCGTCTCCGACTACATCGGCAAACCCTTCTCCAACGATCAGCTGGTCACCAAGGTGAAGAAGGCCCTGTCCCGCAGCGGCAAGCTCGAAGCCCTGATGTCCAGTTCGCCGGTGAAGCTGCCCAACGCCGGCGGCTTTGCCAATGATTCCCTCGCGGCCCTCACCGGCGGCAAGGCCGAGGTGGTCCGCCCTGCGGCCGCGCCGGCACCCGCTGCGCCCGTGGCCAAGCCCGCTGCTCCGACCCCGTCGGCGAAAGCGGCGTCCCAGGCCCCCGGTGGCCGTGGCCAGGCGCAGCTAAGACTCCCGGCGGGCGTGCTGGCCTGCGTGATCAAGGCCCTGAGCCTGAAGGATGCGCAGCTTGTGGTGCGCCGTGGCGAGCCGCTGCCGCAGGTGCTGGAGAGTGCGGTGCTCGATCTGGAGCAGGGCGAGGGCGGCGAAGTCGCCCGGCTCAACGGCTACCTGCACTCGGTGGCGGCGCTGGAACCAAAGCCCGACAGCGAGTGGCTGCAGCTGACCTTCCGCTTCGTCGATGGCGACCCGCAGAAGCTCGATTACCTGTCCCGTCTGATTGCTCGCGGTACCGCGCAGAAGCATTTCGTCCCCGGCGCCTGATCGTCCAGCCAACCCTGTCACAGCCCGACGGGCGACGTCTCGCCGCCGCTGGGCTGCACTGCTAGTCTTCGGTAACTCGGAGCACACAAAGACAACGGGACGAAATGCTGGGGCGACTCCTTTCTCTGGCGCTGCTGCTCGGCATGAGCCTGCCGGCCGCTGCGCTGACCATCTACAAGTACACCGACGCCAATGGTGTGGTGACCTACACCGACAAGGCCGTGTCGGGCGCCCAGGTGTTTGTCTTCCGTGATCGTATGGTGGAGCGCCTGGACCTGTCGGTGAAGCTTGAGACGAAAAAGCACGACGCCGGCGAGACCCTGCTGCTGCGCAACGACCTGTTCGCCCCGGTGGAGGTGGAGCTGCGCATCGACCAGGCGGAAAACGTCTCGGGCGCTCCCGATAAACCCATCCGCTGGGTGCTGGCGCCGCGCAGCAGCATGCGCATGGCCACCCTGGCTCCGGCCGACCCGAGCCGTCCCATGCGCTACAAGCCCAAGTTGCGCTACGCCATGGGCGACCCGCGCCTGCAGCCGGTGCTCTACCGCTATCCGCTGCCCTGGATGGGCGGTCCTTTCCGCCTGACCCAGGGCGCCAATGGCCGCTACAGCCACTTCACGCCCAAGGGCCGCTACGCTCTGGACATCGCCATGCCCGAAGGCACGCCCATCGTCGCGGCGCGTCCCGGCGTGGTGGTGAAGATCGAGAACGACCAGAGCGGCCGGGGCAACAACCCGTCCGGCAACTTTGTGCGCATCCTGCATGACGACGGCACCATGGGCGTCTACCTGCACCTGATGCGTGGTTCGGTGCAGGTGCGCGAGGGGCAGCAGGTGGCCATCGGCGAACGCATTGCCCGATCCGGCAACACCGGCAACAGCACCGGCCCGCACCTGCACTTCGTCATCCAGCGCAACATGGGCCTGGCGCTGGAATCCATTCCCTTCGACTTTGCCCAGCCGGTGGATACCCTGCCGAACTTCGCGGTGGGCGGGGAGTAGGGACGGATTGGCGTAGGTTGCGGCTGAGCTACGCGAAGCCCAACATCCCGCTCCACCGGATACACCGTCGTTGGGCTTCGCTGCGCTCAGCCCAACCTGCATCAGGCCGTGCTCAGCATGGGTATCGCTTCGCTCCACCCATCCTACGGGGCAGTTGAGCTTGAGTACCTTGAGGGGAAATCTATTTTTCGTCGCTGTCCTGCATCCAGGCTGGGATATCCCTCATCCCATGCAGCACGCGCCACACATCAATGTGATCTTCGTGCTCGATATAAAAGACCAGATAGGGATAGCGCTTGAGCGTCCAGGAGCGCAGCCCCGGCAGATCGAGCTCGTGCGCGTACCGTGATGAACCGGACTCGGGACGCCGGCTGATGTGCTTGTAGGCCCGCTCCAGGGCGTCGATGAAACCGAGTGCAGCTTGCTCGGTTGCTTCGTTCAGGTAGTAGCCGATGGCGTCGTCGATATCCTGATTGGCCCGTGTCCGGGGGATGATCGGCTTGGCCTTCATGCCTTGGCGTTCCGTACCCGGTTGCGCAGTGCATCGAAGTAGTTGTCATCAGCCGGGGCGGCGGGAGAGGAGACGGCACCTTCCAGGAGCAGGTTACGCAGGCGTTGGCGGTCCTGGTCCTTGCGGATCAGTTCGCGGACGTACTCGCTGCTGGTGCCGTAGCCGCGCTGGCTGACCTGGTCATCGACAAAGCTCTTGAGGGCATCGGGCAGGGAGATGTTCATGGTGCTCATGGGAAACCACCTTTTGGCAAATTTTGCCAAAGAATGGTAGCACCAGGTTCCGCCGGCAGGTGTCGAAATCACAGGCACGAACTGTTTTGAATCGACATGGGCGAATGGCTGGAGGCCCCAAGTTGAGCGGGGCTACGTCGTACTGAGCCACCCGTCAAAAGAATTGTCTCCCCTCTACCTCTGGAAGAGGAGAGCGGAGTTCGGGAAGGATTCGAGGGTTAGCCTGGTAGTCCGCGTTCGCGAATGAATCCGCGAGCGCGGGGTGCTCAATCGAGCTTGAGCACCTTGGCAAGGACGATCTTCGGGCCTTTCATCTTCTTCACGATGATGCGCAGGCCGTCGGTTTCCAGCACTTCTTCCTCCTCCGGCACGCGGTTGAGGGTCTCGTAGACGAGGCCGGCGAGGGTGTCGGCTTCGACGTGGTCGAGGTCGATGCCCAGCAGGCGTTCCACCTTGAACAGCGGGGTGTCGCCGCGCACCAGCAGCTTGCCCGGCTGGTAGGCGAGCACGCCGCGTTCGGTCTTGCGGTGTTCGTCCTGGATATCACCGACCAGTACTTCCAGTATGTCTTCCATGGTCAGGAAGCCCACCACCTTGCCGTCGGCTTCTTCGACCAGGGCGAAGTGCGCACCGCCCTGGCGGAACTGCTCCAGCAGGCGCGACAGCGGCATGTGCTTGGTTACGCGCTCCAGCGGGTGGGTGAGTTCGGCGAGGTCGAAGGATTCCGGCAGGCTGTCCAGCGCCGACAGGGCCAGCAGCAGGTCCTTGATGTGCAGGACGCCGATGAACTCGCCTTTCTGGTCGTCGTGCACCGGGTAGCGGCTGTACTTGTGGCGACGGATCACGCTGAGGATGTCCGCCAGCGGTGCGTCGTGCTCCAGGAAGATCAGGTCTTCGCGGGAGTTGGCCCAGTCCACCACTTCCAGTTCGCCCATCTCCACCGCCGAGGCCAGTACGCGCATGTCCTGGTCGCTGGGGTCGCGGGCGCGGCTGGAGTGGAGGATCAGCTTCAGTTCGTCGCGGCTGTAGTGATGCTCGTGGTGCGGGCCGGGTTCGCCTTGTCCGGCGATGCGCAGGATGGTGTTGGCGCTGGCGTTGAGCAGCCAGATGGCCGGGTACATCAGCCAGTAGAAGGCGTACAGCGGCGCGGCGGTCCACAGCGAGAGCAGCTCGGGCTTGCGGATGGCCCAGGACTTGGGGGCCAGCTCGCCGACCACGATGTGCAGGTAGGAAATGATGAAGAACGCGGTGAAGAAGGCGATGCCGTGGACCAGCTTTGGCGACTCGATGCCGACGGACTCGAGCAGCGGCTGCAGCAGGTGGGCGAAGGCCGGTTCACCGACCCAGCCGAGGCCCAGGGAGGCCAGGGTGATGCCCAGCTGGCAGGCCGACAGGTAGGCGTCCAACTGGTTGTGCACGGTGCGCAGGATGCGGCCGCGCCAGCCGTGCTGGTCGGCGATGGCTTCGACGCGGGTGGAGCGCAGCTTGACCATGGCGAACTCGGCGGCCACGAAGAAGCCGTTGAGCAGCACGAGGAAGAGGGCGAAGAGAATCAGGCCGAAATCGGCGAAGTAACTGAGAAAACTGGAACTAGGGGAAGGGTCCATGGAGGTTTTTGCTTGGAAATGACCGGCTAAGGTTGAAGGCTGACCCCCGACTTTGCAAGTCGGGGGCGTGGGCTTCAGGTGCGCCGGACCACCTGGGTGCCGGGGAAATGGCAGGTGAAGGTACTGCCGTGGTTGAGCACCGAACGGATGTCGAGGCGGCCGCGATGGCGGATCAGCACATGCTTGACGATGGCAAGGCCCAGGCCTGTGCCGCCGGTGCTGCTGTTGCGGCTGGAATCGACGCGGTAGAAGCGCTCGGTCAGGCGGGGCAGGTGCTTGACCTCGATGCCGATGCCGCTGTCCTGCACGGACAGATGCGCGCCCGTCTCGTCGCCCCACCAGCGAATGCGGATTTCGCCTTCGTCCGGAGTGTACTTCACCGCGTTGAACACCAGGTTGGAGAAGGCGCTGCGCAGTTCAGCCTCGCTGCCACGGAGCTTGAAGTTGTGGTCGGCTTCCAGGCTGACGCGGTGGTGGCGATTGCCGGACAGGGCGATGGCGTCGGCCTTGATCTGCAGCAGCAGCAGGTCCACGGCCACCGGCTGGTTGTCCGAGGGGTAGTCGGTGGCTTCCAGCTTGGCCAGCAGCAGCAGGTCGTTGAGCAGGTTCTGCATGCGCTTGCCCTGCTGGCTCATCTGTTGCAGCGCGCGGGTCCAGCGCGGGTTCACATCCTCGACGTTGTCCAGCAGGGTCTCCAGGTAGCCGGCGATCACCGTCAGCGGCGTGCGCAGCTCGTGGGAGACGTTGGCGACGAAGTCCTTGCGCATCTGCTCCAGCTGGTGGAGGCGGGTGACGTCGCGCACCAGCATCAGGTGCTCGCTGTTGCCGTACTTGGTGATGTGGAACTGCAGGCGCAGGCGGTCGTTGACCGGCGAGGGCAGGTCCAGCGGCTCGTGGTACTGGCCTTGCTCGAAGTATTCCTTGAAGCGCGGGTGGCGGATCAGGTTGGTCACCGGCTGGCCGCTGTCCTGCGGGGTCTTCAGGCCCAGCAAGGTTTCCGCGGCGCGGTTCCACCAGTCGAGGTTGCCGTCGCTGTCGAGCATCACCACGGCGTCCTTCAGGGCGGCGGTGGACTCCTGCACGCGGTCGATCACCGCCTGCAGGCGGCCACGCACGCGCTGGTCGCGGCGCTGGAGGTGGTAAATGCTGTCGAACACTTCGCCCCACAAGCCGTAGCCGTCAGGCGGCGGTTCGTCGGGTTGGTGTTCCTTGAGCCATTTGTACAGGCGCAGGAGTTGCGCCAGGGTCCAGCCAAGATAGGCGCCGAGGCCGATCACCAGGGCCCAGGCATAGTGGCCGGTGACCAGGCCGGCCAGCAGGCAGGCACCGATCAGCAGTAGCAGGCGGCGGATGACTACGCCGCGCCAGTCTTGATTCACCTATCGCGTCCTTGTGCTCGGCCCTGTGCAGGGCCCGGGGTCAGCTTTTGGTGGAGAAACGATAGCCGGTGCCGCGAACGGTCTGAACCAGATTTTCGTATACCTCGCCGAGGGCCTTGCGCAGGCGGCGGATGTGCACGTCGACGGTGCGCTCCTCGACGTAGACGTTGCCGCCCCAGACCTGGTCCAGAAGCTGGCCGCGAGTATAGGCGCGCTCCTGGTGGGTCATGAAGAACTGCAGCAGGCGGTATTCGGTCGGGCCCATCTCGGCGGGTTTGCCGTCGATGGTCACGCGGTGGCTGATCGGGTCCAGCAGCAGGCCGCCGATGGCGATCGGCGCTTCGCTGTCGCTGGGGCCGGCGCGGCGCAGCACGGCCTTCAGGCGGGCCACCAGTTCGCGCGGGGAGAAGGGCTTGGTGATGTAGTCATCGGCGCCCACTTCCAGGCCCTGGATCTTGTTGTCCTCTTCACCCTTGGCGGTGAGCATGATGATCGGGATGTCGCTGGTCAGGTCGTCGCGCTTCAGGCGGCGGGCCAGCTCGATGCCGGAGGTGCCGGGCAGCATCCAGTCGAGGAGGATCAGATCGGGTTTGCGGTCGACGATGATGGCGTGCGCCTGCTGGGTGTTTTCAGCTTCCAGGCAGTCGTAGCCGGCCATCTCGAGGGCGACGGCGATCATCTCGCGGATCGGCGCTTCGTCGTCGACTATCAGGATGTTCTTGCCAACCATGTTCAAGCCTCAAGAAAAGGTCGCGTGTATGACTGATTGCGCCGCATTAGATAACGGAATTATTGCAGGGATGTGACATCCCGGCGCCCGTCTCCCTGACTGTCGGCATAGCCCGCGATATCGCGCGCTCCGTCACGGAACTCGGGCGAAGCGGCCTCGTCTATGCTCAATGAGGCTGCCGCCAATCAGGGGCGGCCTGGAGCCTGGCACAGGACCCTATCGGCTTGATGGGTGTTCGTGGCTCCTTCCGTCCTGTTCCGCTGCGACCTCCAGCCGTGATCACAGCTGCCGCCAGGCTGTCGCTGTTCATTCCGAGGAGAGGCTAGAAAATGAGAAGAATTTCCCCGCGGTTCGTTCCGTTGCTCGCTGGCGCACTGCTGAGTTGGCCCTTGATGGGCCTGGCTGCCGAGCCGGCGATGGAGAAGGGCGGCATGCTCGTGGATCACAACGGCATGACCCTCTACACATACGACAAGGACTCCGACGGCAAGTCCGCCTGCAACGGCCAGTGCGCGCAGAACTGGCCGCCGCTGATGGCCGAGGCCGGGGCCAAGGCCGAAGGCGAGTGGAGCGTGGTCAAGCGCGACGACGGCTCGATGCAGTGGGCCTACGACAAGAAGCCGCTGTACACCTTCGTCATGGACAAGAAGGCCGGTGACGTGACCGGCGACGGCAAGATGGGCGTTTGGCACGTCGCCAAGCCAGAAGCCTACTAGCCGGCAGGAAAGCTACCTGTACTGTCCAGGCTGCATCGCCAGCGCCTTGCAGCCGGCCAGGGCGGTGATCTACGCGCTGCGCCTCAGCGCAGCGCGTAGTCGGCGATTATGCCGGCGAGGATCGCCAGGCCCGCCCAGTGGTTGTGCAGGAAGGCCTTGAAGCAGGCCTGCGGGTCCTTGCTGCGGGTGCTGTGGAACTCCCAGGCGAAGCAGGCGGCGGCGGCTACCAGGCCCAGGTGGAAGCAGGTCCCCAGTTCGAAGCGATTGCCGGCCAGCAGCAGGCAGAGCAGCGCCAGGCCCTGGAGGATGGCGATGATCAGGCGGTCGGCGTCGCCGAAGAGGATGGCGGTGGATTTCACCCCAATCTTCAGGTCGTCCTCGCGGTCGGTCATCGCGTAATAGGTGTCGTAGGCCACGGTCCACAGCAGGTTGGCGATGTACAGCAGCCAGGCTGCGGCCGGCAGTTCGCCGGTCTCGGCAGTGAAGGCCATCGGCATGCCCCAGGAGAAGGCCGCGCCCAGCACTACCTGCGGGTAGAAGGTGTAGCGCTTCATGAAGGGGTAGCAGGCGGCCAGTGCCAGGCCGCCGAAAGACAGCCAGATGGTCGTGGCGTTGGTGAACAGCACTAGTACGAAGCTGATGGCCACCAGAACGGCGAAGAACACCAGCGCTTCCCGTGGCGTGATCCGGCCGCTGGCCAGGGGGCGGGCGCGGGTACGGCTGACGTGGCCGTCGAAATTGCGGTCGGCGTAGTCGTTGATCACGCAGCCGGCGGCGCGCATCAGGTTCACGCCGAGGACGAAGATCACCAGATTGGCCAGGCTGGGGCTGCCTTCACCGGCGATCCACAGCGCCCAGAGCGTGGGCCAGAGCAGCAGGTAGATGCCGATGGGCTTGTCCAGCCGGGTCAGCTGGATGAAATCCATGGCGCGGGGATGCAGGCGGTTCAGTGATTGCAGCAGCGTGAGGTACATCGGCGGCTCTCCCATCGAAGGGCCGGATTATACGGTCTCGATGCCCGCCTGACGCCACAGCTTGGGCAGGAAGATTTCCGCCACCAGAACCCCCAGTTCGCCTCGCGAGAAGCACGAACGGCGCCCCCAGAGGCGCTCCTCACGCACCTCGGCTGGCAGCAGTGGCGCCGGATAGCGGGTGACCTCGATGGCGCCCCGGTCGAAGGCGCGGTCGCTGAACAGCAGCTCGCCCAGGGAGCGGCTGCCGAGCTGGTGCAGGTCCAGCCCCGAGCCTTCGAGGGCACTGCGTGCGGCCACGCTGCGGGCGAACACCCAGATCTCGCCGTGGCCGCGCAGGTAGACCTCGCGTACCCAGCCCTGGCTGCCGGCGGGGATGCCCAGGGCCGCGCACTCGTCGGCGCGCAGGGTCTGCCAGCCTTCTTCCAGCGGGGTGACGCTGAACGCGTCGTTCGACAGGGCGGTCAGCCGGCGGGTCAGCGAGCCCTGGTCGAACAGCCAGTCGCGGACAGCGGCGCAGGGGGTGGGATGGAGCTGGGCGGCGGTCAGCCAGCGGGGCGGATGGGCAAGGGCGGCGTGGGGCACGGGCTGGGCTTGGGCGGTGGAAGACGGCGCAGATTAGCACGGCCGGTAGCTGTCGGCTGCCTCTTGCCCACTGGCGGATGAACCAGTAAAAAGCGGCCCTGACATGTCCGGAAAGCCCGCCAGAGGCTGCGGCTCGAGAACGCGTGATCGATGAGGTAAGAACGATGAAGAAGTGGCAATGCGTGGTGTGTGGCCTGGTCTACGACGAGTCCCAGGGCTGGCCGGATGACGGCATCGCCGCCGGCACCCGCTGGGAAGACGTCCCGCAGGACTGGATCTGTCCGGACTGCGGCGTGGGCAAGCTGGATTTCGAGATGATCGAGATCAACTGATCCCCGCACTGAATAAGCCGGCCATGAGCCGGCTTATTTGTGCCCGGAATAAAAGCCTATCCTCTGTCTGGACTGGTCCGGCGGCCCTTGGCGGGCGCCGGTCGATTGGAGTAGGTTCAGTACGGTATCCGCGCCGGCGGAGGTGGTCATGCGCAAGTGGCAATGCATTGTCTGCGGTTTCATCTACGACGAAGCCGAAGGGCTGCCCGAAGAGGGCATCGCGCCCGGAACGCGCTGGGAAGACATCCCGCCGGACTGGTGCTGCCCCGATTGCGGCGTCGGCAAGATCGATTTCGAGATGATCGAAATCGCCTGATCCTCCCCGCCATCCAACCCCATTCAAGCGACGGCCCATGGGCCGTCGAGTCGTTTCGCGAGCAGGAGTGAGCAATGAGTGCACCCGTGGTGATAGTCGGCACCGGCCTGGCCGGTTACAACCTGGCCAAGGAGTTTCGCAAGCTGGACAGCGAAACCCCGCTGCTGCTGATCAGTGCCGACGACGGTCGCTCCTACTCCAAGCCCATGCTGTCCACCGGTTTCGGCAAGAACAAGGACGCCGACGGCCTGGCCATGGCCGAGGCTGGCGCCATGGCCGAGCAGCTCAAGGCGGAAATCCGCACCCATACCCGTATTACCGGCATCGATCCGGCTCACAAGCGCCTGTGGATAGACGAAGAGGCCGTGTCCTATCGCGATCTGGTGCTGGCCTGGGGTGCGGACACCATCCGCGTACCGGTGGAAGGCGACGCCCAGGACGCGATCTTCCCGATCAACGACCTGGAAGACTATGCACGCTTCCGCTCCGCCTCCGCCGGCAAGCGCCGGGTGCTGATTCTCGGCGCCGGCCTTATCGGCTGCGAATTCGCCAACGACCTCAGCCTGGGCGGCCTGGAAGTGGAGTTGGTGGCGCCTTGCGAGCAGGTGATGCCGGGCCTGCTGCATTCGGCGGCTGCGGCGGCCGTGCAGGCCGGGCTGGAAAGCCTGGGTGCGCGCTTCCACCTGGGACCGGTGCTGGCGCGCCTGGACCGTGGCGAGAACGGCCTTGATGCGCTGCTCTCCGACGGTACCCGCATCTCCTGTGATCTGGTGGTTTCCGCCGTGGGCCTGCGCCCGCGTACCGATATGGCCGCTGCTGCAGGCCTGGCGGTGAACCGTGGCGTGGTGGTGGACCGCGAGCTGCGCACCTCCCACGGCAATGTCTACGCCCTGGGCGATTGCGCCGAGGTCGATGGTCTCAACCTGCTTTACGTGATGCCGCTGATGGCCTGCGCCCGCGCCCTGGCGCAGACCCTGGCGGGCAATCCCACGGCGGTGGCCTACGGCGCCATGCCGGTGACGGTGAAGACGCCGGTGTGCCCGCTGGTGGTATCGCCGCCGCCCCGTGGCTCGGCGGGCAGCTGGACGGTGGAAGGCTCTGGGGCGGACATCAAGGCGCTGTGCCGCGATGCCACGGGCCGCCTGCTCGGCTATGCCCTGACCGGGGCTGCGGTGCAGGAAAAACTGGCGCTGAACCGCGAGCTGCCACCGTTGCTGGCATAAATGTCAGCCCTTCTGTCGGAATAATCGTTCTGTTCTTTCGGAATTCCCGCTGAGGACACTGGCGGAGTGCCAATAGGCGTGCCATCCTCCCCGTGGTCTGCCGCAGCGCAGAGCCGTTGCGGCGCCTTGGGCGCTGTTCTGGAAGGACAGCACGGACACAAAAACAACAAACCGTCAAAGAGGCATCTATGCGTAAACCGGAACTCGCCGCCGCTATCGCTGAAAAGGCTGATCTCACCAAGGATCAGGCCAATCGCGTACTCAATGCGGTGCTCGAAGAAATCACCAACGCGCTGAACCGCAAGGACAGCGTGACGCTGGTGGGCTTCGGCACCTTCCTGCAACGTCACCGTGGGGCCCGCACCGGCAAAAACCCGCAGACTGGCCAGCCGGTAAAGATCAAGGCCAGCAATACCGTTGCTTTCAAGCCGGGCAAATCGCTGAAAGAAGCCGTGAACTAAGCTTCTTCTGCCCGGAACCGGGGAGGTTCCGGGCAGTTCACCCGGTCTCTCGTCATACCCTCCTTTGGCTGGCTGTAGTCCTGCCGGCAAACCGCTACAATGCGCCGCTTTCTCAATCCTTCGAGGCCGTGCGCGCATGAAATTCCGCTTTCTTCTCTGGATGCTGGGTCGCCTGATGGCCAAGGCCAGCCGTGACAATGCCGAGTTCCAGCAGCAGCTGGCGGGCAAGGACCTGGTGTTCCAGCTGCACACCCTGGACGGCAAGATCGCTCGTCACTTCATCGTCAAAGACCTGCGCGTCGTCAGCAAACGTGGTGTCGCCAGCGCGCCTGCCTTTGCCATCGGCTTCAAGGACGGCGCCTACGGTTTCGCCACCATGAGCGCGAAGAACAAACAGCTCGCCTTCATGCAGGGCATCCAGAACAAGGACATCCAGATCCAGGGCAACCCGGGGCTGGTGATCTGGTTCCAGGGCCTGACCAAGCACCTGGTGCCGAAGAAAAAGGCCGTCGAGAAGAAAGCCGCCTGACCATGTTTCCCCTGTAGGAGCGAATTCATTCGCGATTGAAATCGCTCCCACAGCGTGCGGAAAGGGGATGAAAAAAGGGGCGCCACTGGCGCCCCTTTTTCATGCCGGCAGGATCAATGCGGCGCGTTGAACTGCGAAGCCAGCTCGCGCAGCGCGGCTTCCGCCTGCAGCACCTTGTTCACTGCGTCATCCGCCTTCTCGCGGCTGATGCCCAGGGCTTCGAACAGGTCATCCGGAATCACGGCTTCCGGGCCTGAGCCGATGCCCCGGTTGCGCAGCAGGCTGACTGCCAGGCACACCAGGTTGGGGTAGGCAGCGTTGTCGTACTGGTAGTCGGCATCGTGCTGGAAGCGCAGGGCGGTGTAGAGCTCTTCCGGCATGTCCCAGAAGCGCATCAGCCAGCTGCCGATCTGCTCGCGGGTGATGCCCAGCAGATGTTGCTCGATGTAGCTGTGGGAGAGGTGCGGGTTGACCTCCAGATGCCGGCAGATCAGCGAGAAATGCGGCGGGAAGACGTGGGCCAGCACCAGGTAACCGAAGTTGTGCAGCAGGCCGGCGAGGTAGGTCAGGCCGGTCTCGGGGCGCTGGGCGCGGGGCATGGCGCGGGTCAGGCCTTCGATTACCGCAGCGGTATAGATCGCCTGCTGCCAGTACGGCGTGGCCTGCTGCGGCTGGTCCTTGGGCAGGCTCAGGGACTTGCCCAGGGCTAGGCCGAGGGCGAGGTTGATCACCAGGTCGAAGCCCAGCACGCGCACGATGGCGTCTTCCACCGAGCGGATCTTGCCAGGCGCGGCGTAGTAGGGCGAGGCCGCCCAGCTGACCACCTGCGCGGCCAGGGCCGGGTCGGTTTCCACCACGCCGGTGATGTCTTCCACGGTGGCGTTGGGGTCGACCCTGAGCTTGATGATCTTCTGCGCGGATTCAGCCAGCGGCGGAATCTCGATGGTTTCTTCCAGGCGCTGCTGGATACGGCGCGCGGTGAAGGCCTGGACGGCCTGGGTGATCTCGGCACGGTCGTCGGCCGGGCGGTCGAGGTTCGGGCGGATGCTCGCCAGGGGTTCGCCGAAGCGTGCGGCGCTGGCCTTGCCGAGCAGGCTGCGATAGTCCTCGCTGGCCAGCTCCAGCAGTACACCGGGTTGGCCGGACTCGACCAGCAGGCGCGGCTCCTGCAGCAGACGCTCGTCGTACAGGCACGGCGAGCTGGTCAGCGGCGGCAGGCCCGGCAGGGTGCCCAGCTGGTGCTTGCCGAGCATGCGCTCAAGGCGCTCGGGCTTGACCGCTACCAGTTTGCGGCCGGTGAGTTCGGCGAGGCGGTTGAGGTCGAGCAGCTGGCTACGCGGGAAGAGCACCAGAAGGGCGCCGACGGCGTCTTCCAGCAGCACCGACTGGACCCGCTGCGCAGCAGACAGACCCGGATGCTCCAGACGAACCTGGAAGGCCAGTCCGAGCTTTTCCAGCAGCTGCACTATCACTTCGGGTGGTTGTGGCGAGGAATCCGGGGCGAGGGCGACTTCTGTCATGGCAGCATCCAGCTTTGAATTTTTCTGCCCGGAGTATAACGAGCAGCTAGGAAGTGGTCGGGGCGAGGCGACGGTTGAGCTGTGAACTGCATCACACTTGGCCGTACTGTTGGCCGTGGCGCAGCCAGCGCTCCAATAGTGGACTGACATGCTGAGGCCAATGGGCCAGTAGCGCCTGGGCCGCGTCGCGCACGGCCGGCAGCAGGTCGGCATCGCGCATCAGGTCGGCCACCTTGAATTGCAGCAGGCCGGTCTGGCGGGTGCCGAGCATTTCGCCAGGACCGCGCAGTTCCAGGTCCTTCTCGGCGATGACGAAGCCGTCGCAGGTCTCGCGCATGATCGCCAGGCGTTCACGGCCGAGTTGCGAAAGCGGGGCGTGATAAAGCAGCACGCAGTGGCTGGCGGCGCTGCCCCGGCCGACGCGTCCGCGCAGCTGGTGCAGCTGGGCAAGGCCGAGGCGTTCGGGGTTTTCGATGATCATCAGGCTGGCGTTGGGCACGTCCACGCCCACCTCGATCACGGTGGTGGCCACCAGCAATTGCAGGGCGCCGGCTTTGAACTCGGCCATCACCTCGGCCTTCTCGGCGGGTTTCATGCGCCCGTGGATCAAGCCCACGCGCAGTTCGCCCAACGCAGAGGAAAGCTCTTCGAAGGTGGTTTCCGCCGCCTGGCAGGTCAGCTCTTCGGATTCTTCGATCAGGGTGCAGACCCAGTAGGCCTGGCGACCTTCGTGGCACGCGGCGCGGACCCGCTCGATCACTTCGATGCGGCGGCTGTCGGCCACCAGCACGGTGTTCACCGGCGTCCGGCCAGGCGGCAGCTCGTCGAGGATGGAGGTATCCAGATCGGCATAGGCGCTCATGGCCAGGGTCCGCGGAATGGGCGTGGCGGTCATGATCAGCTGGTGCGGGCAGAGGCGGCCGTCCACGCCTTTCTGACGCAGGGCCAGGCGCTGCTGGACGCCGAAACGGTGCTGCTCGTCGATGATCACCAGGGCCAGACGCTTGAACTTCACCTCGTCCTGGAACAGAGCGTGGGTGCCGACCACCATGGGCGTGCCGCCGGCGATCTGCTCCAGGGCGGCGGCACGGGCCTTGCCCTTGAGTTTGCCGGCGAGCCAGGCGACCTCGATGCCCAGCGGCTGCAACCACTTGCTGAAGTTCAGGAAGTGCTGCTCGGCGAGGATTTCGGTGGGGGCCATCAGCGCCACCTGGTAGCCGGCCTCCAGCGCTTGCAAGGCGGCAAGGGCGGCGACCACCGTCTTGCCGGCGCCGACGTCGCCCTGCACCAGGCGCAGCATGGGTTCCTGCTGTGCCAGGTCATAGGCGATTTCCGCGCCGACCCGCTGCTGGGCGCCGGTTGGCTGGAAGCCGAGGTTGGCCAGGTACTGCTTCGGCAGCTTGCGCGCGGGCGGCAGCTGCGGCGCGTGCTGGGCCCGGAGGCTTTCACGCAGGCGCTGCAGGGACAGCTGGTGGGTGAGCAGTTCCTCGAAGGCCAGGCGCTGCTGGGCCCAGTGCTGGCCTTCGGCGAGCTCCTCCAGGTCAGCGTCCGGCGGCGGCCGGTGCAGGTAACGGATCGCTTCGTCCAGCGAGCCCAGGTGGTAGTCGCGCGCCAGCTCCCTGGGCAGCCAATCGGGCAGGCTCTGGGGGCCGAGGCGGGCCAGCGCGAGCTGGCTGAGGCTACGCAGGCGCTGCTGGGTGAGGCCTTCGGTGGTGGGGTAGATCGGTGTCAGGGTCTGTTCCACCGGTGGCGGTTCATCGCCACTGAGGGAGCGGTATTCCGGGTGGTAGATCTCCAGGCCGGTGGCGCCGGGGCGGACTTCGCCGTAGCAGCGCAACTGGGTGCCGCGCTTGAGGCCTTCCTTCTGCGCCTGGCTGAAGTGGAAGAAGCGCAAGGAGAGCGTGCCGGTGCCGTCCTGCAGCCGCACCAGCAGGCTGCGGCGGCGGCCCATGACGACATCGGCGCCGGCGACTATGCCTTCTACCACCGCGTCCTGCCCGGGGCGCAGCTCACCGATGGGGGTGATGCGGGTGCGGTCCTGATAGCGGGTGGGCAGGTGGAAGAGGATGTCCTGCAGGTTCTCCAGGCCCACCTTGGCGAGCTTTTCCGCCAGGGCGGCGCCCACGCCCTTGAGCACGGTGACCGGGACTTGCGACAGCTCGGTCATGCCGGCTGTGGTTCGCCCTGGGTTTCCGGGTGGGCCACGGAGCAGAGGCGGATGGAGTCCGCCAGTACTTCGATGGCGCGCGGGCGCGGGAAGCTGGCGCGCCAGGCGATGGCCACGGTGCGGAAGGGCACCGGCGGCGTCAGCGGGCGGATCTCGATCACGCCGGGAGCGTAGTGATGGCTGTCCACCGCGGAGAACGGCAGGATCGACACGCCGAGGCCCGAGGCGACCATGTGGCGGATGGTTTCCAGGGAGCTGGATTCCACCGTGGTGTGTTTGGCGCTGTCTTCACCGCCCTTGCGCAGGCTCGGGCAGGCTTCCAGCACCTGGTCGCGGAAGCAGTGACCCTCGCCCAGCAGCAGCAGGCTCTTGTCGTTGAGCATCTCGCTGTCGATGGACTCGCGGGCAGTCCAGGGGTGCCCGGACGGCAGCAACACGTAGAAGGGTTCGTCGTAGAGCGGCTTGGTCAGCACGTCGGCTTCGGCGAAGGGCAGGGCGATGATGATCGCGTCCAGCTCGCCGGTGCGCAGCTTGTCGCGCAGGACGTGGGTGAAGTTCTCTTCGATGTACAGCGGCATCTGCGGGGCGACCCGGTGCAGCTGCGGAATGAGGTGTGGGAAGAGGTAGGGGCCGACGGTGTAGATGGCGCCCACCTTGAGCGGCGCGGCGAGCTGGTTCTTGCCGGCCTGGGCCATCTCGCGGATGCCTTGGGCCTGTTCCAGCACCTTCTGTGCCTGGGTAACGATGCCTTCACCGACCGGAGTCAGGCGTACCGCGCTCTTGCTGCGTTCGAAGATGAGCACGCCGAGCTCGTCTTCCAGCTTCTTCACCCCGACCGACAGGGTCGGCTGGCTCACGTGGCAGCGTTCGGCGGCACGGCCGAAATGCTGTTCCTGGGCGAGGGTGACGATGTAGCGCAGTTCGGTGAGGGTCATAGCATTTTTCCATTGATGTCCGGCAAGCATAGCGGCTGGAGTCAATGGAACCAAGCGCCTGCGAGAGGTGCGCAGACGCTTGGAAATCAACGGCGGTCCAGCGAGTAGACGAAGGGCGCGACCACTTCCAGGGAGCCGTTGTTGAGCAGTTCCGGCGGGGGCGGCGGCAGCGGCTGGGCGCGGCGGATCATCTCCAGGGTGGCGCGATCCAGCGAGGCGCTGCCGGACTTGCCGACCAGGGAGTAGGAGATCACCTTGCCTTCGCCATCGACCACGAAGCGCAGGCGGTTGACCCCTTCGAAACCACGGCGGCGGGCGTCGTCCGGGTAACGCTTGTAGCGCGCCAGGTGTGCCAGCAGCTTGCTCTGCCAGGTCGGCTTGGCGTCCGAAGGTGCGCTGGAGGCGGCCTGCTGCTGGGCGGCGGGCTTGCTGTCGCTCGGAGCCGGGGTGGTCGGCGCGGCGACGCTTTCCTTCACGCTCTCGGTTTCCCGCGGCTTTTCAGGTTTGGGTTCCGGCGGCTTCGGCTTCGGCGGCTTGGGTTTCGGCTTGGGCTTGGGCTTGGGCGCGATGGCGATCTTCGGCTTCGGCGCTTCGACCAGCTTGGGCAGCGGCTCGGGTTCGGGCTCGACCTGGGGCGGTGGCGGAGGCGCCGGCTTGGGCGCAGGGGCCGGCAGCGGCTCCAGCTCTACGATCATGGCCGCCGGCGGCAGCTCGATCGGCTCGGCATGGGGACGCCAGTAGAGCGCCCAGAGGCCGAGGCCGAGGTGCAGGCCGAGCACCACGACCAGGCTGACGCCCCATTGCGACAGCTTGCGTTTGCCCTGGATCATTTAGTGCCGACCGTCTCGAGTCCTACCAGGCCGATCTTCAGGTAGCCGGCACCGCGCAGGGTGTCCATGACTTCCATCAGGCGACCGTACTCCACCACCTTGTCGCCACGGACGAAGATGGTCTTGTCCTTGTCGGAGTTGGTCAGCTTGTCCAGCACGCCGCCCAGTTGCTCTTCAGTGACCTGCTCGTTGTCAAGGTAAAGACTCTTGTCTTCCTTGATGCTCAGGTAGATCGGCTTGTCCGGCCTGGGTGCGGGCTTGGCGGTGGAGGCGGGCAGGTCGACCTTGATGTCGACCGTCGCCAGGGGGGCCGCGACCATGAAGATGATCAGCAGCACCAGCATCACGTCGATGAAGGGGGTGACGTTGATCTCGTGGGTTTCCTGGAGATCATCGCCACCATCGTTCAGATGGATTCCCATGGATCAGCCCACTTTTGCCATGTGCGGAGAATGGCCACGGTCGGCCGGCTGGTGGTCGAGGTCGCGGCTGACCAGCAGCAGGACCTGGGCCGAAGCGTCGGACACCTGCGCCTTGTAGCCCGCGATGGAGCGGGCGAAGACGTTGTAGATCACCACGGCCGGGATCGCCGCGACCAGGCCGAGGGCGGTGGCCAGCAGCGCTTCAGCGATACCGGGGGCGACCACCGCGAGGTTGGTGGTCTGGGATTTGGCGATGCCGATGAAGCTGTTCATGATGCCCCAGACGGTGCCGAACAGGCCGACGAAGGGCGCCGTGGAACCGATGGTGGCGAGCACGCCGGTGCCCTGGCTCATCTGGCGACCGCTGGCGGCGACCAGGCGTTCGAGGCGGAAGCTGACGCGTTCCTTGATGCCTTCTTTCTCGCGGGTGTTGGCGGAGAGCTTTACCTCTTCCTGGGCGTCCTGCACCAGCTGATGGGAGACGCAATTGCCGTTGCTGACCTTCTCGCCAGCCTCGATCAGGGTGCGTGCGGATTTAAGGATGCCCAGTTCGCGGCGCAGGCGGCGCTTGGCGGCGACCAGCTCGAAGCCCTTGGCGATCCATACGGTCCAGGTCAGGACAGAGGCCAGGGCCAGGCCGATCATCACGGCCTTCACCACGATATCGGCGTTCTGGTACATGCCCCAGGGGGAGAGGTCGTGGGCCAGCATCTGCTCGCCTTCTTGCTCGGCGGCCAGCGGGTCGGCCGGCAGGGCGTTCGGGTCCTGGGCGGCAGCATCGGCTGCCGGGGCGGCACCGTTGGCCGGGGCGACGGCAGGCGCGTTGGCGGCAGGTGCCGGTGCGGTGGCCTGGCTGGCGGCAGCCGGGACGGATTGCGCGGTCGGCTCCTCGGCGAAGGAAGCGTTGGGCGTCAGCATCAGGCTGATCAACAGGGCCGCGAGCAGGCGTGGCGGGCGGGAGGCGGTGTTGGGCTGTGCGTTGCGGGCGTTGGAATTCATGCTGGCCGGACCTGAAGGAAAGGAGGCGGTTTCGTCCATCGGCGCGGGAGCGTCGGCCTGGACCGAAGGGTTGGCATTATTGCAAGTAATTCTTGTTTGTAAAAGTGACTTTATATCAATGACGCTACAGCTCGGAGCTTCGCCCCCTTCGCGGTCCGATTTGGCGATAGCCAGTAGTGCCCCTATCCTGAGGACTTTTTCGGAGCCTCCCCAATGTCCGATACCCCTATTCTCCTGATTGCCGGCTGTGGCGACGTCGGCAGCCGGCTGGCGCAGCAAATGCTGCAGGCTGGCTGGACCGTCCATGGCCTGCGTCGCCAGGTCGCAGCACTGCCGGCGGGTGTCCTGCCGGTGGCCGGCGATCTGGAGCAGCCCGCCTGTCCAACCGCCTGGCCGCAAGGGCCGCTGGATTACCTGGTCTACTGCGTGGCGGCTTCCCAGCCTGACGAAGTGGGCTACCGTGCTGCCTATGTCGAGGGCCTGCGACACGTCCTTGGCTGGCTGGCCGAGCGTGGCCAGACGCCGCGCCGGCTGCTGTTCGTCTCCAGTAGCGGTGTTTATGGTCAGCGCGATGGTGAGTGGATCGACGAAACGTCACCCGCCGAAGCCGAAAGCTTCTCAGGCAGCGTGATGCTGGAAGCCGAGCGCATCGCCCAGGACAGCGGTATCCCCGCGACGCTGGTGCGCCTCACCGGAATCTACGGTCCCGGACGCGAATGGCTGCTCAAGCAGGTACGCATGGGCTACCGGGTGGTCAGCGAGCCGCCGCTCTATGCCAACCGTATCCACGTCGACGATTGCGCCGGTCTCCTGGCTCATCTGCTCAAGGCCGAAGCCGGCGGCGTGGCGCTGCAGGACTGCTATATCGGCGTCGACGATGCGCCGGCTCCGCTGCATGAAGTGGTGGGCTGGCTGCGCGAGCAGATGGGGGTAACCGAGTGGGCCGAGGAGTCCACCGTGCGCCGTTCCGGCAGCAAGCGCTGCAGCAACGCCCGTGCCCGCGCCCTGGGCTGGGTGCCGCGCTACCCGAGCTATCGCGAAGGGTACGCGGCCATCCTCGGCGAGCCCTGAGGATGGACGCCAACCGCATGCTGGCCCGCCCCTGGTTGCCTGGGGTGGAGCTGTTCCATGCGGATTTTTCCGGGCAGCAGTTCGGCCGGCATAGCCATGATGCCTTCGCCATCGGCGCCATCCTCGAAGGCGTTGGCGGCTATCAATGCCGGGGCGCGCGACATGCCCTGCCGGCCGGCACCCTGTCGCTGATGAATCCGGAGGAGCCCCATACCGGCCATGCCGAATCCGAGCGGCTGGTCTATCGCATGCTCTATGTCGAGGAGTCGCGCCTGCCCGCATTGCTCGGGCGCAAGCGCCTGCCCAGCGGCTTCCGCGAGCTGAATCCGGCCGATGACGGGCAGGTAGCGGCCGGGTTGGCACGCTTGGCCGCGGAGTTCGAGCGTGGCGATGCACTGGCCGTGGAAAGCGAGCTGCTGGAGGTGCTGGAGCGGGTGTTCATTCGCCACGGTGGCTTGCGCGCGGCAGCGCCTGCCGCGCGCGATGGCGGCGTGACGGCTTTCCTGCGCGACTACCTGGAGGCGCACTACGCCGAGGCGGTGAGCCTCGAACAGCTGGCGGGCTTGGTCCAGCGCCATCCGCGCCACCTGATTGAAGCCTTTCGTCGTGCCTACGGCGTGCCGCCGCATACCTACCTGTTGCAACGTCGGGTGCGTGAGGCCAAGCGCCTCTTGCTGGGTGACCAGTCGCCGCTGGAGGTGGCGCTGTCCCTGGGGTTCTACGACCAGGCGCATTTCTCCGGCACCTTCAAGCGCTTTACCGGCGTGACGCCCGGGCACTTCCGTCGCTCTGCCCGCACCTGAGTTTTCTCCAAGACTGCCGCCCCATCCGGCTTCGACACTGCCTGCCGTGTTCCTCGGAGGTTCGAAGCCATGCTCGCGTTGTTCCTGCTGGTCGCCAGCACCCATTTCGCCGCCCTGCTGTCGCCAGGTCCGGATTTCTTCCTGCTGTTGCGCGCCGGATTGGTGAAAGGTCTGCGCCATGCTGATGGCTGCGCCGCCGGGATCGCCCTGGCGAACCTGCTGAGCATGCTGCTGGTACTGCTGGCGATGAGCCTGTTGCCCGAGTCGGGTGGGACGTTCTGGCTGGTGCTGCAAGTGGTTGGCGGTGGCTATTTCGTCTGGATCGGTGGCCAGGCACTGCTGGCCCGGCGAGAGCTGGTGCTGCCGGAAGCCGAGACCGGCCAGCGCGGCTCATGGCGCCATGGATTCACTGAGGGTTTGCTGGCCAGCAGCCTGAATCCAAAGCTGCCGATTTTCTACGCGGGCCTGTTTGGTGTGTTACGCAATGCGGCGATGCCGGGGTGGGGGCTGGCCATGAGCATGGCCTGGATGACCGCTGTGGTGCTGTTCTGGGATATGGCGCTGGTGCGGCTGCTCGGTTATCCGCGCTGGCGTGGTTGGCTGCAGTTGCGAGTCAGGGCGCTGGATAGGCTTTGTGGAGCGTTGCTGCTGGCGCTGGGGCTGTGGCTGGTGGTCAGCGTGTAGGAGCGAGCTCTGCTCGCGATCGGCACGGCACGGAGCTTCGCGAGCAGAGCTCGCTCCTACGTCCGTGCGTGCGGGAGAAACTTAGTCGCGCTCCAGTAGCCAGGCGCGCTTGCCGGGGGCGTACTCGGGCATTTCGTCGATCTGGGCGCGGTTGCGCGCTTCCAGGATTTCCAGTTCATCACCATCGTGAACGAAGATCCAAGCGGCGCCCTGGTTACCGTTCTGCAGCCAGATGCTGTCGTTTTCGCCACTCATGGCCGCGCAGTCGCCAGCCAGGCAGAGGGCGTAGCGATTCGCGCCCGGCAGGCCTTCGAGGCTGCCATCGGCGTTGAACTTGACCAGACCGCCCTCTCCCTGGCCTTCGACGATCTTCCAGTCGCCGCCAAGGTAGGCGGAGTAGAGCGCATGCTCGAAGGCGCTGCCCGGTGGGGCGCCTTCTGCCGGAGCTGTCTCCGGATGGACGAAACGCTGCTCGGGAAGGTTCTCGCTGGCCTGCTGCACCAGCTCGTTGCCGTCCACTTCCAGCACTTCGTGGTAGTCGCCGTAGAAATCCACCCGCCAGTTGCCATCTTCCTGGGCCGCGAGACGGCCTTCACCCAGCTCGAAGCCATTGCTGTAGTGGGCTTCGCCGGTCTTCTGGTCGATCTGCCATTCCAGGTTCGGGCCGTAGGCGAGCAGGGATTCACGCAGCTTGCCCTCCTTGGCCGCGGCGTTGATCGCCGCCTGGTTGATCCAGATGCCGCTAGGGTCAGACGGGGTGCTGGAGCAGCCGCCAAGAATGGCCGCGCAAAGCAGCAGGGGGAGGGTGTAGCGCATTTCGGATTCCTTCCGGAACGGTGCCACGGGCCGGACGGCCCGTGGCGGGGACGAATTATTCGAGGACCAGGATGGCGTCCATTTCCACCTGGGAGCCGCGCGGCAGGGCGGCAACGCCGATGGCGGCACGGGCGGGGTAGGGCTGCTCGAAGTAACGGCCCATGACTTCGTTGACCTTGGCGAAGTGGGACAGGTCGGTCAGGAAGATGTTCAGCTTGACGATGTCCTTGAAGGAACCGCCGGCGGCTTCGGCCACGGCCTTCAGGTTTTCGAACACCTGTACGGTCTGGGCTTCGAAGCCTTCAACCAGTTCCATGGTTTTCGGATCCAGCGGGATCTGGCCGGACATGTAGACGGTATTGCCGGCCTTGATGGCCTGGGAGTAAGTGCCGATGGCGGCGGGGGCCTTGTCGCTGCTGATGACGGTCTTGCTCATGAGAACTCCTTGGGTTTCTTGGGATCGGCTACGCCCGCACGCGGGTGATACGGATCACCCCCTTGAGCGCACGCAGCTTCTTGATCACGCGGGCCAGATGCACACGGTCGTGCACGCTGACTACCAGCTGGACCACGCTGATGCGGCCATCGCGCTCGTCCATGCTGATTTTCTCGATATTGCCATCGGCGGCATTGACGCTGCTGGCGAGCAGGGCGATCAGGCCGCGCTGGTGCTCCAGCTCCACGCGCAGTTCGACATTGAACTCGCCGGCAACGTCCTTGGCCCAGGACAGCTGGATGCATTTCTCCGGGTTGTGCCGGATTTCGCTGATGTTCTTGCAGTTTTCCAGGTGCACCACCATGCCCTTGCCGGCGGACAGGTGGCCGACGATGGGGTCGCCCGGGATCGGCGTGCAGCACTTGGCGTAGCTCAGCACCAGGCCCTCGGTGCCACGGATCGCCAGCGGACCCTCGGGGTTCGGCAGCTGCTCGCCGTCGCTGGCCAGCAGGCGACGGGCGACCACGTAGGCCATGCGATTGCCGAGGCCGACGTCTTCCAGCAGGTCTTCGATCACGTCCAGGCGGTACTCGCCGAGGACGGCCTGGATGCGCTCGGGGCTGATCTTGTCCAGGTGGCTCTCGAAGCCGGCCAGTGCCTTGTTCAGCAGGCGTTCGCCGAGGCTGATGGATTCGGAGCGGCGCTGCTGCTTGAGGGCGTGGCGGATATGGGTGCGTGCCTTGCCGGTGACGACGAAGTTGAGCCAGGCCGGGTTTGGCCGGGCGCCCGGCGCGGTGACGATCTCGACCGTCTCGCCGCTCTGCAGCGGTTCGGACAGCGGCGCCAGGCGGCGGTTGATGCGGCAGGCGATACAGGTGTTGCCGACATCGGTGTGCACGGCGTAGGCGAAGTCGACCGCGGTGGAGCCTTTCGGAAGCTCCATGATGCGGCCCTTGGGCGTGAACACGTAGACCTCGTCGGGGAAGAGGTCGATCTTCACGCTCTCGATGAATTCCAGGGAGTTGCCGGCGCGTTGCTGCAGTTCCAGGATGCCCTTGACCCACTGGCGGGCGCGGGCGTGGGTGCCCTTGGGCTGGTCGTCCTCGGTGGACTTGTACAGCCAGTGGGCGGCGATGCCGTTGTTGGCCATCTCTTCCATTTCGCGGGTGCGGATCTGGATCTCGATGGGCACGCCGTGCATGCCGAACAGGGTGGTATGCAGCGACTGGTAGCCGTTGGCCTTGGGAATCGCGATGTAGTCCTTGAAGCGACCGGGCAGCGGCTTGTACAGGTTGTGCACGGCGCCGAGCACGCGGTAGCAGGTGTCGACCTTGTCGACGATGATGCGGAAGGCGTAGACGTCCATGATTTCGTTGAACGCCCGGCGCTTGCCGCGCATCTTCTTGTATATGCTGTAGAGGTGCTTCTCGCGGCCGATGACCTCGCCTTCCATGCCTTCACGACGCAGGCAGTTGGTCAGCGATTCCTCAATCTTGTTGACGATTTCCTTGCGGTTGCCGCGGGCGCGGCGCACTGCAGCGCGGATGCGCTCGGAGCGCATCGGGTGCATCGCCTTGAAGCCGAGGTCCTCGAATTCCACGCGCATGCTGTGCATGCCCAGCCGGTTGGCGATGGGGGCGTAGATTTCCAGGGTTTCCTTGGCGATGCGCCGGCGCTTCTCGCCGGACAGCACTTCCAGGGTGCGCATGTTGTGCAGGCGGTCGGCCAGCTTGACCAGGATCACGCGGATGTCGCGCGCCATGGCCATGGCCATCTTCTGGAAGTTCTCGGCCTGGGCTTCGGCCTTGGACTCGAAGTTCATCTGGGTCAGCTTGCTGACCCCGTCCACCAGCTCGGCGACGGTTTCGCCGAATTGCCCGCTGAGGGCTTCCTTGGCGATGCCGGTGTCCTCGATCACGTCATGCAGCATCGCGGCCATCAGGCTCTGATGGTCCATGTGCATGTCGGCGAGGATGCTGGCTACGGCGAGCGGGTGAGTGACGTAGGCTTCACCGCTGCGACGGCGCTGGCCGTCGTGCGCCTGCTCGGCGTAGAAGTAGGCTCGGCGCACCAGGTTGACCTGGTCGGCGCCGAGATAGGTCGAAAGTCGTTCGGCAAGGGCGTCTATGCTCGGCAAGATATTTCTCCTTGCCGGCCTTCGTTACCCTGCGCCGTGCGACGTCGACCAGGCATAGGATCAGAGGGCCTCGTTGGCCTCGTCCTCGAATGCGGCGAACAGCGGCTCTTCTTCAACGATGTCTTCCTGGGCGACGACTTCGTAGTCGACCAGGCCGGCAGCGATTTCGCGCAGGGCGACTACGGTCGGCTTGTCGTTTTCCCAGGCTACCTTCGGCTCTTTGCCGCCGGTGGCCAGCTGACGGGAACGCTTGGTAGCGAGCATGACCAGCTCGAAGCGGTTGTCGACGTTTTCCAGGCAATCTTCAACAGTAACGCGGGCCATGGTGTTCCTCGTAGCACGAAATGGGTGGCTGATACTTTGCCCGGATCGGGCGAGCGGACTGAATAGTCTAAAAAATCGCCACCATTTAGGGAAGCGCCGATTTTCGGCGCTCCTGTGGTGGAGTGTGGCTCAAGGCGGGCCAGGGAACCAGCTATCGCCGTAATAGACGCTTTCGCGCCTACTCGAGCAGGCGCGCGAGCAGGGCGCCGTGACGAACCTGCTGCGGGGCGTGAAGCAGCTGGTTGGCGCGGAAAATGGCCTTGAGATCGTCCAGGGCAGTGGCGAAGTCGTCGTTGATCACCAGGTAGTCGTACTCGACGTAGTGGCTCATCTCGCTGACTGCTTCACGCATGCGGCGCTCGATGATCTCGTTGCTGTCCTGGCCGCGGTTGTCCAGGCGCTGGCGCAGGGCTTCCTGGCTCGGCGGCAGGATGAAGATCGACTTGGCCAGGGGCATCAGGTGGCGGACCTGCTGGGCGCCCTGCCAGTCGATTTCGAGGATCAGGTCATGGCCCTCGGTCAGGGTCTGCTGGACCCAGCGCTGGGACGTGCCGTAGAGGTTGCCGAAGACTTCGGCGTGCTCGAGGAAGTCACCGTGCTCGAGCATGTGCACGAACTCTTCGCGGGACACGAAGTTGTAGTTCACGCCATCCACCTCGCCCGGGCGCATGCCGCGGGTGGTGTGGGATACCGAGACGCGGATGTTCGGCTCGGCGTCGATCAGCGCCTTGACCAGGCTGGTCTTGCCGGCGCCGGAAGGGGCGGAAACGATGTACAGGGTGCCGGGGGTGGCGGTCATGGGGGCGTTCTCTTACTCGATGTTCTGGACTTGTTCGCGCATCTGCTCGATCAACACCTTGAGGTTGACCGCAGCCTGGGTGCTGCGCGGGTCGAAGGCCTTGGAGCCCAGGGTGTTGGCTTCGCGGTTGAGCTCCTGCATCAGGAAGTCCAGGCGGCGGCCGGCGGCACCGCCGGCCTTGAGTACGCGGCGGACTTCGCTGATGTGGGTGCCGAGGCGGTCCAGCTCTTCGGCGACATCACTCTTCTGCGCCAGCAGCACCATCTCCTGTTCCAGGCGTTGCGGGTCCAGCTCGGCCTTCATCTCGGTGAAGCGGTCGAGGATCTTCTGGCGCTGGCCGGCAAGCATCTGCGGAACCAGTGCGCGCAGGGCAGTGACTTCTTCCTGCATGGCGTCCAGACGTTCATTGAGCAGGCGGGCCAGCTCGGCGCCTTCGCGGGAGCGGCCGTTCTTCAGCTCGGCGAGGGCCTGGGCGAAGGCTTCCATGGCAGCGGCGTTGAGCGCTTGCGGATCGGCGGCATCGGCTACCAGCACGCCCGGCCAGGCAAGCACTTCCAGGGGATTGAGCGGTGCCGGTTGCTGGATCAGCGCGGCGACGCTCTCGGCGGCCTGGATCAGTTGGCTGGCGCGCTCGCGGTCCACCTGCAGCGGCTTGCCGGCGCTTTCTTCGGCCATGCGCAGGGTGCATTCCACCTTGCCGCGGGAGAGGCCCTGGCGCAGGGCCTCGCGCACCGGGCCTTCGAGGTCGCGGAAGGCTTCCGGCAGTCGCAGATGGGGTTCGAGGTAGCGGTGGTTCACCGAGCGTAGTTCCCAGCTCAGGGTGCCGTGGGAGCCGGCCCGTTCGACGCGGGCGAAGGCGGTCATGCTGTGCACCATGGGGTTTCCTCTTCTCGGTTTCGGCGATCAAAGGAGGGGATTGTAGCCCAGGCGGCCTGCGCCTCCCAACGCGGCGATGTCCCCCATGCCGTCGGGCCTCTATAATGGCGGCAGATTTCTCCCGAACAGGTAAGCCCCCATGAAACGTCCCAGTGGCCGCGCGGCCGATCAGCTGCGCCCGATCCGCATCACCCGCAACTACACCAAGCATGCCGAAGGCTCGGTGCTGGTGGAGTTTGGGGATACCAAAGTGATCTGCACGGCCAGCGTCGAAGCCGGCGTGCCGCGTTTCCTCAAGGGACAGGGCCAGGGTTGGCTGACCGCCGAATACGGCATGCTGCCGCGTGCCACCGGTGAGCGTAACCAGCGCGAAGCCAGCCGTGGCAAGCAGGGCGGCCGCACCCTGGAAATCCAGCGTCTGATCGGCCGCTCGCTGCGCGCTGCGCTGGACATGACCAAGCTGGGCGAGAACACCATCTATCTGGATTGCGATGTGATCCAGGCCGATGGCGGCACCCGTACCGCGTCCATCACCGGCGCCATGGTGGCCCTGGTGGATGCGCTGAAAGTGCTGAAGAAGCGTGGTGCCCTGAAGGGCGAGCCGCTGAAGCAGATGGTCGCCGCGGTGTCCGTGGGCATTTACCAGGGCGAGCCGGTGCTGGACCTGGACTACCTGGAAGACGCCGCCGCCGAAACCGACCTGAACGTGGTCATGACCGATGCCGGCGGCTTCATCGAAGTCCAGGGTACCGCCGAGGGCGCACCCTTCCAGCCGGAAGAGCTGAACGCGATGCTCGAGCTGGCGCGCAAGGGCCTGAATGATCTGTTCGAGCTGCAGCGCGCCGCTCTGGCCGACTGACGCCGACATTGCACGAGGAGGTGCAGGAATGGACGAGCCAACTGAGTATCAGGAGCCTACCCGGGAAGTCCGGCAGTGGGCGATGTTCTGCCACTTCTCCGCCTTCCTCGGCCTGGTGTTCCCCTTTGGCAACTTGCTGGGTCCGCTGATCGTCTGGCAGATCAAGAAGGACCTCGATCCCTTCGTCGATGCCCAGGGCAAGGAAGCGCTGAACTTCCAGATCACCGTGGCGCTGGCCGTAGTGCTGTGCTTCCTGCTGATGCTGGTGGTGATCGGCTTCCCGTTGCTCGGCCTGGTGAGCATCGGTGCGCTGGTGCTGACCATCATCGCCGGGATCAAGGCGAACGAGGGGCAAGCCTATCGCTATCCCTTCTGCTGGCGGCTGGTGAAATAGGCCGAATCGCGGACAAGAAAAAGCCGGCTCGAAAGCCGGCTTTTTTCTGCCTGGATCACACGCTGAGCAGCCAGTCGTAATCGACGATCAGCGGCGCGTGCTGCGAGAAGCGCGGCTGACGCGGCAGCTTGGCGCTACGTACGAAGCGGCGCAGACCCGGTGTCAGCACCTGGTAGTCGAAGCGCCAGCCGAGATTGAGCATCTCAGCCTGCTCGCTGTCCGGCCACCAGCTGAACTGGTCGCCTTCGCGGCTGACTTCGCGCAGGGCATCGACGTAGCCCATGTTGCCGAACACTTCGTCCATCCAGGCGCGCTCGGGCGCCAGGAAGCCCGGGATCTGCTGGCAGTCGCGCCAGTTCTTCACATCCAGCTTCTGGTGCGCAACGTACAGCGAGCCGCAGTAGATGTACTCGCGGCGCTTGCGGCGCTGCTTGTTCAGATAATGGGTGAGGTCGTCCATGAACTTGAACTTGTGGTTCAGGTTCTCGTCCCCGCCTTGCCCGGAAGGCAGCAGCAGGGTGGCGATGCTCACTTTGTCGAAATCTGCCTGCAGGTAGCGTCCGTACCGATCGCAGGACTCGAAGCCGAGTCCCCAGATAACCGCCTTGGGTTGCAACCGCGAATAGAGCGCCACGCCACCTTGGGCAGGCACTTCGGCATCGCCGGCATAGAGGAAATAACCATCCAGTTGGAAGGCAGGGTCGTCCAGGTCGAAGGCGGAGGCACGTGTGTCTTGCAGGCAGATCACGTCGGCATTCTGGGCTTGCAGCCAGCTGAGGAGACCTCGCTCGGCTGCTGCCTGAATACCATTCACGTTCACACTGATGATCCGCATAAATGGCCCCCAAAAACACGTGCGTGTATGATACCCGAGCTCTTTCTTTTTAGCTAAATCCGTGCCGTCCGAGGCTTTTCATGCAGGCGTACCAGCGCGATTTCATTCGCTTTGCCATCGAGCGCGGGGTTCTGCGTTTCGGTGAGTTCACTCTCAAGTCCGGGCGTACCAGCCCCTATTTCTTCAATGCCGGCCTGTTCAACAGCGGCCTTGCCCTTGCCAAGCTCGGCCGATTCTATGCGGCCGCCGTGGTCGATAGCGGCATTCCTTTCGATGTGCTGTTCGGCCCGGCCTACAAGGGCATTCCGCTGGCGGCTGCCACTGCCGTGGCGCTGGCCGAACATCATCAGATCGACATCCCGTGGTGCTTCAATCGCAAGGAAGCCAAGGACCATGGCGAAGGCGGCACCCTGGTTGGCGCGCCGCTCGAAGGTCGCGTGCTGATCATCGATGACGTGATCACCGCCGGTACGGCGATCCGCGAAGTCATGCAGATCATCCAGGCGCAGAACGCCCAGGCGGCTGGCGTGCTGATCGCACTTAATCGCCAGGAACGCGGCCAGGGCGAACTCTCGGCTATACAGGAAGTGGAGCGTGACTTCGGCATGCCGGTGGTCAGCATCGTCTCTCTGGAGCAGGTACTGGAGTACCTGGCTGGTGACGCCGAGCTGAAGAAACACCTGCCTGCCGTGGAAACCTATCGCGCCAACTTCGGTATCTGACCATTCGGGGCCGGGAGTCCTCATGCTGAAGCCGTTTGCACTTCGCTGCAGCCTGGCACTGGTCCTGTTGTCGCCGGCGTTGGCCGGCGCGGCGGAACTGTATCGCTACGTCGACGACAAAGGTGTGACCGTCCTGGATCGCCAGGGCGTTCCGCCGGAATACATCGGCAAGGGTTACGAAGTGCTCAATGAGCACGGGCGGGTCGTGCGTGTGGTCCCGCCGGCGCCGAGCCGTGAGGAAATGCAGCGTCTGCTGGATGAGAAGGCTCGCGCCAGGTCCGATGCCCAGTTGCTGCGTCTCTATACCAGCGTCGAAGATGTCGATCGTGCCCTGGAACGCAAGATGGCCGAGCTCGATGGCCTGATCGGCGTCGCCCGTGGCAATCAGCAATCGCTGCGTGCCCAGCAGTCCAGCCTGCAGACTCAGGCTGCGGAAAGCGAGCGCGCTGGACGCGAGGTGCCCGCCCACCTGGTGGAGCAGATCGACAACCTGCGCGACCAGCAGAAGAGCCTGGACAAGGACATCGCCCGCTACGAAAAGGACCGCGATATCGCCAAGGCGGGCTATGCCGCCGACCGTGCGCGGCTGGCCGAACTGCTTGGCGGCGCCCGCTAGCCGGCTTCAGTCGGCCGGCGCGATCCGTTCGAACTCCCGCACCCGCTCCCTCAACCAGTCCGGGAGCCGCACGCTTTTGCGGCTGCCGGCGTCCGCGTGCACGTATACCACTTCACCCGAGGTGAGTTGTTCTTCCCCGCGCCAGATGCCCAGCTCGAAAGCCATGCTCGCACTGCCCAGGCGACTGACGCGCACCCCGATGTCCAACTGGTCGTCGAAGCGTGCAGGCGCCAGGTACTCCAGCAGGGTCTTCACCGCGAAGAAGTCGCCGCCGTCCTTCAGCAGATCGGCCGGATAGGCCACGTCCATGGCGCGGAAGTACTCGGTGATCGCGACGTCGGCGTAGGTCAGGTAGTTGCCGTTGAAGACGATGCCTTGCGGATCGACCTCGGCCCAGCGCACGCGCAGGGGGTGGAAGAAGCGGAAGTCATCACGGGACAGCTTGGCCATTGCCGGCTCCTCAAAAAGAACAGGCCGGATCGCTCCGGCCTGTCTGGGTGTCGCTCCGCTTAGCTGCGCTTGCGGTTGGTGATCAGGGTGCCGACGCCTGTGTCGGTGAAGATCTCCAGCAGCACGGCGTGGGGTACGCGGCCATCGATGATGTGTGCAGCATTCACGCCGCCCTGCACGGCATCCAGCGCGCAGCGGATCTTCGGCAGCATGCCGCCGTAGATGGTGCCGTCGGCGATCAGGTCGTTGACCTGCTCGGTGGACAGACCGGTGAGTACCTTGCCCTGCTTGTCCATCAGGCCGGCGATGTTGGTGAGCAGCATCAGCTTCTCGGCCTTCAGTGCCTCGGCCACCTTGCCGGCCACCAGGTCGGCGTTGATGTTGTAGGACTCGCCGTTGGCGCCCACGCCGATCGGCGCGATCACCGGGATGAAGTCGCCCTTCACCAGCATGTTCAGCAGGTCGGTATTGACGCTGGCGACTTCGCCCACGTGACCGATGTCGATGATCTCCGGCTGGGTCATCTCGGGGGTCTGGCGGGTGACGGTGAGCTTCTTCGCGCGGATCAGCTCGGCGTCCTTGCCGGTCAGGCCGATGGCGCTGCCGCCGTGGCGGTTGATCAGGTTGACGATGTCCTTGTTCACCTGGCCACCCAGCACCATCTCGACCACGTCCATGGTCTGCGCGTCGGTCACGCGCATGCCGTCGACGAAGTGGCTCTCGATGGACAGGCGCTTGAGCAGGTCACCGATCTGCGGACCGCCGCCATGCACCACCACCGGATTGATGCCGACAGCCTTCATCAGCACCACATCGCGGGCGAAGCTGGCCTTCAGCTCGTCGCTCTCCATGGCGTTGCCGCCGTACTTGACCACCAGGGTCTTGCCGACGAAGCGGCGAATGTAGGGCAGTGCTTCGGACAGGACCTGGGCGACTTGGGAAGCAGCGTCGAGGCTGAGGGTCATGCTGGGCTCCAGTGACACGGATCAGAACGGCAGGTTGAGTTCAGGGGCGATGAGGGTGAGCTGGCTGCGGAACACCTGCTTGATGCGTTCCAGCTCTTCCTCGGTGTCGGCCTCGAAGCGCAGCACCAGCACGGGAGTCGTGTTGGAGGCGCGGCACAGGCCCCAGCCCTTCGGATAATCGACACGCACGCCATCGAGGGTGGTGAGGTTCGCTTCGCCCCAGTTGGCCTCGCGCTGCAGGCGCTCGATCAGGCGGAACTTGCTCTCGTCGGTGACGGTGATGTTGATTTCCGGAGTGGAGACGTCTTTCGGGAAGGCCGAGAACACAAGTTCGGCGTCACGCTTGTCCTGGCTGAGGATTTCCAGCAGGCGCGCGGCGCTGTAGATGCCGTCGTCGAAGCCGTACCAGCGCTCCTTGAAGAAGATGTGGCCGCTCATCTCGCCGGCCAGCAGCGCGCCGGTTTCCTTCATCTTCTTCTTGATCAGCGAGTGGCCGGTCTTCCACATCACCGGGCGGCCGCCATAGCCGCTGATGAGGGAAGTCAGGCGGCGGGTGCACTTGACGTCGAAGATGATGTCGGCGCCCGGATTGCGCGATACCACGTCCTTGGCGAACAGCATCAGCAGGCGGTCCGGGTAGATGATGGTGCCTTCGTTGGTCACCACACCGACGCGGTCGCCGTCGCCGTCGAAGGCCAGGCCCAGGTCGGCCTTCTCTTCCTTCACCTTGGCGATCAGGTCTTCCAGGTTCTCGGGCTTGCCCGGATCCGGATGGTGGTTGGGGAAGGTGCCGTCGACGTCGCAGTAGAGCGGAATCACGGTGCAGCCCAGGGCCTCGATCAGCTGCGGCGCGATCACGCCAGCGACGCCGTTGCCGCAGTCCACTACCACTTTCATGGGCCTGGCCATGGCGATGTCGTCGCGGATTTCACGGAAGTAGCGATCCAGTACGTCCACCACTTCGACGCTGCCGACGCCGCTGGCCAGGTCGTTGTTCTGGATGCGGGTGTGCAGGGCGGTGATCTGTTCGTTGGCCAGGGTTTCGCCGGCGACCATGATCTTGAAGCCGTTGTAGTCCGGCGGGTTGTGGCTGCCGGTGAGCATCACGCCGGATTTGCCGGCCAGCACGTTGGCCGCGTAGTAGAGCGCCGGGGTCGGCACCATGCCGACGTCGCTGACTTGGCAGCCGCAGTCCAGCAGGCCCTGGATCAGGGCCTGAACCAGTTCGGGGCCGGACAGGCGACCATCGCGGCCAACCGAGACGTTGGACTCGCCGCGGGCCAGGCTCTCGGAGCCGATGGCGCGACCTACCCAGTAGGCGGTCTCGGTGGTGAGGGTGTCGCCGACCACACCGCGAATGTCATACGCGCGGAAAATGCTGGCGGGCAGGGTGGGGGCGATCTGTTCGATGCTGGTCATGGCGGGGGCTTGCTCCAATCCCAGGAGGTCCTGGTCTTCGTCGAGGATGTCGATATCGAGAATGTCGGTATCTTGGAAAAGTGGGTCAGCCGATGCGGCTGGCTGTGCGGGAGCCGGGGCAACGGGGTTGCTGGCGACCGCCTGGGCCTGGCCGTTGTCCGGCGCCGGCTCGGATTTACGCCTGGGTTGGCGGGCGAGCGCCTGGGCCAGGTTGTCCAGCGCCGGCAGGCGCAGACTGAAGGCTTTGACGCTCTTGCCGTTCGAGAGTTCTTGCAGCATCTGATTGAGTTGCTGAGCGTCATCACGCAGCTTGCGCTGAAGCGTGCCCTGGTAAAGCTTCAGGCCCAGCACCGCGCCGCCCAGGGCGAGCAGTGCGGCCAGTGCCAGCAGCAGCGGAGAAATGCTTTCCCCGGTCAGCGCCGCGCCGGGAACGAAGCTGAGCTTCCAGTTCGGATTGCCGCTGTCCAGTGCGATGGCCGCGGCGTCGCCGGGCTGTCCGCGCTGGGCCAGTAGCTGGGCCGGGGCATTGTTGAACTGCTGGACCAGCTGCAACTGGCCAACGCCGTCCGGCAGTGCCGGCAGGCTGCGCATCAGGCGATCCAGGTCGAACACCAGCAACAGTGTGCCCTGGGGGGCGCTCTGATCGTTCAGGCGCAGCGGCGCGGCGCTGTAGATCAGCCAGCGTTCACCCACCTTGTAGGCTTCGGGGCTGGGCTGCTGACCGCCTTCCAGGCGACGCAGCAAGTCCAGCGCGGCGAAGTTCATCGGCGCGGCGCGCTGGCTGTTCTGCTGGGCCTGGCCGGGCAGGTTGAGGTGGGCGTCGATCACGCCGTCGCGATAGCCCAGTCCGCGCTCGGCGGTCATCAGCTGGCCGGCATCGCCACTGTTGAGGGCGTCGATCAGGCTCGGATCGTGGGCGGCCGCGGCGGTGTCGGCCCGCAACTGGGTGATGGCCTGGCGAAGGGCGGAGGCCTGGCTGTCACCCCAGGCCTGCGCAAGTTGTCCGGTTCGACTCTGCTCGGACGGGACAATCGCGCCGAACCAGAGCAGCGCGCCGGCAGCGGCCACGCCCGCGAGTGCGGCAAGTGCGCCCGGGAGCAGGTCGTCGGACTGCTTGCGGGCAGGCTTGGCCTCGGGCGAAAGGCGGGCTGTACCGTTGCCGGCGGCGTCCTTGCTGCGCTTGAAGAGTTTCACTGAACGTCTCCTAGGCGAATCGTCGTCCTGATTCTGGCTTGTCAGTGGCTGCCGGTGTGACCGAAACCGCCGGCGCCGCGCTCGCTCTCATGGAATTCGTCGACCAGTTCAAAGTGCGCCTGGACCACAGGCACCAGAACCAGCTGGGCGATGCGTTCGCCAATGGCGATGCGGAAGGCGGTCTGGCCGCGGTTCCAGCAGGACACCATCAACTCGCCCTGGTAGTCGGAGTCGATCAGGCCCACCAGGTTGCCCAGCACCACGCCGTGCTTATGGCCGAGGCCCGAGCGCGGCAGGATCAGCGCGGCCAGGCCCGGGTCGGCGATGTAGATCGACAGGCCGGTGGGGATGAGGATGGTCTGGCCCGGTTCGAGGACGACTTCTTCCTTGAGCATGGCGCGCAGGTCGAGGCCGGCAGAGCCTGGGGTAGCGTATTGCGGCAGGGGGAATTCGCTGCCGATGCGGGAATCGAGGATCTTGGCTTGCAGTGAGTGCATGGAATCTCAGGCCTGGTTGAGGCGGTCGGCGATGAAGGCGATCAGCTGGCGGGCGATCTTGCCCTTGCTGGTCTGGGCGAAGCTGCTCTGGCCCAGGTCGCGGTCGATGACGGTGATGGCGTTCTCCTCGCTGTTGAAGCCGATGCTGGGGTTGGCCACGTCATTGGCGACGATCAGGTCGAGGTTCTTGTCCTTGAGCTTGCGCGAGGCGTACTCGAGCAGGTTTTCGGTCTCGGCGGCGAAGCCCACGCTGAACGGGCGATCGGGTCGGCCAGCGAGCGTCGCGAGGATATCGGGGTTGCGTACCAGCTGCAGCAGCAGGCCTTCGCCGCTGGTCGGGTCTTTCTTCATTTTGTGCTGCGCGACCACTTCCGGGCGGTAGTCGGCGACGGCCGCGGCGGCGATCAGCAGGTCGCAGGGCATGGCCGCTTCGCAGGCGGCAAGCATGTCGCGGGCGCTGACCACGTCGATGCGGTTGACGCGGTCCGGGGTGGGCAGGTGCACCGGACCGGTGATCAGGGTCACCTTGGCGCCTGCTTCCACCGCGGCTTCGGCGAGGGCGAAGCCCATCTTTCCGGAGCTGTGGTTGGTGATGTAGCGCACCGGGTCGATGTTTTCCTGGGTCGGGCCGGCGGTGATCAGCACATGGCGTCCGGTGAGTGCGCGGTGCTCGAAGCAGTCGGCGGCGAGCTGTGCCAGTTCCTCGGCTTCCAGCATGCGACCGAGGCCGACGTCGCCACAGGCCTGGCTGCCGGCCGCCGGGCCGAACAGGCGCAGTCCGCGTTTGGCGAGGAGCTCCAGGTTGGCCTGGGTGGCCGGATCGCGCCACATGGCCTGGTTCATCGCGGGAGCGAGGGCAACCGGCGCATCGGTGGCGAGTACCAGGGTGGTCAGCAGGTCGTCTGCCACGCCCTGTGCCAGGCGCGCCATCAGGTCCGCAGTAGCCGGCGCGATCAACACCAGGTCGGCCCAGCGGGCGAGTTCGATGTGGCCCATGGCCGCTTCGGCGGCGGGGTCGAGCAGCTCGAGGTGAACGGGATGCCCGGAGAGGGCCTGGAGGGTCAGCGGGGTGATGAACTCGCGGCCGCCCTGGGTCATTACCACACGGACCTCGGCGCCCTGGTCGCGCAGTCGGCGAACCAGTTCAGCGCTCTTGTAGGCAGCAATGCCGCCGCCCACGCCCAGGAGGATGCGTTTCCGATAGAGCCGCTGCATAGGCCTGCCTTTTATGAAGTGGAAGATGCGCTACGGCGAAGGCGCCTCCCCAGGCCGATCGCCGCGCAAAAAAGGTGGGTTAAGATAGCACAGCGACTGCACTGGAACAGCGGCGCGGCTCAACCATGGAGGTGTCATGAGCATCCGTAATTGGCCTGCGGCGGAGCGTCCGCGGGAGAAGCTTCTCGAACTGGGTGCGGCGGCCCTTTCCGACGCCGAACTCCTTGCCATTTTCCTGCGTACCGGGGTGGCTGGCCGCAGCGCCGTCGACCTCGCCCGTCACTTGCTCAACGACTTCGGCAGCCTGCGCGCGTTGCTGGAGGCCGAGCTGCAGGACTTCAGCCAGCACCTTGGCCTCGGGCCGGCCAAGTTCGCCCAATTGCAGGCGGTGCTTGAAATGGCCCGTCGTCACCTGGCCGAAGGATTGCGCCGGGACTCAGCGCTGGAGAGCCCGCAGGCGGTGCGCGACTTTCTCAAGGCGCAACTGCGTCATTCCCATCACGAGCAGTTCGCCTGTCTCTTCCTCGATAGCAAGCACCGGGTGCTGGCCTTCGAAGTGCTGTTCCACGGCACCATCGACGGCGCCAGCGTCTATCCCCGTCAGGTGGTCAAGCGCGCTCTCGCGCACAACGCGGCCGCGCTCATCCTCAGCCACAATCACCCGTCAGGCATCGCCGAGCCCAGCGAGGCCGATCGCCAGCTGACCCACCGCCTCAAGGAGGCGCTGGCGCTGATCGACGTGCGGGTGCTCGACCACTTCATCGTCGGCGATGGCGAGCCCTTGTCGATGGCGGAGAGGGGTTGGATCTAATCCAGCCTCACCTTGGCGAAGTCCTGGCGACCGAAGGGGTTCACCTGGTAGCCCTCGACATTGGCGCGGGTCAGGGCGAAGGCGGTGGGATGGGCCAGCGGCAACCAGAGCGCCTGTTCGCGGATGATCCGCTGGGCCTTTTCATAGAGGCTGGTGCGTTCAGCCAGGTCGGCGTGGGTCTTGCCGTCGGCAATCAGCTTGTCCAGTTCGGCGTTGCAGTAGCGGGCGAAGTTGAGTCCGGACTGCACAGAAGCGCAGGAGAACTGCGGGGTGAGGAAGTTGTCCGGATCACCGTTGTCGCCTGCCCAGCCCATGAACAGCAGGTCATGCTCGCCAGCCTTGGCGCGGCGGATCAGTTCGCCCCATTCGATCACGCGGATCTCCGCCTGGATGCCCACCTTCGCCAGGTCGGCCTGCAGCAACTGGGCGCCAAGGCTTGGGTTGGGGTTGAGCAGGCTGCCGGAAGGGCGGGTCCAGATGGTGGTCTTGAAGCCGTCCTTCAGGCCTGCCTCGGCGAGCAGCGCTTTCGACTTTGAAAGGTCTTGGGGGTACGCCGGCAGGTCCTTGGCGTAGCTCCAGGTGTTCGGCGGATAAGGGCCATCGGCCGCGGTAGCGCTGCCTTCGAATACGGCCTTGATATAGCTCGACTTGTCGAAGGCGAGGTTGATCGCCTGGCGTACTTCGGGTTTGTCCAGCGGCGGATGCTGGCTGTTGATGCCGACGAAGGCAGTCATGAAGGCCGAGGTCTGGACCGTCTTGATGTTCTTGTCACCGGCAACGGATTGCACATCCAGCGGCTTGGGCGACAGCGCGATCTGGCATTCGCCGCGACGGAGCTTCTGCAGTCGCACGTTGGCATCCGGGGTGATGGCGAAGACCAGGCCGTCGACACCGGGCTTGCCGCCGAAGTAGTCCGGGTTGGCGGCGTAGCGAACAGCGGCGTCCTTCTGGAAGCGGCGGAAGACGAAGGGGCCGGTGCCGATGGGCTGGGCGTTGAGCTTCTCCGGTGTGCCGGCCTTCATCAGCTGGTCGGCGTATTCGGCTGAATAGATGGAGGCGAAGCCCATGCTGAGGGTAGCGAGGAAGGTGGCGTCCGGCTTGTTGAGGACGAAGCGCACCTGGTGGTCGTCCACCTTGTCGATGCTCTTGATCAGGCTCGGCAGCTGCATGGACTGCGCGTGGGGGAAACCGCTCTGGGCCACCTTGTGCCAGGGATTGGCCGGATCGAGCATGCGCTTGAAGCTGAACACCACGTCGTCGGCTGTCAGCGGGCGGCTTGGCTTGAAGTAGTCGGTGGAATGGAAGGCCACGCCCTGGCGCAGCTGGAAGCTGTAGGTCAGGCCGTCGGCGGAGACGTCCCAGCGCTCGGCCAGGCCCGGGACCAGCTTGCTGTTTTGTGCGTCGAACTCCACCAGGCGGTTCATCAGCACGTCGGCCGAGGCGTTGGTGGTGGTCAGCGAGTTGTACTGCACCACGTCGAAACCCTCGGGACTGGCCTCGGTGCAGACGCTCAAGGTGGCAGCCTGGGTGAGCAGCGGGGCTAATAGCAGTGGGAGGGCGGCGAGGCGCATGGCAAGCTCCTTTGCGGTGGGGAGGCTCGTTGCGAGCCAAAGGCCTTACCCTAGACCAAGCCCGGTCAGCGGACAATGCGTTGTGGGCGACGAGCGGTCGCTCCGCCCGGATCCCCTTGGCGTGGCGGTGCGGGCATAATTGCGGCTTCCCCGGGCCTGTGGGTAAATCGCTACGTCCCTTGCTGCACTAGGGGCTTTCTGATATAAAGCAGCGCTCTTTTCTGGGGGCCCGGTCTTTCGCAGTCAAATTGCGGCCGGTAAGACCCCGACGAGACGGGCGTTCAAGCGCCCACAAATGTGAGAGTTCAAGCGGCCAACCCATGCCGGGTTGGGCATGTGGTTTAGAGGGCTGAGGTATGTCGAGAGTCTGTCAAGTAACCGGTAAGGGTCCGGCTACTGGGAACAACATTTCCCACGCAAACAACAAAACCCGTCGTCGTTTCCTGCCGAACCTGCAGCACCATCGCTTCTGGGTCGAGTCCGAGAAGCGCTTCGTGCGTCTGCGCGTTTCCGCCAAGGGCATGCGTATCATCGACAAGCGCGGCATTGACGTAGTTCTGTCCGAACTGCGCGCCCGCGGCGAAAAGGTTTAAGGAGTCAATCATGCGTGAACTGATCCGTCTGGTGTCCAGTGCCGGTACCGGCCATTTCTACACCACCGACAAGAACAAGCGCACCACTCCCGACAAGATCGAAATCAAGAAATTCGATCCGGTTGTGCGTAAGCATGTGATCTACAAGGAAGCCAAGATCAAGTAATTGATCCGGCCCTTGTCGAAGAAGCCCGCCCTGTGCGGGCTTTTTCATGCCTGCGGTTTAGCTGCGTGGCGGGACCTGAAGGGACGGGCAGCGCTCCGCTGAGTAGCGCCATACGCATGCTGAATGAATTCGCTAAGTGTTGCAGGTTGCTGATTGCCCGTAGGAGCTGGCTTGCCAGCGAATGGCCGCTTTTCGCTAGCAAGCTAGCTCCTACAAGGCACCTGGACCGATGGTCGATCTTTGCCAACAGCTGACGCAGACATAGCCAATGAATTCGTCCCCCACAATAAAAAAGCCCGCCAGTGGCGGGCTGAAGGGTGACAAGCATGGGAGAGAACGGGCTTAGCGAGCAGCCTGTTCGAAAATCACGTAAACCTTGCGGCAAGGCTCCAGCACTTCCCAGGTGCCGGAGAAGCCGGCCGGGATGACGAAGCGGTCGCCCACGCGCACGGTCTTGGCATTGCCGTCGGCATCGCGGATCACCGACACGCCCTGGAGAATCTCGCAGTACTCGTGCTCGGTGTAGCTCACCGTCCAGTGGCCCACCGCGCCTTCCCAGATGCCCACATTGAACTGCCCGCAGGGGCTGCCGTAGTGGTTGCGTACGCTCTGCTCGGGGTCGCCCTTGAGGATCTTCTCGGGCGCTGGGCGGTAGTGTTCCGCGGTGGTGGTGGCCTGGGCGAAGTCGACGATCTGCTGGATGTTCATTGTGCGGTCCCTGTTCAGGCGGCCTTGCGGATGGAGTCGGCGAGCTTGCCGACGAGAATGTCGATCTGTTCCTTCTCCACGATCAGCGGCGGCGACATGGCGATGGTGTCGCCGGTGACGCGCACCATCACGCCGTCATGGAAGCACTGTTCGAATACCTGGAAGCCGCGTTTGCCGACGCCTTCGGCGCTCGGTGCGAGTTGCACACCGCCGACCAGGCCCACTGCGCGGATGTCGATCACGTTGGGCAGGTCCTTCAGGCTGAGCAGGGCATCCTGCCAGTAGCCTTCAAGTTCGATGGTGCGCTCGAACAGTCGCTCGCCCTGATAGATGTCCAGGGTTGCCAGTGCGGCGGCGCAGGCCACCGGGTGACCTGAATAGGTATAGCCGTGGAAGAACTCGATGGCGCTCTCCGGGCCCTGCATGAAGGCCTGGTAGATGTCTTCGGCGACGAACACTGCGCCCATGGGAATGGCGCCGTTGGTCAGGCCCTTGGCGCAGGTGATGATGTCCGGGGTGACGCCCCATCGCTGGGCGGCGAAGGCCTGGCCGACGCGACCGAAGCCGGTGATGACTTCGTCGAAGATCAGCAGGATGCCGTGCTTGCGGGTGATATCGCGCAGGCGCTGCAGGTAGCCCACCGGCGGCAGGATCACACCGGCCGAGCCGGACATGGGTTCTACGATCACGGCGGCAATGTTCTCGGCGCCATGCAGGGTCACCAGGCGCTCCAGCTCATCGGCCTTCTCGATGCCGAATTCCGGCAGGCCGCGGCTGAAGGCATTGCGCTGGATATCCAGGGTGTGTGGCAGGTGATCGACGTTCGGCAGCAGGGCGGGGAAGGCCTTGCGGTTGTTGACCATGCCGCCTACCGAAATGCCACCGAAGCCCACGCCGTGGTAGCCCAGCTCGCGGCCAATCAGGCGGGTGCGGGTGCCCTGGCCGATGGCGCGCTGATAGGCGAGGGCGATCTTCAGTGCGGTGTCCGCCGATTCAGAGCCGGAGTTGGTGAAGAACACCTTGTTCAAGCCTTTGGGGGCTACGTCGGCCAGGCGCTCGGCCAACTCGAAGGGCAGCGGGTGGCCCATCTGGAAGGTGGGTGCGAAATCCAGCTTGGCGATTTGCTTGCTCACCGCTTCGGTGATTTCGCGGCGGCCATGGCCGGCGTTGCAGCACCAGAGGCCGGCGGTGCCGTCGAGGACCTGGCGCCCGTCGGCGCTGGTGAAGTACATCCCTTCGGCACTTTCCAGCAGGCGCGGATTGGCCTTGAACTGGCGGTTGGCGGTGAAGGGCATCCAGAAGTCGTCGAGACTGTTGGATATTCTGCCCGGTTTTGGCGCAAAGGCATTTGTCATTGTGAGCACCGGAAAAGGCAAGGTGAGGTGTTGTAGTGATTTTGACGGAGTCTATGTTTAATATAACGAACATGACAAGGGCGTTTGGCCGGCAACTGTAAAATATATTGAAAAGGCTATCCTCTCTGGTTTAGGGTTGCGAGGATGGCCAGATGTAGGTCGGCCATGCAGAATTTTTGACAGTGCATGCCTGAGCTGGCGGCACTCTTCTAATAAGAGGAAAGCTCCGATGACCACCCTGACCCGTGCAGACTGGGAACAACGCGCCAAGTCCGTGCAGATCGAGACCCGCGCCTTCATTCATGGCGAATACACCAGCGCCGTTTCCGGCGAGACGTTCGATTGCATCAGCCCGGTCGATGGTCGTCTGCTGGGCAAGGTCGCCAGCTGTGACCTGGCCGATGCCGAGCTGGCCGTGAAAGATGCCCGCGCCGTGTTCGAGTCCGGTGTCTGGTCGCGTCTGGCGCCGGTCAAGCGCAAGGAGATCATGATCCGCTTCGCCGACCTGATCGACGCCCACGCCGAAGAGCTGGCCCTGCTGGAAACCCTGGACATGGGCAAGCCGATCAGTGACTCCCTGAGCGTCGACGTCCCGTCCGCATCCCGCGCCATCCGTTGGAGCGGTGAGGCCATCGACAAGATCTACGACGAAGTCGCCGCTACCCCGCATAACGAACTGGGTCTGGTGACCCGCGAGCCGGTAGGCGTTGTCGCCGCCATCGTGCCCTGGAACTTCCCGCTGCTGATGACCTGCTGGAAGCTCGGCCCGGCACTGTCCACCGGCAACTCGATCGTCCTCAAGCCGTCCGAGAAGTCGCCGCTGACCGGCATCCGCATTGCCCAGCTGGCCATCGAGGCCGGCATTCCGGCAGGCGTGTTCAACGTGCTGCCAGGCTTCGGCCACACCGTGGGCAAGGCCCTGGCCCTGCACATGGACGTCGACACCCTGGTGTTCACCGGCTCCACCAAGATCGCCAAGCAACTGATGATCTACGCCGGCGAATCCAACATGAAGCGCGTCTGGCTGGAAGCCGGCGGCAAGAGCCCGAACATCGTCTTCGCCGACGCGCCTGACCTGCAGGCCGCCGCCGAAGCCGCGGCTGGCGCCATCGCCTTCAACCAGGGCGAAGTCTGCACCGCCGGTTCGCGTCTGCTGGTCGAGCGCTCCATCAAGGACAAGTTCGTGCCCATGGTGGTCGAGGCGATCAAGACCTGGAAGCCGGGTAACCCGCTGGATCCGGCGACCAACGTCGGCGCCCTGGTGGACACCACCCAGATGAACAACGTGCTGTCCTACATCCAGGCCGGCCATGACGACGGCGCCAAGCTGGTGGCCGGCGGCAATCGCGTGATGGAAGAAACCGGCGGCACCTACGTCGAGCCGACCATCTTCGACGGCGTGGACAACGCCATGCGCATCGCCAAGGAAGAAATCTTCGGCCCGGTCCTGTCGGTCATCGCCTTCGACAGCGAAGAAGAGGCCATCGCCATCGCCAACGACACCATCTACGGCCTGGCCGCAGCGGTGTGGACCAACAACCTGTCCCGCGCCCACCTGGTTGGCAAGGCCCTGCGCGCCGGTAGCGTCTGGATCAACCAGTACGACGGCGGCGACATGACCGCGCCCTTCGGCGGCTTCAAGCAGTCCGGCAACGGCCGCGACAAGTCCCTGCACGCCTTCGACAAGTACACCGAGCTGAAGTCCACCTGGATCAAGCTCTGATACGCCATTGAGGTCCGCCCCTCGCGGTTCGAGGGGCCGGCTCTGCGAGCCACGCCTGCGGCCGGGTTTCCAGTGATGGAGCCCGGCCTTTTTTGCTTTGTGCCACACGGAAAGGGAGGACGTCGGCAATGCGTTGGGGAACCTACTTCGCGGTTTGCGGCGCGGTCATCAGCATCGGCCTCGCCCTGGGCGTGACCATGCCGCTGGTGTCGCTGCGGCTGGAAAGTTGGGGCCACGGCAGTTTCGCCATCGGCGTAATGGCGGCGACCCCGGCGGTCGGTGTGTTGCTCGGTGCAGTGATCGCTGGGCGACTGGCCGCGCGCTTCGGTACCACCACCCTGATGCAGATGTGTCTGCTAGTGGGAGCCTTGTCGGTGGCATCGCTGGCGCTGGTGCAGTCCTACCCGGTCTGGCTGGTGCTGCGGCTGTTGATCGGTGTCGCCCTGACGGTGGTGTTCATCCTCGGCGAAAGCTGGATCAACCAACTGGCGGTGGACGAGTGGCGCGGACGCCTGGTGGCCCTCTACGGCACCGGCTACGCCCTGAGCCAGTTGTCCGGCCCGCTGCTGCTGACGGCGATCGGCACCGGCAACGACCTCGGATTCTGGACTGGAACCGGGCTGCTGATCGGCGGTTCGCTGCTGCTGCTCGGCCGCACCGGCGCGCCCAGCGTCGACGCCCACAGCGCCTCCGGGCGTGGGCTTTGGTCCTTCTGCGCCCGCCTGCCCACCATTGCCTGGGCGGTCGTACTGTTCGCCGCCTTCGAAGCGATGATGCTGACCCTGTTGCCGATCTACGGCCTGCGCCAAGGCTTCACCCAGGAAGTGGCCTTGTTGATGGCCAGCGTCGTGGTGGTGGGTGATGCCGCGCTGCAGCTGCCCATCGGCTGGCTGGCCGACCGCATGTCGCGGCGCACCTTGTTCCGTGCCTGTGGCCTGACGCTGCTGCTGAGCAGCCTGGGCATTCCGCTGTTGCTGCACACGCCGCTGATCTGGCCGGTATGGGTGCTGTTCGGCGCCAGCGCTGGTGGGCTGTTCACCCTGGCGCTGATCCTCATCGGCGAACGCTATCGGGATGACGAGTTGGTGCGGGCCAACGCCCATGTTGCCCAACTCTGGGGGATCGGCTGCCTGGTGGGGCCGCTGGCGACCGGTGCAGCGAGCCAGTGGATCAGTGGTCACGCGCTGCCGCTGATGATGGCGCTGGGCGCTGCCGGGTTCGTCTGGCTGGCCTGGAGCCGCGAGCTGTTCGATGACGGCGTCGAGGTCGTCGCCGACTGAACAGAAAAGGGCCGCCAAGCGGCCCTTTCTCATACTCGGGATCAGGCGATCCCCACTGCTTCCTTCATCCGGTACCAGAGCATGCCCAGGGCCAGCAGCGGCGAGCGCAGGTGGCGGCCGCCGGGGAAGGTGATGTGCGGCACTTTGGAGAAGACGTCGAAACCATTGCTCTGCTCGCCGCAGATGGCTTCGGCCAGGAGCTGGCCGGCCAGGTGAGTGGCGTTCAGCCCGTGGCCGGAGTAGGCCTGGGCGAAGTAGACGTTGGGCTGGTCCGGCAGCTTGCCGATCTGCGGCAGGCGGTTGGCGCCGATGCCGATCATGCCGCCCCACTGGTAATCGATGCGCACGTTCTCCAGTTGCGGGAAGACCTTGAGCATCTTCGGCTGCATATAGGCGCCGATATCCGCCGGATCGCGTCCTGAATAATGGCAAGCGCCGCCGAACAGCAGGCGGTTGTCCGCGGAGAGGCGGTAGTAGTCCAGGGCGACACGCTGGTCGCACACCGCCATGTTCTGCGGCAGCAGTTCGCGGGCCAGTTCAGTGGGCAGCGGTTCGGTGGCGATGACGTAGCTGCCGGCGGGCAGCACCTTGCCGCCGAGCGTCGTGTTGAGGTTGTTCATGTAGGCGTTGCAGCCCAGCACCAGGGTCTTGGCGCGGACCACGCCGTTGGCGGCGTGCACTTTCACTTCGGCGCCGTACTCGATGCGGGTCACGGCGGAGTGCTCGAACAGGCGTACGCCAAGGGATTGCGCTGCAGCGGCTTCGCCCAGGGCAAGGTTGAGCGGATGCAGGTGGCCGGAGCCCATGTCGATCAGGCCGCCGACGTAGCGATCCGAGCCCACCACGCTGCGCATCTCGCCAGGCTGAACCAGGCGCAACTCGTGGCGGTAGCCAAGGCCCTTGAGCTCTTCCATGTCCTCGGCGAAACCAGCGAAATCGCCAGGCTTGTTGGCCAGGTCGCAGTAACCCCAGGTCAGGTCGCAGTCGATGGCGAACTCTTCTACCCGGCGGCGGACGATCTCCACCGCTTCCAGCCCCATCAGCTTGAGGGAACGCACGCCTTCGGCGCCGATCACCGGCTCGAACTGCTCGACGCCGTGGCCGACACCGCGAATCAGTTGCCCGCCATTGCGCCCGCTGGCGCCCCAGCCGATCTGCCGGGCTTCCAGCAGCACGACGGAGCGGCCGCGTCGGGCCAGCTCGATCGCCGTGTTCAGCCCGGAGAATCCGCCACCGACGATGCACACGTCGGCCAGCTCCTCTCCCGCCAGGGGCGGGTACTCGACGCGACGGTTGGCGGTCGCAGCGTAATAGGAGGGGGCGTGTTCTTCGGTGTGCACCGGGATGCGAACGCGGGCGTTCATGTGCGAAATCCTGATTTTATTGTTTGGAAAATTTAACGCCCGGGCAGAATAAGGCGAACCCCCGGACCATGCCAAGGGGTTCGGAACGCGCGTAACAAATCATTCGGGGATCGGCAGATTCAGCGATTCCTTCACCTCTTCCATGACGATGTAGGACTTGGATTCACGCACGTGGGGCAGCTTCAGCAGGATGTCGCCGAGCAGCTTGCGATAGGACGCCATCTCATTGATCCGCGCCTTCACCAGGTAGTCGAAGTCGCCCGACACCAGGTGGCACTCCAGCACGTGGGGCAGCTTGAGCACGGCGCGGCGGAAGTCTTCGAAGGTGTCGCCGGACTTGTAGTCCAGGCTGATCTCGACGAACACCAGCAGGCTCGCCTTCAGGTGCTGCGGATTCAGGCGCGCGTTGTAGCCGAGGATGATGCCCTCGCGCTCCAGGCGGCGGACGCGCTCGGTGCAGGGCGTGGTGGAAAGCCCCACGCGCTCGCCCAGTTCGGTGAAGGAGATCCGGCCGTCTTCCTGCAGGATTCGTAAAATATTCCGGTCTATCTTGTCGAGTTCACGACGGGATTGATGCTGGGTGCGCATGGTGGATGCCCCTCCGCTGAAGCGCATATTGCCGAGAATTATCGCCAAATATAGCTGGCTATATAGTGAATATCACTGGGGTCGTCTCCCTATACTGCGCGTCAATGACGCTCAAAATAACAAACGCAGCGAATCCCCCGCTGCGAATGGAGACAGACATGCGAGTGATGGTCCTTGGCAGTGGTGTGATCGGTACGACTAGCGCCTATTACCTGGCCCAAGCGGGGTTCGAGGTGGTCGTGGTCGACCGCCAGAACGCCGTGGCCATGGAAACCAGCTTCGCCAACGCTGGTCAGGTTTCCCCCGGTTATGCATCGCCCTGGGCAGCGCCCGGCGTGCCGCTGAAGGCCGTCAAATGGATGCTGCAGCAGCACGCGCCGCTGGCCATCCGCACCACCAGCGACATCGACCAGTACCTGTGGATGACGCAGATGCTGCGCAACTGCACCGCCGCCCGCTATGCGGTGAACAAGGAGCGCATGGTGCGTCTGTCCGAGTACAGCCGCGACTGCCTCGACGAGCTCCGCGCCGAAACCGGCATCAGCTATGAAGGCCGCGCACTCGGTACCACCCAACTGTTCCGTACCCAGGCCCAGGTAGACGCCGCAGCCAAGGACATCGCCGTGCTCGAAGCGTCCGGCGTGCCCTACGAATTGCTCGACCGTGACGGCATCGCCCGCGTCGAACCGGCCCTGGCCAACGTCAAGCACAAGCTGGCCGGCGCCCTGCGCCTGCCCAACGACCAGACCGGCGACTGCCAGATGTTCACCACCCGCCTCGCCGAGATGGCGGAGAAGCTGGGCGTGGAGTTCCGCTTCGGTCAGAACATCGAGCGCCTGGACTTCGCCGGCGACCGCATCAACGGTGTGTGGATCGACGGCAAGCTGGAAACCGCAGACCGCTACGTGCTGGCGCTGGGCAGCTACACCCCGCAAATGCTCAAGCCGCTGGGTATCAAGGCTCCGGTCTACCCGCTCAAGGGTTATTCGCTGACCGTGCCGATCACCAATCCGGCCATGGCCCCGACCTCGACCATTCTCGATGAGACCTACAAGGTCGCCATCACTCGCTTCGACAAGCGCATCCGCGTGGGCGGCATGGCCGAGATCACCGGCTTCAACCTGGACCTGAATCCGGCTCGCCGCGACACCCTGGAAATGATCACCGCCGACCTCTATCCGGAAGGTGGCGACCTGTCCCAGGCCAGCTTCTGGACCGGCCTGCGCCCGGCGACCCCGGACGGCACCCCGATCGTGGGCGCCACTCCGTTCCGCAACCTGTTCCTGAACACCGGACACGGTACCCTTGGCTGGACCATGGCCTGCGGCTCCGGCCGCCTGCTGGCCGACCTGATGGCGCGCAAGCGTCCGCAGATCAGCGCCGAAGGCCTGGACATCTTCCGTTATGGCAATTCCAAGGAGTCCCCGAACAATGTCAATCCAGCGCCTGCGCACTGAAACCCGTTACAGCGAAATCGTCATCCACAACGGCACGGTCTACCTGGCCGGCCAGTTGGACGAAAAGCACAGTGCGGGCGTCGGCCAGCAGACCCGTGAAACACTCGCCGCCATCGATGCGATGCTGGCCGAGGCGGGCACCGACAAAAGCCGAATCCTGTCGGTGACCATCTACCTGAAGGACATGGAGGCGGACTATGCCGCGATGAACGCGGTGTGGGATGCCTGGGTGCCGAAGGGCGCCGCTCCGGCCCGTGCCTGCGTCGAGGCGAAGCTGTACTCGCCCGACGTACTGGTGGAGATGACGGTCGTCGCTGCACTTCCCTAGTTTCTTGCTCAGCCCGGCGTTCGCGCCGGGTTTTTTCCATCCGATCAATTAGAAGAAGCCCTCGCCATGCGTCCCGCCCGTGCCCTGATCGATCTCGAAGCCCTGCGCCACAACTACCGCCTCGCCCGCGAAGTCACGGGCGCCAAGGCCCTCGCCGTGGTCAAGGCCGACGCCTACGGCCATGGCGCGGTGCGCTGCGCCCAGGCACTGGAGTCCGAGGCCAACGGTTTTGCCGTGGCCTGCATCGAGGAAGCGCTGCAGTTGCGCGCGGCAGGCATCCGCAAGCCGATCCTGCTGCTGGAAGGCTTCTTCGAGGCCGACGAGCTGGAGCTGATCCAGGAGCACGATTTCTGGACCGTGGTGCACTCCAGCTGGCAGCTGGAGGCCATCGAAACCGCTTCGCTTCGCAAGCCGCTGACCGTCTGGCTCAAGCTGGACTCGGGCATGCACCGCGTCGGCCTGCACCCGGCCGAATACCGGGACGCCTGGCAGCGCCTGCAGGCGAGTGGCAAGGTCGAGAAGATCGTCCTGATGAGCCACTTCGCCCGTGCCGATGAGCTGGACTGTGCCAGCAGCACCGAGCAGGTCGCTGTCTTCGAGCAGGCCCGCGTCGGTATCGAGGCCGAGGTCAGCCTGCGCAACTCGCCGGCAGTGCTGGGCTGGCCGCAGGTTCCGAGCGACTGGGTACGTCCCGGCATCATGCTTTATGGCGCCACCCCCTTCGAACAGGCGCATTCCCTGGCCGAGAAGCTGAAGCCGGTGATGACGCTGGAATCGAAAATCATCAGTGTGCGCGAACTGCCTGCCGGCCAGCCGGTCGGCTACGGTGCGAAGTTCGTCACCGAGCGCCCGACCCGCGTCGGCGTGGTTGCCATGGGTTACGCCGATGGCTACCCGCGCCATGCACCCACCGGCACCCCGGTGAGCATCGACGGGCAGCCGAGCCGGCTGATCGGCCGCGTTTCCATGGACATGCTCACGGTCGATCTCACCGACCTGCCCAACGCGGGCCTCGGCAGCCGCGTGGAACTCTGGGGCAAGGAAGTCCTTGCCAGTGACGTGGCGGTCCATGCCGGCACCATTCCGTACCAGATCTTCTGCAACCTGCGTCGGGTGCCGCTCGTCTACGTCTGATGCCTGAGTAAGGGGCCAAGTGATCATGAAATCGATCATTTGGCCGACGTTTCCTGCAAGATTACGGCTTTTCCAAGGCTCGCCTTGGGGTGTGGAAAGTTTGCGCGGTATTGACGGCCCGAGTGTTGTAAATACTGAACGCTGTTGCCATGATACGGCGACCGTGACCACCCCTGATCCCCAAGGAGGATCCCGCCATTGGACGTCGGTGTTCGACTGCAAGCCATCCGTAAGCTGAAAGGCCTGTCCCAGCGTGAGCTCGCCAAGCGCGCGGGTGTCACCAACAGCACGATTTCCATGATCGAGAAGAACAGTGTCAGCCCCTCCATCAGTTCGCTGAAGAAGGTGCTGGGTGGCATTCCCATGTCGCTGGTTGAGTTCTTCTCTCTCGATCTTGAGCAGGAAAACCAGGTCCAGGTGGTTTATCGGGCTTCCGAACTCACCGATATCTGCAGCGGCGCCATCACCATGAAGCTGGTGGGCAAGGCCCATCCCAGTCGCGCCCTGGCCTTCCTCGACGAGACCTATCCGCCGGGCTCCGACACCGGTGACGAGATGTACGCCCACGACGGCGAAGAGGCCGGCATGCTGGTGGAAGGCCGCCTTGAGCTGACCATCGGCAGCGAGGTGTATGTCCTCGAACCCGGCGACAGCTACTACTTCGAAAGCAGCAAACCGCACCGCTTCCGCAATCCGTTCGACGCCCCAGCTCGCCTGATCAGCGCGACCACGCCGGCGAACTTCTGAATTCCATGAGCGCCACGCGAATTTCCCTGCGACATGTTGGGTTGTTTCAGCGTGGCGAACTAACCGTATATACTTGCGCCCGCTCGCGAAACCGTGGCCGCGGGCGATACTAGCCACGATGAGGGTGTAAGGGTGAACCTAATCAAGAAGATGCTGGCGGCTCATGCTGCCGTATTGGCCCTGTGGGCTGTTAGCGCCCAGGCCGCGACCGACGACGCCGTTGCCGAGCGCATCAAGCCGGTAGGCGAGGTCTGCGTACAGGGTCAGGAATGCAAGGGTGTTGGCGCCGTAGCAGCCGCTGCTGGCGGCGGTGCGCGTACGCCGGACGACATCATTGCCAAGCACTGTGGCGCCTGCCACACCGCTGGCGTACTGGGTGCGCCGAAGATCGGCGATACCGCTGCCTGGAAAGAGCGTGCTGACCACCAGGGCGGCCTCGACGGCATCCTGGCCAAGGCCATCACCGGCATCAACAGCATGCCGCCGAAGGGCACCTGCGCCGACTGCACCGATGATGAGCTGAAAGCCACCATCAAGAAGATGTCCGGCCTGTAATAGTCCGCCATCGACGAAAAAGCCGCCCGAGGGCGGCTTTTTTGTGCCTGCAGGATGCGACCTGTTGCCGCAGACGGAGCGAATTCATTCGCGATTGAAATCGCTCACAGGTAACCGGTTCCCTCGGACCTGTAGGTTGGGCTGAGCTCTGCGAAGCCCAACGTTAGCCGGTGAGCACGCCCGTTGGGCTTCGTGGGCTCAGCCACAACCTACGGAAGGGCTTCGTCCTGCATCGCGATTGAAATCGCTCCCACATCATCCCCGACGGGGTCAATCGACGAAGGTGACCTTGCCGTCAGCGAGCGAGGCGACGCGCGCCAGGGACTCGATCCGGTAGCCCTCGCTTTGCAGGAGGGCACGGCCTTCCTGGAAGGACTTTTCGATCACGATGCCGATACCGGCGACACTGGCGCCGGCTTGCTGGATCAGGTCGATCAGCGCCTTGGCGGCGTGACCGTTGGCGAGGAAGTCGTCGATCACCAGCACATTGTCAGCGGCAGTCAGGTGCTTGGCCGAGATGGCGATGGTGCTCTCGGTCTGCTTGGTGAAGGAGAACACCTTGGAGATCAGCAGATCGTTCTTCAGGGTCAGCGACTGGAACTTGCGGGCGAAGATCACCGGCACGCCCAGTTCCAGACCGGCCATCACAGCAGGGGCGATGCCCGAGGCTTCGATGGTGACGATCTTGGTGATGCCCTGGCCCTTGAAGCGTTCGGCGAACTCATGGCCCACCTGCTGCATCAGGCGCGGATCGATCTGGTGGTTGAGAAAGGCGTCGACCTTCAGTACCTGCTCGGACAGTACGATGCCTTCTTCACGAATCTTCTGTTTCAGCGCTTCCACGCCTGTACCCTCATGTGTGTATGCCCGGTCTTTCGCCGGGGTGTCTTCTGATTACGATTTCTTCAGCATGGCACGGATGTCGGCCAGGGCAGTGTTGCCGCGCGCGGCCTTCACCTCCACTGGTGCGTCTTCCATGCCTTCCCATTCCAGGTCTTCCTGAGGCAGTTCCTCAAGGAAGCGGCTGGGGGAGCAATCGATGATTTCGCCGTACTGCTTACGCTTGGCGGCGAAGGTCATGGCCAGGTTCTGCCGCGCGCGGGTGATGCCCACGTAGGCCAGACGGCGTTCTTCTTCGATGGTGTCGGCTTCGATGCTGGAGCGGTGGGGGAGGATGTCCTCCTCGACGCCCATGATGAAGACGTAGGGGAATTCCAGGCCCTTGGAAGCGTGCAGGGTCATCATCTGCACGCCATCGGCGCCTTCCTCTTCCTCCTGCTGGCGTTCGAGCATGTCACGCAGCACCAGCTTGGCGATGGCTTCCTCGATGGTCATGCCGCCTTCTTCGTCGCGCTCGAGGGTGTTCTTCAGGGCGTCGACGAGGAACCAGACGTTGCCCATGCGGAAGTCCGCAACCTTGTCGCTGGAGGCGTTCTGGCGAATCCAGTTTTCGTAGTCGATGTCCATCACCATGCTGCGCAGCGCGGCGATGGGATCGTTCTGCGCGCACTGCTGGCGCACGGTGTCCATGAAGCGCTTGAAGCGCTGCAGGCGGTCGGTGAAGCGGCTGTCCAGGTGCTCGGTCAGACCCATCTCGTCGCAGGCGGCGTACATCGAAATGCCGCGCTCGGTGGCGTAGTTGCCGAGCTTCTCCAGGGTGGTGGAACCGATCTCCCGGCGCGGCACGTTGATCACGCGGAGGAAGGCGTTGTCGTCGTCCGGGTTCACCAGCAGGCGGAAGTAGGACATCAGGTCCTTCACTTCCTGGCGACCGAAGAAGCTGGTGCCGCCGGACAGCCGATAGGGAACCTGGTGGTGCTGGAGCTTGAGCTCCATCAGCTTGGCCTGGTGGTTGCCCCGGTAGAGGATGGCGAACTCGCTGTAGGGCCGCTGGGTGCGCAGGTGCAAGGTGAGGATTTCCATGGCGATGCGCTCGGCCTCGGCGTCCTCGTTGCGGCAGCGGATCACCCGGATCGGGTCGCCCACGCCCATCTCGCTCCACAGCTGTTTCTCGAACACGTGGGGGTTGTTGGCGATGAGGATGTTCGCGCACTTGAGGATGCGACTGGTGGAGCGGTAGTTCTGCTCCAGCATCACCACCTTCAGCGAGGGAAAATCTTCCTTCAACTGCATCAGGTTTTCCGGCCGCGCACCGCGCCAGGCGTAGATCGACTGGTCGTCGTCACCCACCACGGTGAACTGTGCGCGGTGCTGCACCAGCAGCTTCACCAGCAGGTACTGGCTGGCGTTGGTGTCCTGGTATTCGTCCACCAGCATGTAGCGCACGCGGTGCTGCCATTTCTCCAGGATGTCCGGGTTGTCCTGGAACAGCTTCACCGGCAGCAGGATCAGGTCGTCGAAGTCCACCGCGTTGTACGCCTTGAGCGTGCGCTGGTAGTGCAGGTAGACGACGGCGGCGGTCTGTTCCTTCGGGTTGCGCGCCTTGGCCAGCGCCTCGTCCGGCAGGATCAGGTCGTTCTTCCAGTTGCCGATGTAGCCCTTGATCTCGTCGACGCCATCATCCCCGGCGTATTCCTTCTGCATGATGTCGGTCAGCAGCGCCTTGATGTCCGACTCGTCGAAGATCGAGAACCCGGGCTTGTAGCCCAGGCGCGCGTGTTCCTTGCGGATGATGTTCAGGCCGAGGTTATGGAAGGTGGAGACGGTCAGCCCCTTGCCCTCGCTGCCGCGCAGCAGCGTGCCGACGCGCTCCTTCATCTCGCGCGCCGCCTTGTTGGTGAAGGTCACCGCGACGATGTGCTGCGCGCGGATCCCGCACTGTTGCACCAGGTAGGCGATCTTGCGGGTGATCACGCTGGTCTTGCCGGAGCCTGCGCCGGCGAGCACCAATAGCGGACCACCGACGTAGTTCACGGCTTCCTGTTGCCGAGGGTTGAGTCGGGACATGCTGGGGGCTGGATCAAGGCGAATGGCCGCGCATTCTAGCAGGCCGGCCGGGTTGTACCGAAGTACCTCCGGGCAACTGTGATGTAACCTCTGTTGCTGGTGGGTTTTCCTTGGAAAATTCCTGATAGACAGTACGATGGTGCCGTCTTCGTCGGCGATTTGGCGAAGGCCACGCAGGGAAGTGTGGTAAGAACGACGCCGAAAATGGCGCTGCCTGGCGCGAAAGCGCTGAAGTATCCGTGACCCGGGGAGGTCATTTGTCCGCGCTCGTCGAGCCAATGCGCATGCTTCTGCTGGCGGAATCGCCGGCCTGGGCAGAATTGCTTCGCGACCTTCTGGCCGCGATGGGCAGCGCATCCCCCCTGATCACCGCCGGCTCCTGGGATGCCGCCAGCGGCCTGATGGACGACCTGGACTGCGCCCTGGTGCTCTGCACCCCCGGCCTGCTGCCTTCCGCCGGACGCTGCCCGCTGCCGATCATCCTGTTGCTGGAAGACGAGCCCGCCGAAGCCCCCCAGGGCGTCAGCGACTGGCTGGTGCGCGGGCATCTGAGCGTCGACACCCTGCGCCGTACCCTGCGCCACGTCCGTGAGCGACGGAACCTGCAGGGCGCCTTGGAACGCCTGGCCGAGCAGGACCCGCTTACCGGCATCGCCAACCGTCAGGGATTTCAGACTCTGCTGGCCGCGCGCCTGGTGGAATACGACGGGCGCGGCCTGGCCCTCGGCCACCTGGACCTGGACAACTTCCGCCATGCCAATGACGCCCTCGGCTACCAGGCCGGCGATCGCCTGATCCTGCAGGTGGTGGCACGGCTCAAGGCGCAACTGCGTGCCGGTGACCAGGTTGCGCGCCTGGGCAGCGATGAGTTCGCCCTGCTGCTGGATACCCGCCGCGACCCGGCCCGCGCCGAGCGGGTGGCTGAGCGCATTGCCGAAGCCCTCGCCGAGCCCTATCAGGTGGATGGCGAAAGCCTGCTGCTCGGCTGCAGTCTTGGTATCGCCCATTCCCGTGTCAGTGAGGGTGCCGATCCGTTGATGTGGCATGCCCACATCGCCATGCAGCAGGCCAAGGCCAGCCAGGGTTGCACCTTCCACATCTTCGATGAACGTATCAATCGCAGTGCACGCAGCCGCGCCGACCTGGAAAGCGAGTTGCGCCGCGCCCTTCGCCGCGACGAACTGGAACTGCACTACCAGCCGCGGCTGTGCCTGAAGACCGGCAACATCCTCGGCCTCGAGGCCCTGGTGCGCTGGCGCCACGGTGAGCGAGGCCTGCTCACCCCCAACGAATTCGTGCCGCTGGCCGAGGAAAGCGGCCTGATCGTGCCCCTGGGGTACTGGGTGATCTCCCGTGCCCTGCGCGACATGCAGTGGCTGCGCGGACGCGGCCTGCCGCCGCTCCACATGGCGGTGAACCTGTCGTTCCGCCAGTTCCAGGACAGCCAGCTGCTTTCCACCCTGAGCCGGCTGATCCACGAGCGCGGCGTCGACGCGCGCTGGCTGGAATTCGAATTGACCGAAACCGCCGTCATGCGCCGCAGCGAGCAGGTGCGCCAGACCATGGATGCCTTGGGGCATCTGGGCGTGCGCTTCTCCCTGGATGACTTCGGTACCGGCTTCTCCTCCTTCGTCCACCTCAACAGCCTGCCCATTGCTCTGCTGAAGATCGACAAGAGCTTCGTCGGTGGCATGCACGACCGTCCGGAGAATCGCCAGCTGGTGAAGGCGATGATCAACCTGGCGCAGAACCTCAATCTGGAAGTGGTGGCAGAAGGCGTGGAAAACGCGGAGCAGTTGTCGCTGCTCCGCGAATTCGGCTGCGACCAGGCGCAGGGCTACTGGATCAGCCGGCCGCTGCCCCTGGCCGAGCTGGCGCGTTTCCTGGTGTTCGGCACCCGCCAGGCGTTTTTAGCCAATCAGGAGTCCTGAGCCTCCTGTTTACCGTGGCACCCCGCCTCTGTCGGCTCCTGTTGTAGGGGCGATTTCAATCGCCAAGCGGACCGCAGGTTCGCCGACAGGTTGTCATGGGGCGGCTTCGCCGCCCTTGGCGAATGAATTCGCCCCTACAGGTGAACCTCGACGGTACGGCCTGATGTTGATTCCACCTGAGGCCGCAGCAGCCGGGCGGTCTTCCATTCGAAGCCCAGGGTCAGCCCCAGTGCCGCACAGGCGAGGCCCAGCGCCAGGCCCCACCAGACGCCGGTGGCGCCCCAGCCCAGGGGGAAGGCCAGCAGCCAAGCCGTCGGAGCGCCCACCAGCCAGTAGCAACCGAGGCCGACCAGGAAGGTGGTCTTGGCGTCCTTCAGGCCACGGATCGCGCCCATGGCGATGGTCTGGATGCCGTCGAACAGTTCGAACAATGCCGCCACCGCCAGCAGGCTCACGGCCAGTTGCACGATGTCGTGGAACTCGGCGGCGTGGTGGTCGAGGAACAGCCCCACCACCAATTCCGGCGCCACCCAGAACAGCACCGCGAAGGCGAGCATGCAGCTGGCGCCGAAGCCGATGCCCAGCCGCCCGGCGCGGCGTGCATCCTCCAGCCGGCCGGCGCCGTAGTGCTGGCCGATGCGGAAGGTCACCGCGTAGGAGATCCCGACCGGCACCATGAAGGCCACGTACACCGACTGGATGGCGATCTGGTGCGCCGCCAGCTGGGTATTGCCGAGGGCGCCCATGCACAGGGCGGCGAAGGCGAACAGGCCGGATTCCACCGCGTAGGTGCCGCCAATTGGCAGGCCCAGCCGCAGCAGTTCGGCCAGCGCCTCGTGGGACGGCTGCAGGAGCCCCTTGAGCAGCGGGTAGGCTGCGTACGCCGGGTTGCGCACGATGTGCCAGGCCAGCAGCAGCGCCATGCCGTTCATCACCACGGCGGTGACCAGGCCAATGCCCGCCAGGCCCATTTTCGGCAGGCCGAACATGCCGTGGATCAGCGCGTAGTTCAGCAGGAAGTTGACCAGGGCGCCGCCGATGCTGATGGCCATCACCGGGCCGGGCCGGCCGATGGCGCTGGTGAAGCCGCGCAGGGCCATGAAGCCGAGATAGCCGGGCAGGGCGAAGATCAGGGTGGAGAGGAACTGCATGGCGCCTTCCACGCTCTCCGGTGCCTGGCCGAAGGCGAGCAGAACGGGTTTCAGGTTCCACAGCAGCAGGCCCGCGCCAAGCGCCATGCCGAGGGCCAGCCAGAGCCCGCTCTGGGTCAGGCGGGTGGTGCCGGCCTTGTCGTCGGCGCCATGGCGGATGGCGACCAGGTTGCCCACGGCGGCGATCACACCGACGCAGAAGATCGACACGAAGGAATAGCTGGCCGCGCCGAGGCCACCGCCGGCAAGGGCTTCGGGGCCGATCAGGCCCATCATCACGGTGTCGGTGAAGACCATCACCACGTGGGCCAGTTGGGCCGCGATCAGCGGTCCGGCCAGGCGCAGGATAGCCACCAGTTCATTGCGTATGCTCTGCGGCATGAGTAAGGCTCACTGTTTCGAAGTGCCGGCCAATCCCCTTGCCCGGCTTTGAACTCAGCAATTCTCCGAGCCTTGATGAATCGGCACAAAAGGAAAAAAATGATGCCATTCATGACTATTACTCATAGGTCGAGGCATATGTCGCGCCGTCTGCCCCCGCTTTACGCCCTGCGCGCCTTCGAGGCCGCCGCCCGCCATGCGTCCTTCACGCGCGCCGCCGAGGAGCTGGCCATCACCCAAAGCGCGGTGAGCCGGCACATCCGCACCCTGGAGGAACATTTCTCCTGTCGCCTGTTCGAGCGCCAGGGCCGCAACCTGCAGCTCACGGAGCCGGCACGCATGCTGCTGCCCGGTCTGCGCGACGGTTTCGATGCCCTGGAACGCGCCTGCACGACGCTGCGGGTCGACGACGCCACGGTGCGCCTGAAGGCGCCGTCCACCCTGACCATGCGCTGGCTGCTGTCGCGCCTCAGCCGCTTCCGTCATCTCAACGCCGACATCGAGGTGCAGCTGACCAGCGCCTGGATGGATGTGGACAAGGTGGACTTCCAGCACGAGCCCTTCGATTGTGCGGTGCTGCTCAGCGACGGCCATTTCAGTCAGGACTGGGAGGTGACCCTGCTGTTCAGTGAATGGCTGATTCCGGTCTGTGAGCCGTCCCAGGCCGGAGAGCCCTGGAGCCTTTCGCGCCTGCAGGCGACCGAACTGTTGCACCCGACGCCGGACCGCCGCGATTGGCGCCGCTGGCTGCAGCGCATGGACCTCAGCGAGGAGGTGTCGCTCAAGGGCGGCCAGGTGTTCGACACCCTGGAGCTGGGCATAGTCGCTGCCGCGCGGGGTTATGGGGTGTCGATCGGTGACCTGGTGATGGTGACCGAGGACGTCACCCAGGGCCGCATCGGTCTGCCCTGGCCGACAGCGGTCGCCAGTGGCGACAGCTACTACCTGGTCTGGCCCCGCGCCCGGAGTGGCCAGGATCGCCTGCGCCGGTTGCGTGACTTTCTCCAGGCAGAAGTAGCTGCCATGCAACTACCGAAGGTGGAGCTGCTGGGCTAGGGCAACTGGCGCAGCCCATGTTCGAGGCTGGCGCTGGAAAGCTCGCCCATATGGCTGTGGTTCAGCCTGCCCTTGGCGTCGTAGAAGAGGGTGGTGGGCAGGCCGAACGACCCGGTGGCCTGGCCGAGGCGATTGCCGCTGTCGAGCAGGACTTCCCGGGGAGCCAGGCCTTGTTCGGCGAGATAGCGGGTCACCGCTTCGGCGTGCTCGCCCTGGTTCACCAGCAGGAAGCGCACATCGGGGTTGGCTTTCTGCGCTGCTTCCAGCACCGGCATTTCGCGACGGCACGGCGGGCACCAGGTGGCCCAGAGGTTGACCACCAGCGGGCGGCCATCCAGTGCACGCAGGTCCACCGGATTACCCTGCAAGTCCATCAGGCTCAGCTCCGGCAGCTGGCGACTGCGCTCCAGGGCTGAGACCAGCGCCAGGCCGCTCCCCCAGAGACTTCCGCCCACCAGCACGGCGATGGCCAATGACCGGCGCAGGCCAGGTTTGCGCCAGGCGAGCCCGGCACCGATCAGGGCGGCGCTGACCAGGCCTGGCCAGAACAGGAAACCGCCATCGCGGATATCCACAAGACTCATGGGCCGTGCCGCGTACTGTTCGAAGTACTGCCCGACGAACGCCAGCCGCGCCACCAGCAATCCGCCGATCAACATGGCGAACAGCGCACCCTCGGGGTTGGCCTTGTGCCTGCGCCCGGCCAGCCAGCCTGCGAACAGCGCCGCGAAGAAACCGAGGTAGAGCAGCCCATGCTGCATGGGAATGGCGAGGGGGCCGAGGTTGAAGCTGGTCATGCCGGACTCCGTGGGACGAGGCGGCGAGTATCGCAGCCCGGCGCCCATGGGGCAGCGCCAGGCTGTGGATAAATGTTTCGGGACAGGAGTTGCCTCAGCGCACGACGTGGAGGAAGTGCAGGTGCTTCTCGTACTGGTCGAGCAGGTCACCGATCACCTCGTCGCGGCTCCAGCCCATCACGTCGTAGTCCTGCCCGCCTTCGCGCAGGTAGACCTCGGCGCGGAAGTACTTGCGCGAGTCCTGGCTCTCCTCACCATCGCGGCTGACGAAGGCCGGTAGCGGCAGGGCCCGCGGGCGCACTTCGTAGCTGAAATCCACCTCGGCGCCGTGGCCCACGTTCAGCTTGCAGCGGCCATCCTCGCCGTTCTGCACCTCGACCGTGTAGCCCTGCTTGCGCAGTTCCTCGGAGATTTCCTGGCAGGCAGGGCGCACCACTTCGTCGATGAAACGGGTGACATGGCTGCGGCGAGGGAACATCAGGATATTGCGCAGGCGCCGCTGCCAGCCGCCGTGCTGGCGCTGGGCCGGCCGCGAGAGGTTGAGCGCCTGGTAGCGGATGCCGCGTTTGGTGGCGTCCAGGCGCAGGGCCTTGAGCAGGCCCCAGGTGGCCGCCAGCAGCACGACGGCGAAGGGCAGGGCGCTGGCGATGGTCGCGGTCTGCAGGGCCTTGAGGCCATCGGCCAGCAGCAGCGCCATGGCCACGACGCCCATCAGGATCGACCAGAACAGACGCTGCCAGAGCGGGGTCACCTCACGGCCACCGGAGGCCAGCATGTCCACCACCAGGGCGCCGGAGTCGGCGGAGGTGACGAAGAACACCACCACCATCAGCACCGCCACCAGCGACAGCAGGGAGGAAAACGGAAACTGTTCGAGAAAGGCGAAGAGCGCGAGTGAGCTGTCCTGGGCCACGGTGTCCGCCAGGCTGTGGACACCTTCCTGCAGCACCATGTGGATGGCTGTGTCGCCGAATACCGTCATCCACAGCAGGGTGAAGCCGGCCGGGACGAACAGGACGCCGCAAACGAACTGGCGGATGGTGCGGCCCCGGGAAATACGCGCGATGAACAGGCCGACGAAAGGCGACCAGGACAACCACCAGCCCCAGTAGAGCAGGGTCCAGCCGCCGATCCAGTCGCTGGATTCGTAGGCGTAGAGGTTGAACGTCTTGCTGACGATCTCCGAGAGGTAGCCGCCGGTGTTCTGGATGAAGGTCTTGAGCAGGAACACGGTGGGCCCCAGGACCAGCACCACGGCGAGCAGGATTACCGCCAGCAGCAGGTTGAACTCGGAGAGGATCCGGATCCCCCGGTCCAGCCCGCTGGCCACCGACAGGGTCGCCAGGGCACAGGTGACGGCGATCAGCACCAGTTGCACGGGCACGCTGACCGGCAGGCCGAACAGGTGGTTGAGGCCGCTGTTGATCTGCAGCACGCCGTAGCCGAGGGAGGTGGCCACGCCGAACACGGTGCCGAGGATGGCAAAGATATCCACAGCGTGGCCGATGGGGCCATGGATGCGCTCGCCGATCAGCGGGTAGAGCGCCGAGCGCAGGGTCAGGGGCAGGTCGTGGCGGAAGCAGAAGAACGCCAGGATCAGCGCGACGATGGCGTAGATCGCCCAGGCGTGCAGGCCCCAGTGGAAGAAGGTCAGCTTCATGGCCTCTTTGGCCGCCGCCACCGTGTTGGCATCGCCCACCGGCGGGTTGGCGTAGTGCATCAGCGGCTCGGCAACGCCGAAGAACATCAGGCCGATGCCCATGCCGGCGGAAAAGAGCATGGCGAACCAGGTGCCGTTGCGGTAGTCGGGCTGGCTGTGGTCAGGGCCGAGCTTGATGTCGCCGAAGCGGCTGATCGCGAGGAAGACCACGGTGATGAGGATCAGCGCCACCGTGAGGACGTAGAACCAGCTGGCGTTGGTGATGATCCAGCCCTGGATGTGGCCGAACAGTGATTGCGCCTGGTCACGGGCGAGGGTGCTGTAGAGCACCAGGGCGATGATGAGAATTGCGGAGCCGAAAAAGACCGGCGGATTGAGAGTGGATTGCGAAGACGAACGTGCCTCCATTGAGCTAGCTCTCCTTGTAATCGGATGGCCGCCAAGGGCGGAAGGCGCGGCATTCTAGCAGGATGAATAGAAAAAGTCTTTTAGAGGTTCCTTGCTGATAGTTTTCAGTGGGTCACGACATTGGCTCCGGGCGGTACTGGAGCGCCTCTCCCAGGTGATGGCGGGAGATGTTTTCAACCTGCTCCAGATCGGCCAGGGTTCGTGCCACCTTGAGGATGCGGTGGGCCGCGCGCAGCGACAGGTTCAGGCGCTCGCAGGCGTCTTCCAGCCAGGCGCGGTCGTCGGCTGCGAGCAGGCAGTGCTGGCGCAGCCCCTTCAGGTCGAGGAAGGCATTGGCACAACCCTGGCGCCGGAGCTGGAGGCGCCGCGCCCGGCTGACGTCGGCGGCGGCCTCCGTGCTACCTGGACCGACACTGGTGGGCGGTTGCAGTGCAGTGGCTTCGCGGGCGACGGTCAGGTGCAGGTCGATGCGGTCGAGCAAGGGGCCGGAAAGCTTGCTGCGATAGCGCTGGATCTGCTCCGGGGTACAGCGGCAGCGGCCACCGGGATCACCAAGATATCCACAGGGGCAGGGGTTCATGGCTGCGACCAGCTGGAAGCGGGCGGGGAAACGCACCTTGTCATGGGCGCGGGCGATGACGATCTCACCGCTCTCCAGCGGCTCGCGCAGGACCTCCAGTACCTTGCGGTCGAATTCGGGGAGTTCGTCGAGGAAGAGCACACCCTGATGCGCCAGCGTGATCTCGCCGGGCTTGGGGCGGCTGCCACCACCTACCAGCGCTGCGCCGGAGGCGCTGTGGTGGGGCTGGCGAAAAGGTCGTTGGGGCCACGCTTGCAGTGGCGCGTGGCTGGCGACCGAATGGATCGCCGCCACTTCCAGGGCTTCCTGTTCTTCCAGTGGCGGCAGCAGGCCGGGCAGGCGGCTGGCAAGCAGCGTCTTGCCGGTGCCGGGCGGGCCACAAAACAAGAGGTTGTGGGAGCCGGCGGCAGCGACCAGCAAGGCGCGTTTGGCGGCCACCTGGCCCTGGACGTCGGCGAGGTCGGGGTAGGGCGGACGTTCTTCCAGCAGGCCCAGGGCCTGATAGGGGGCGAGGGGCGTATGGCCGGCGAAGTGCGCGGTCAGCTCCAGCAGGTGTCCGGCCGCCAGGACCTTGAGGCCGCTGGCGAGGCTGGCCTCCTCGGCGTTCTCCCGGGGCACCACCAGGGTGCGGCCGGCGGCGCGGGCGGCGAGTGCGGCGGGCAGTACGCCCTGTACGGGGCGCAGGGTGCCGGAAAGCGCCAGTTCGCCCAGGCATTCCACCTGTTCCAGGGCGTTGGCCGGCAGTTGGCCGCTGGCGGCGAGCACGCCAAGGGCGATGGCGAGGTCGAAGCGGCCACCGTCTTTTGGCAGGTCAGCTGGCGCGAGGTTGAGTGTGATGCGGCGGGGCGGGAAATCGAAGCCGCTGTTCAGGATCGCGCTACGCACGCGGTCCTTGCTTTCCTTCACGGCGGTTTCCGGAAGCCCTACCAGGGCGAGGGAGGGTAGGCCGTTGGCGAGGTGGGCTTCGACGGTCACGGCAGGGGCTTCGACGCCGACCTGCGCGCGACTGTGGACGATGGCCAGGGACATTGATCACTCCTTGATCGGTCCGCCGGGCCGGAGTGGTGTCACTCCGCCGGCGGCGGGTTCAGCTTGGCTTCCAGTTCCGCGACCTTGGCCTCCAGGGCTTCCAGGCGCGCGCGGGTACGGCCCAACACGACCATCTGGCTGTCGAACTCGTCGCGGCTCACCAGGTCGAGCTTGCCGAAGGCGCTCTGCAGCAGGACCTTGAACTGGGCCTCGACTTCGGCGCGGGGCAGCGGGCTGTCGCTGCTGAACAGGCGCGAGGCGGTGGAAGCAAGGGTATCGAGCAGGGCTTTGGGCGGCAGCATGGCGGACATCCGGAAGTGAATGGGCGGGAGTCTACCACGCTGCTCCTGGGCGTCGGGCCGGCTAAGGCTGGCGCACAATTTTTGAGCAATGGCCTGGGGCGCTGCGCACTGCTTTGGTGCGATACAGGTGGTGAATCGAACCCATCTGACGGGCATTGGGCCAGTATCTTCTTGAAAAAAGGCACTTTCCCAGGAGCTGGCAAGAATTCTGCTTAGAGCAGAGCGACGCATGCACTGATGCAGTTCCGGTGCACCGGGCGAGGCGGGGGAGTGTTTCGCCAGAAGCGGTTGGTTGGTGTCGGAGTCCCGAGCCAGGGCGGGCCGACGCGTTACAAAAGCCAGACACTGCGCTTAGACTTGACCCGGGTTCGTGTTTTTCCTGGGGCAAGTCAACCAAACACGGGAGAGAGTTTCATGAAGCTAGTCACCGCCATCATCAAGCCTTTCAAGCTCGACGACGTGCGCGAGTCGTTGTCTGAGATCGGCGTGCAGGGCATCACTGTCACCGAGGTCAAGGGCTTCGGACGGCAAAAGGGTCACACCGAGTTGTACCGCGGTGCGGAATACGTTGTCGATTTTCTGCCGAAGGTGAAGATCGATGTGGCCATCGCTGACGACCAGCTGGACCGCGTAATCGAGGCCATCACCAAGGCTGCCAACACCGGCAAGATCGGTGACGGCAAGATTTTCGTAGTCAATCTGGAACAGGCCATCCGTATCCGTACCGGCGAAACCGGCACAGACGCGATCTAAGCCTCCGAACCCCAACGCCCCAGGAGAAAACAACATGACTCTGCGTAAAGCCGCAGGGCTAGGAGCCCTTTTGTCCCTCGTTACCCCCGGCCTGGCCATGGCCGCCGACGAGGTTGTGCTGAACAGTGGTGACACGGCGTGGATGATCGTCGCCACTGCCTTGGTGCTGTTCATGACCATTCCCGGCCTGGCGCTGTTCTACGGCGGCATGGTGCGCTCCAAGAACATCCTCTCGGTGATGATGCAGTGCTTCGCCATCACTGGCCTGATCAGCATCCTCTGGGTGGTATACGGCTACAGCCTGGCCTTCGACACCACCGGCATGGAGCAGGGGGTGATCAACTTCAATTCCTTCGTGGGCGGCCTGTCCAAGGCATTCCTCAGCGGTCTGAACACCAGCAGCCTGGTGTACGCGATCCCTGAAAGCGTGTTCATCACCTTCCAGATGACCTTCGCCATCATCACCCCGGCGCTGATCGTCGGTGCCTTCGCCGAGCGCATGAAATTCTCCGCCATGCTGATCTTCATGGCCGTCTGGTTCACCCTGGTCTATGCCCCGATCGCCCACATGGTGTGGAGCGGCAACGGTGGCCTGATGTGGGATTGGGGCGTGCTGGACTTCGCCGGCGGCACCGTGGTGCACATCAACGCCGGTGTCGCTGGCCTCGTGGCCTGCCTGGTGCTGGGCAAGCGCAAGGGCTACCCGACCACCCCGATGGCTCCGCACAACCTGGGCTACACCCTGATGGGCGCCGCCATGCTGTGGATCGGCTGGTTCGGCTTCAACGCCGGCTCTGCCGTGGCCGCCAACGGCACCGCCGGCATGGCCATGCTGGTCACCCAGATCGCCACCGCCGCTGCCGCCCTGGGCTGGATGTTCGCCGAGTGGCTGACCCACGGTAAGCCGAGCGCCCTGGGCATCGCCTCCGGCGTGGTCGCCGGCCTGGTCGCCATCACTCCGGCCGCCGGTACCGTCGGCCCGATGGGCGCCCTGATCATCGGCCTGGTTGCCGGCGTGATCTGCTACTTCTGCGCCACCAGCCTGAAGCGCAAGATGGGCTACGACGACTCCCTGGACGCCTTCGGCGTGCACGGCATCGGCGGCATCATCGGTGCCCTGCTGACCGGTGTGTTCGCGGCGCCCGCCCTGGGTGGTTTCGGCACCGTGGAAGACATCGGCGCCCAGCTGCTCACCCAGTTCGAAGGCGTGGCCTTCACCGTGGTCTACACCGGCGTCGTGACCTTCGTGATCCTGAAGGTGCTGGACGTGGTCATGGGGCTGCGCGTCAACGAAGAGGAAGAGACCGTCGGCCTCGACCTGGCTCAGCACAACGAGCGCGGCTACAACCTCTGATCCCGATGATTTCCCCGTTCGGCAGTTGCCGGCGGGGAAGTTTGCAGCACTGCCGAAAAGGGCGCCGAAAGGCGCCCTTTGCTTTTTCATCGACCGCGCTAGAATGCCGCCCGTACGAGCCGAGACAGGTATTTGCGGATGTGGCAGCAGACCCTGATCACCTTGCGCCCGAGGCCGCGTGGCTTCCACCTGGTCACTGAGGAAATCCTCGCGGCATTGCCGGAACTGCGGCGTTATCGCGTCGGTCTGTTGCACCTCTGGCTGCAGCACACGTCGGCGTCACTGACGGTGAACGAGAACGCCGACCCTGCGGTACGCCGAGACTTCGAGCGATTCTTCAATCGACTGGTGCCCCAGGGTGAAAGCGGCTATGAACATGACTACGAAGGGCCGGACGATCTGCCCGCGCACTTCAAGGGCAGCCTGCTCGGCTGCCAGCTGAGTCTTCCCGTACGGGACGGACAACTGGCAATGGGCACCTGGCAGGGTGTCTACCTGGGCGAGCACCGTGATCAAGGCGGTGCGCGCCGGGTGTTGGCGACCTTGCAAGGCGAGGCGTCCTGAATTTTTTCCGGCAGCGTTAGAAAGCTGGCGCAGCTGGGCTATAACTAACCTGCTTTGGCAAGGCATGAGGTAGAACATGAGCGACGAAGAACTGGAACAAGACGAGCTGGAAGCGGCCGACGAGGACGACGGCGAGGAGCTGGCTGCAGCCGATGAAGGCGAAAGCGACGACGATGGCGAGGCCCCTGCCCCCTCCGGGAAGAAGGCCAAGGCTGCGGTCGAAGTCGAAGAGATGCCCAGCATCGAAGCCAAGCAGAAAGAGCGTGATGCCCTGGCCAAGGCCATGGAAGAATTCCTGGCCCGTGGTGGCAAGGTGCAGGAGGTCGAACCCAACGTGGTTGCCGACCCGCCGAAGAAGCCGGACAGCAAGTACGGCAGCCGCCCCATCTGAGGTCGGCACCCGTCGAAAGGCCCGCCATTGGCGGGCTTTTTCATGGGCGAGGGAAAAGCGGCGTGACGAGCGGGACGAAGCCGACCTTGCAGGGGGCGCCGTGCGTACCGGCAATAAACTGCGGCGTTGCGGGCGGAACGGCTTCTACCCTCAGTGCCACCTGGCCCAGCGCGCCAGTACCTCGGGCAGCTCCCGCAGACTGGTGATTTCGGCATCGGGCAACTGTTCGCCGCTCCATTCCTTGCCCAGCGGGTTGAACCAGATGGCGCGCAGGCCGGCTCGGCGAGCGCCTTCGATGTCATCCGCCGGATGGTCGCCGATGTGCACGGCTTCCCCGGCGCTGACGCCGCCGCGCTTCAGCGCTTCGAGGAAAGGCACCGGGTCGGGTTTGCCGATGCCCAGTTCCTCGGCGCAGAGGGCGAACTTGAAGTAGTCGGCCAGACCCAGGCGGCGCACGTCGGCGTTGCCATTGGTGATCACGCCCAGGCTATAGCGGATCGCGAGGCGCTCCAGGGTGGGCACGGTATCGGGGAAGAAAGTGATGCGGTGGCGTGCCTGGAGCATGGCCTGGAAGGCACCTTCGGCCAGGTCGACGGCGTCGTCAGCGGAGTAGCCGACACCCTCCAGGGCGCGGCGCAAGGTGCGGCGACGCAATTCGCTGAGGCGGTGCTTGAGGCTCGGCTCCGCAGCGAGGATCTCGCCGCGAATGGCCCAGAGGTGTTCCACCGGCAGGGTGCCCAGCGCGGGGGTGTGTTCCATCAGCCAGTCGCGCATGGCAGTTTCGGCGCCTTCGATCACCGGCCGGTTGTCCCAGAGGGTGTCGTCCAGGTCGAAAGTGATCAGCTGGATACTCATTCGTCTGCTCCCCTTCGCTTCGCCCTTGGGTGGGCCTGGTCGTAGACCGAGGCAAGGTGCTGGAAGTCCAGGTGGGTGTAGATCTGGGTTGTGGAAATGTCGGCGTGGCCGAGCAGTTCCTGTACGGCTCGCAGGTCCTGGGATGACTCCAGCATATGACTGGCGAAGGAATGCCGCAGCATGTGCGGATGCAAATGCTGGCCCAGTTCACGAACGCCGGCCTCGCGCACTCGCAGCTGAACGGCACGAGGCGTCAGGCGGCGGCCCTGTCGGCTGATGAATACCGCGCGGTCGCCCGGATTCGCTGCCGCGCGCAAGGGCAGCCACTCTTCCATGGCCTCACGGGCCTTGCTGCCCACCGGCAGCTCGCGGGTCTTGTTGCCCTTGCCGCGTACCCGCACGAGGCCCGCGGAAAGGTCCAGGCCGTCGAGGTCCAGTCCCACCAGCTCGGACAGGCGCAGGCCGGAGGAATAGAAGAGTTCCAGCATGGCCTGGTCGCGGCGGGCGATGAAATCGTCTTCCACGCCACCGTCCAGCAACTGCTGGGCTCGGTCGGCGTCGAGGGCGCGTGGCAGTCGGCGGGCGCCCTTGGGCGCGGCCAGGCCATTGGCCGGGTCGTGACGGCAACGGCCTTCGCGGATCAGGTACTGGTAGAGGCCGCGCACGGCCGACAGCAGGCGTGCGAGGCTGCGGCTGGACAGGCCGTCCTGGTGCAGCCGGGCGACGAAGCTGCGCAGGCTGCGGACGTCCAGGTCGTTCCAGTCGGCGATGCCGTACTTCTCGCACAGCGCGCGCACCTTGAGCAGGTCGCGGTGGTAGCCGTCCAGGGTATGGGCCGACACCTGGCGCTCGCTGCGCAGGTGACTCAGGTAGGCGTCCAGGTCGGCATTCATGGGACTTCCTTGGAATGCGCTGCGGCTTATCTCACCGAACGCAGGGGTGTCGCGAAGCGCGGCAGTACTCGGGCCAGGACTTCGGCGATGTAGCCGAGGAACAGGGTGCCGAGGGAGCTCTTGTAGTGCTGCGGGTCCGGGCTGCCGATGGCGAGTACGCCGTGCAAGCCCTGGTGGCTCAGGCTGACCACGGCCGCCGAGCCGACCTGGTCGCGCTCCTGCGCGCCGAACAGGAACTCCAGCTCATGGCCGCGCAGCACGCCACAGATGGTCTTGCCGCCGGCCAGCAGGCCGCCGATGCTCTGATGCGCTTCGGCGACAGTGACGCTACGCCCAACCGGCAGGGTGTTTTCGCTGAATAGAATGAGGCTGACGAAGGGCACCTGGAACTCGTGACGCAGGCTGTCTTCCACCGCGCCCACCACTTCTTCGAGGCTGGAGGCGTCGAGCAGGTCGAGCACCAGGCGACGGGTCTTGTCGAACAGCCGATCGTTTTCCCGCGCTACGTCCATCAGCTGCGAAAGACGATGGCGCATCTCGATGTTGCGCTCGCGGAGCAGCTTCACCTGACGTTCCACCAGGGACACGGCGTCGCCGGGCTGGTGGGGGATGCGCATCTCGGGAATCAGCTCTTCATGCTGGACGAAGAACTCCGGATGGAGGCGAAGGTAAGCGGCCACCGTCTCGGAGTCGAGGTGCTGCGGGGGTTCCTGGTGCTGGTCGGTCATAGGCGAACCTGTCCTTCGAATACGCGGACGGCGGGTCCGGTCATCATAACGGGCTGACCCGGGCCGGCCCACTCGATGGAGAGGCGGCCACCCGGCAGTTCGAGTTGTACCGGGGAGTCCATCCAGCCTTGGCGGATCGCGGCGACTGCTGCGGCGCAGGCACCGGTGCCGCAGGCCTGGGTTTCCCCGGCGCCACGTTCCCAGACGCGCAGTTTCGCCTGCTTGCGGTCGACGATCTGCAGGAAGCCCACGTTCACCCGCTGCGGGAAGCGCGGATGGTGCTCCAGCTTCGGCCCGAGGCTGTGTACCGGGGCACTGGCGACGTCATCAACGCGCAGCACGGCATGGGGGTTGCCCATGGAAATGGCTGCAAGTTCGACGGTCTGCCCGTCCACTTCCACCAGGTAGTTCAGGGCTTCGGCGTCGGCGACGAAGGGAATCTGCTGTGGGACCAGGCGTGGCGGTCCCATGTCCACGGTCACCTGCCCATCCGGGCGGACATCCAGTTCGATGATGCCGCTCTTGGTTTCGACGCGGATGCGCTTCTTCACCGTCAGGCGCTTGTCGATGACGAAGCGGGCGAAGCAGCGCGCGCCGTTGCCGCACTGCTCCACTTCCGAACCATCGGAGTTGAAGATGCGGTAGCGGAAGTCGACGTCCGGGTTGGTCGGTGCTTCGACGATCAGCAGCTGGTCGAAACCGATGCCCGTGTGGCGGTCGCCCCACTGCTTGGCGTGCTTGGGCTGGATATGGGCGTGCTGGCTGACCAGGTCGAGGACCATGAAGTCGTTGCCGAGGCCGTGCATCTTGGTGAAGCGCAATAGCATGGATGCGCCCTCACTGCGGCAGCAGGCTTTCGCCGGCGTAAAGGTCTTCGATCGTTTCGCGGCGGCGCACCTCGAAGGCTTGCTCGCCATCCACCAGCACCTCGGCGGCGCGGCCGCGGGTGTTGTAGTTGGAGCTCATCACGAAACCGTAGGCGCCGGCGGAGCGAATCGCCAGCAGATCGCCCTCGGCGAGCACGAGATTGCGCTCGCGGGCGAGGAAGTCGCCTGTCTCGCAGATCGGGCCAACCAGGTCGTAGGTGCGCTCGGCGCCGCTGTGCGGTTGCACCGGCACCACGTCCATCCAGGCCTCGTAGAGCGCCGGACGGATAAGGTCATTCATGGCCGCGTCGATCACGGCGAAATCCTTTTGTTCTGTGTGCTTGAGGTATTCGACCTGGGTCAGCAGCACGCCGGCATTGGCGACGATGGAGCGACCGGGCTCGAACAGCAGCTCCAGGTTGCGCCCCTTGATGCGCTGGCGCACGGCCTGGATGTACTCGCCGGGAAGCGGCGGCTGCTCGTCGCGGTAGCGCACGCCAAGGCCACCGCCGAGGTCCAGGTGGCGAATCTTGATGCCGCGCTCGTTCAGGCGGTCGATCAGGGCCAGCAGGCGGTCGAGGGCATCGAGGAAGGGCTCCAGGCTGGTGAGCTGGGAACCGATGTGGCAGTCGACGCCGATCACATCGAGGTTCGGCAGGCTGGCGGCCTGGACATAGACGGCTTCAGCTTCGTCGATGGAAATGCCGAACTTGTTTTCCTTCAGGCCGGTGGCGATGTACGGATGGGTGCCGGCATCCACGTCCGGGTTGACCCGCAGGGACACCGGCGCCTTCATCTCCATGGCCGCAGCCACGTTCTGCAGGCGTTCCAGTTCATTGCGCGACTCGACGTTGAAGCAGTGCACGCCGGCTTCCAGGGCGCGGCGCATGTCGTCGCGGCTCTTGCCGACACCGGAGAAGACGATGCGCGAGGCGTCGCCGCCTGCGGCCAGCACGCGCTCCAGCTCACCGCTGGAAACGATGTCGAAACCTGCACCCAGGCGGGCCAGCAGGTTCAGCACGCCAAGGTTGGAATTGGCCTTGACCGCGTAGCAGACCATGCCCGCATTGCCGGCCAGGGCATCGGCATAAGCCTTGTAGCCGGCCTCGATGGCTGCGCGGGAATAGACATAGGTGGGCGTGCCGAAGCGAGCGGCGATATCGGACAGCGCTACGCCTTCCGCGAACAGCTCGCCGTCGCGGTACGTGAAAGCGTCCATGACTGCTCCCCCGATCAGCGGATGTACACGTCTTTCTGGTGTTCTTTCGCTGCTTTCTCGTCGTCAGGCATGTAGAGCGGGCCTTTCTGGCCGCAGCCGGCCAGCAGGCAGGCGACGGCGAGCAGCGCGACGAAGGGGGCGTGGAGTCGCTTCATGACGGAATCCTTGCAGAAAACGTGAATTGTTCCGGAGTATACCGACCCCCCGACGCCTTGCCTATTCAGTGAAATTCCCGTCCGGCGTGGCCTGCGGGCCTGTGCGGAGCTAGCATTGGCGGCTTGAAAAGGAGCTCTCATGGACAACGCCGCAACCCTCGCCGGCTCGGTCTCGGTCGCCTATCTGCAAGGCCTGGTGGAGCGCATCGAACAGTTCGGTGTGGCCCCTGCCGAGCTGCTTGGCCATGTCCAGCTGACCCCCGCGATTCTCACCCAGCGCGACCAGCGCATCGCTGCCAGTGCCTATCTCGAGCTACTGGGTCATGCCGCGCGGTTGTCCGGCGATCCTTACCTCGGCCTGCACCTGGGCGAAGCGGTGCGCCCAGGCCACTACGGTGTGCTGGGTTTCCTGCTGATGAGCTGCGCGACCCTGGCCGACGCCCTGCATCGCCAGGCGCGCTATGCGGCGCTGGTGGGCAACCTGGGCCGCGTCGAACTGGCTGACGAGCCGCCCCGCGAAGGCCTGGAGCCCCAGGTGGCGCACAGTTGGGAATCCATGTTGCCGCAGCAGCGTGCCCTGCTGGCGGAAGAAACCCTTTCCGGTTGGGTGACCTTCGGCCGCTGGATCACCGGGTTGGACATTCCGCCCACCGAGGTGCGCTTCCAGCATCCGGCGCCAGCGGACACCACGGAGTACCAGCGGATATTCCGTTGCCCGGTGCTGTTCGGTCAGACGGACAACGCGCTGGTCTTCCCCAGGCGCCTGCTGGCCACGCCCCTCGGTCAGGCCGATGCCGATGTCCGCCGGCTGTTCGACGACTACGCCGAGCGCCTGCTCGGCGAGCTGCGCCAGGGCCACAGCGTGCTGGATCGTGCCCGCGAGCTGCTGGCTGCGCAGTTGTCCGCCGAAGGGCCGGACCTGGAGCGCCTGGCCGAGGCCCTGGGGCTGAGCCCGCGTACCTTGCAGCGCCGTCTGCGCGAGGCCGGGTTATCCTTCAGCCAGTTGGTGGACGAGACGCGCCAGCAACTGGTGCTGCACTATTTGCGCGACCCCGCCCTCGAGTTGGCCGATATCGCCTTCCTGGTCGGATTCAGCGAGCCCGGCTCCCTGGGCCGCGCCTTTCGCCGCTGGACCGGACAGAGCCTGGGTGACTACCGTCGCCCTTCACCCCCATTAATGCCCTGAGGTAGACCCTGATGAGTTTGAGCGAAGCCCAGTTCCACGATCTGGTGGACGAAGTCCAGGAGCGCGTGGAAGACGTGTTCGACGACAGCGACCTGGACCTGGACCTGGAAAACAGCGGCGGCGTCCTGACCGTGCGCTTCGAGAACGGCAGCCAACTGATCTTCAGCCGCCAGGAGCCGCTGCGCCAGCTCTGGGTGGCGGCGCGTTCGGGGGGATTCCACTTCGACTACGACAAGGCCAGCGGTCGCTGGATCTGCGACAGCAGCGAAGAGCCCCTGGGCGAGCTGCTCAACCGCGTGACCCGCGAGCAGGCGGGCGAAGACATTGAGTTCGACGAACTCTGACAGCGCGCCCCCGGCACGCTACCCGTCGCCATGCATCCGACGCTGTTGTCTGGACGACAGCGACGTGTGCGTCGGTTGTGGCCGTACCCTGGCGGAAATCTGCGAGTGGAACGGGGCCAGCGACCTGCGGCGCCGCGAAATCTGCGCCTCCGCCCAGCAAAGACGGCGGCCCGCGCCGGGCTGACCGGGCGGTCTTGCCAATTGCAGGCGGCCTGACGTACTGTCGGGCTTCCGGACAAGTTGCCCGGCCAGACAGAATCTGAAACCCCGCCTTCGGGCGGGGTTTTGCTTTTTTCGTAACCTGCAAAGGAGTCGCGCGTTCGCCATGAACACCCACCCGTCCATCACCATTACCCGTCTCGACCTGCAACGCCTGGAGCGCCTGCTCGACAGCCTGGAGGAGTTCGGCCCCGCCGCCGAGGCGCTGGAACGCGAGCTGGCTCGCGCCCAGGTGGTTGGCCACGAGGAGGTTCCGCCGGGCGTCGTCACCATGAATTCCCGTGTGCATTGCCGTGAGGAAAGCAGTGGCAAGGACTACCACCTGACCCTGGTCTACCCGGAAGACGTGGGTGGCGAAGGCAAGGTATCCATCCTCGCTCCGGTGGGCAGCGCACTGCTCGGCCTGTCCGTCGGTCAGCACATCGACTGGCCGGTGCCCGGCGGCAAGACCCTCAAGCTGACGCTGCTGGCCGTCGAGTACCAGCCCGAAGCAGCTGGCGAATACGCGCGCTGATTCAGCTTCTGATGTTTGTTCGGGCTGTAGGGGCGATTTCAATCGCCAAGCGGACCGCAGGTTCGCCCTCTGTGGTTCACATGGGGGCAGCTTCGCCGCCCTTGGCGAATGAATTCGCCCCTACAGCGCAAGCCCAGCAGCTGAGTCCAGCCCGTTGGGCTTCGTGGCCTCAGCCGCAACCTACGGCAGGACGTCGTCCTGCATCGCGAATGAATTCGCTCCTGCTGATTCAACCGTCGCGCAATGCGCGGTTCAGCCTTTCTTCCAGTTCAACCTTGTAGCGCAGGTAGTGCACGGTCTGTGCCTGGCCCCGGCCCGCCACCCGCGACAGGTCGAGGTCGGTGATGTAGCAGGGGTAGCGTTCCGGCACGCGGCGCTGGGCGAGGATGTGCCGGGCCACGGCGGCGAACAGGCCCGCACCGTATTCCAGCTCGGAGAACTCGCGGTGGTTGCAGTAGAGGGTCACATGCACCTGTCCCTGCTCGGCTGGCTCGACGATGGCCTGTACGTCATAGAAGGGATGGCTGACCGCTGCTGACGGCGCCGCTCGGCGTTCCAGCTGGCGCCCCTGGCGCACCACCTCGTAATATAAGATTTCCGGCGACGGCACGGCCACGGGGTTGTCCAGTGGCAGCAGGGCATTGCGCCGGTAGAGCAGCGACTGCAGGAAACGGTGCAGCGGGGTCAGCAGGCTCTGTTCATCGCGGAACGGCAGGCGCTGGCGCCACAGGGCGTTGTGCTCGTCCAGCAGGCTGATTTCGGCGACCTCGCCGATCTGGCGATAGAACACCTGGATGCAATTCGGCCGGCCCAGGGGGAGGATCACCGCCAGGTCCTGCTCCTCCAGCGCATGCCGGTCCAGCTGCAATGGGCTGTAGCCCGGCAGGTCGCGGCCGAGGTGTTCCACCAGGGCCGGCAGATCGTTGAGGCTCGCGTGGCTGACCTGGCCTGGTTCCAGTTGCAGCACGTGGAAGCGCTGCTGCACCTGCAGCAGGAAGCGCGGCACTCCGGCAGCGCCGAGCAACTCCTGGGCGTCATCGAACAGCTCCTGCACCCGCTGGCTAATGGCCTGGGCGCGGTTGCGGCAGAAGCAGCGCACCCGCAGGCCGGGCCGTTCGCCGCTGGCAGGCAGGCTGTTGAGGTAGTCGCGCAGGCAGGCGAGCAGGGCATCCGGGCCGTCGTAGCGACTGACCAGCAGCTCGTTCCAGCTGTTCAGGATGACCTGATCGATGGTCACCACCAGGTTCTCGCGCACCCCGGAGTAGCCCAGGGCGTCGGTACGTTCGGTGGTCATGTGGAGGTTCTTCTGGCTGTGCTGCTTCAGCGGGTCGACCCCGACATTCACCAGCAGCAGCACTTCCGACGGCACTCCCGCGCGCAACAGGGCGTTTTCATCCACCTGCCCCAGTGGCTGGGGGAACGTCTGCTGCAGGCTGGTCAGCAGGTTGGACAGCTCCTGTTCGGTCAGGTCGCTGGTGCCCGGATGCAGGGAAAGGCGGGTGCCGGCATCGATCACGCCGTTGCGGTGGCACCAGGCGAGCAGGGGAATCAGTTCGCGGCTGCGCTTGAGCGGCGCGAAGTCCCGCCACTCGAGGGTATTCAGGCTGCCGGAGAACAGCGCCCATTGGGTCTCGCCCCCGGCGTCCGGGCTGGGGCACTGCACCAGGGTCAGGGTGTCTTCGGCGATGTCAGGGGCGATCCCCGGGTTGATGAACTCGACCTTGCCCGCCTTGCGTTCGAAGGCGGCGTAGAGGCGCCGTCCGAGCACGCCCAGATCGCGACTGCTGAGGGTGCCGCTGGCCTGTTCGGTACGGGCGAACTGGGACAGGAAGCGATAGCTGTAGGTGAGTTCGTTGACCAGCGCGCGACGCTCGGCCAGCACCTGGCGCACCTTCCATTGGCTGCGGCTGTCCAGCATCGCCAGTTGCCGAGGCTGCCAGTGCCACTCGGCAGTCAGACGCTCCAGCAACAACCGCTGCCAGCTCTTGCTGCGGTTGCGCGGCGGCCGGCTGAGCTTCTTGTTCACCTTGAGGTAAAGGCAGCGGCGAATCAGTTCCAGCCGCTCGGTCTCGTTGCGCTCACGCAGGTACTCCTCCAGGCGGCGGTAAACCACCATGTAAGGGTCCAGCTCATCCAGGTCCAGGCGGTTGGCGTAGACCGCTTCCTTGAAGCGCAACGACAGGCAGGCCACTCGCGGGTGCTCGCTGGCGTAGACCTCGGTGAGCAGCAGCTTGAGTACGGACTTGTAGGGAGACTCGATGCCCTTGTACAGCTGCCACATGCTGGCGCCGATGAACTCGCCTGGGGGAATGTGCGCCAGGTGGCCAAGGTCGAGGACTTCCTCGGCACGGATGAAACGCTTTGACAGTAGCGTGCTGGTGTATTCGGCGTAGCGTGCTTCCTCGTACACCGGCACCAGCCACCAGAGCGGGGTGCGCCCGGCGAGCCAGATGGCGGTGCGATAGAACTCGTCCAGCAGCAGGTAGTGCTGGGTGGTGCCGCAGTCGTCGGAGGTCAGCCGTGTTTCGCGGTCGCCCTGGGTGAAGCGCGCCGGGTCGATCAGGAAGAAGTGCGCCTCGGCACCCTGGCCGGCCGCCCACTGTTCCAGGGCCGTGCATTTGCGCTGCAGCTCGGCGATGGCGGCGGCATCCAGTTCCGGGGCGTGGCAGACCCAGATGTCCATGTCGCTCTGTTCGGCCTGGGCGATGGTGCCCAGGCTGCCCATCAGGAACAGGCCGTGGATGGGCGTCGGCTGCGGACCGCGTCGCGCCTTGTAGGCGAAGGAGCGGGTCAGCCGCTGGGCTTCGGCCAGCAGGTCGTCATCAGGCTCGAAGGCGGAGAGCCCGGCGGGCGTGGTGCCGGATACGTAGCCGGGAAGCAGCGGGTGATTGACGTGGAACAGCAACGGCAACAGCTTCAGGACCAACTGCTGGCGGGTGGACAGGGCCTGCATGGCACGATCCAGGCGGCCGTCATTGATCTTGAGGAAGCGGGCGCGCAGCTGCGCGAGGACCTTGCGGTCGATACCGTCGTCGATGTCCGGGCGGATTTCCTGGGTGCGCGTCATGCTCTGTTCTTGTCCCGATGCTGGAGGCTCGCCGGCGGCCTTCACCGCCGGCAGGCATCCGCATTGTATCGCCCGTTATGTTGCCGACTTGAGCGGCAGTGTCAGGCGGGCTGGGGCACGAGGATGGTGCGCAGCGCCTGGACGTGTTCGGCTGCGTCCAGTCCGAGGCTGGTCAGGTAGCCGCCGTCGGGCTGGGTGATCAGGCCTTTCTGGTGCAATCGCATCACTGCGGCCTGGGCTTTGGGGTTGGCGTTGTTGTGAACCTTCAGGCCTTCCTGGGAGTTGTCCAGGTTGAACAGGGCCAGCAGTTCGAATTCCGCAATGAGTTCGGGGGTGAAGACCATGGTCGCTCCTAGTTCTTGTTGTACTGCAAAGGCCGGCGATGGCCGGCCGGAATCTGGAGTCTGTGGAGTGTAGGCGAGGTCAGGCCTGATCTTCGGGCAGGTCAGGCAGTGCCCGCAAGGCCCTTTCGTACCATTCGGTGTCAAAGGGGCGGTCCGCCGCGAGCATGGCGTCGATTTCGTGGGCCAGGACCAGGGCCATCAGCTGGAGGATTTCCTCGCGCTCATAACCCACCAGGGTCAGCTTGTTGAAGGTGGCGCGAGCGGCAGGCGGTTCGCCGGCCTCGATCTGGTTCTCGATGGCCTGGGTCAGGGTGGCCTCGGCGAAGGCCTCTTCACCGTCATCAATGTCGTCGGTCATGGCGATGTCCTGTCGTCGGGGGAAACCGGGCGGCGTGGGTCGCCGCCCGGAGAGCGGTCAGCGGGTGGCCAGCAGGTCCTTGCCACGCTGAACGGCGGCGCGGACCTGGTTCGGCGCGGTGCCACCGATGTGGTCACGGGCGTTGACCGAACCTTCCAGGGTCAGCACGGCGAAGACGTCGTCGCCGATCTGGTCGCTGAACTGGCGCAGTTCGTCGAGGCTCATTTCGGCCAGGTCCTTGCCGGTGTCCACGCCGTACTTCACCGCGTGGCCGACGATCTCGTGGCAGTCACGGAAGGGCAGGCCCTTGCGCACCAGGTAGTCGGCCAGGTCGGTGGCGGTGGAGAAGCCGCGACGGGCCGCTTCGCGCATGATTTCGCGCTTGGGCTTGATCGCCGGAACCATGTCGGCGAAGGCGCGCAGGCTGTCGCGAAGGGTATCGGCGGCGTCGAACAGCGGTTCCTTGTCTTCCTGGTTGTCCTTGTTATAGGCCAGCGGCTGGCCCTTCATCAGGGTCAGCAGGCCGGTGAGGGCGCCGAACACCCGGCCGGACTTGCCGCGTACCAGCTCAGGCACGTCGGGGTTCTTCTTCTGCGGCATGATCGAGGAGCCGGTGCAGAAGCGGTCCGGCAGGTCGATGAACTGGAACTGGGCGCTGGTCCAGAGCACCAGCTCTTCGGAGAAGCGCGACAGGTGCATCATCGCCAGGGAGGCCGCGGCGCAGAATTCGATGGCGAAGTCACGGTCGGACACGCCGTCCAGGGAGTTGCCGCCAACGGCGTCGAAGCCGAGCAGCTGGCAGGTGATTTCGCGCTGGATCGGGTAGGTGGTGCCGGCCAGGGCGGCCGAACCCAGCGGCATGCGGTTGACCCGCTTGCGGCAATCCACCAGGCGCTCGTGGTCGCGGCTGAGCATCTCGAACCAGGCCAGCAGGTGGTGGCCGAAGGTCACAGGTTGGGCGGTCTGCAGGTGGGTGAAGCCGGGCATGATGGTGCCGGCTTCCGCTTCGGCGAGGCCCAGCAGGCCCTGCTGCAGGCGGGTGATTTCGCCGAGGATGGTGTCGATTTCGTCGCGCAGCCACAGGCGGATGTCAGTGGCGACCTGGTCGTTGCGCGAACGGCCGGTGTGCAGCTTCTTGCCGGTGACGCCGATGCGGTCGGTCAGGCGCGCTTCGATGTTCATGTGCACGTCTTCCAGGTCCACGCGCCAGTCGAAGCTGCCGGCCTCGATCTCGCCCTGGATCTGCTTCAGGCCGTCGATGATGGCGTCGCGCTCGGCGTCGCTGAGCACGCCGACCTGTGCCAGCATGGTGGCATGGGCGATCGAGCCCATGATGTCGTGGCGGTACAGGCGCTTGTCGAAGTCTACGGACGCGGTGAAACGGGCGACGAAGGCGTCGACGGGCTCGCTGAAGCGGCCACCCCAGGACTGGTTGGTCTTGTCGGTGCTCATGGGTTCACTCGGTGCGGAAGGTGAAAGAAAGCCGATGGGCCGGAAAATACCGTCGATAATAACAGTGTTGCCGGAAAAACCGGCGCGGCCTGTCCGGTCGGGGGTTGGGCAGATTGCCGCTGCCTTCACGGAATTTCCGTGGGTTTGATGGTTCAGTACAGGCTTTTGCCCGGCGACCCCGGCTGGTCGCTCGCCGGGCCATTGGGGATATGTCCGGGATGCCAAAGCGCCTGAAAAAGAAAGCGCGTTCCAAAACCGCCAACGACGATTTCTTCCTGCCGGAGTTGTGCCTGCCCGAGGCTTTGCTCGGACTGGTGCTGCTGGCCGAACTGCTGGTACTGGTGCTGGTGCTGGCCGAGCCCATGCTGCCCAGTTTCAACTGGGTGCGCCTGGCTCTGACCTCCCTTTTCGTGCAGTGGATCGTCCTGCTGTCGGCGGCGGTGTTGTGCCAGCTCAGACCGTTGCTGGCGCGCATGCGGGCGGCCCTCGCCGGAAGCCTGTGCTGCGCCCTGGTGGTGGGCCTGACCCTGGCCGGCACTGCGGTGGCCGACTACTTCGATCTCGGCGGACCGCTGCCGCGCAATGGCGAGGTCAACCTTTACCTGCGCCATGGACTGATCAGCCTGATCATGTCCGCGCTGCTGCTGCGCTACTTCTATCTGCAGAGCCAGTGGCGCAAGCAGCAGCAGGCCGAGCTCAAGGCACGCATCGAATCCCTGCAGGCGCGCATCCGCCCGCACTTCCTGTTCAACAGCCTGAACAGCATCGCGAGTCTGGTGGTGATCGATCCAGACAAGGCCGAGCAGGCCGTACTCGACCTCTCCGACATATTCCGTGCCAGCCTGGCCAAGCCCGGCACCCTGGTCGACTGGGGCGAGGAAGTGGAATTGGCGAAACGATATCTCTCGATCGAGCAATATCGTCTCGGAGACCGGCTACAGTTGGATTGGCAGGTGAATGAAGTACCGGACGATCTACCCATCCCCCAATTGACGCTGCAGCCGTTGCTGGAGAATGCCCTGATTCATGGCATCCAGCCGCGCATCGAAGGGGGGCTGGTAAAGATCGAAGCGGATTATCGCGATGGCATGTTCCGCCTCTGCGTAAGCAACCCTTACGAAGAGGTCCAGGGGCAGTCGCCATCGCGTGGAACCCAGCAGGCTCTACGCAATATCGACGCGCGCCTGACGGCACTTTTCGGGCCGCGGGCAAGTCTCAGCGTGGAGCGCCGTGACGGCCGCCACTTCACCTGTCTACGCTATCCTTGTGCGAGACTCACGCAGGAAGCCCGTGCGATATGAATGTCCTGATCGTCGACGATGAACCCCTAGCCCGCGAGCGCCTCAGCCGACTGGTCGGCGACCTCGAGGGGTACCGAGTACTGGAGCCTGCCGCCAGCAATGGCGAGGAGGCGCTCACCTTGATCGACAGCCTCAAGCCGGATGTCGTTCTGCTCGACATTCGAATGCCAGGCCTGGACGGGTTGCAGGTGGCCGCCAAGCTCTGTGAACGCGAAGCGCCGCCAGCGGTGATCTTCTGCACGGCCCACGACGAATTCGCCCTGGAGGCCTTTCAGGTCAGTGCCGTGGGCTACCTGGTCAAACCCGTGCGCTCCGAGTCCCTGGCGGAGGCGCTGAAGAAGGCCGAGCGACCCAACCGTGTGCAACTCGCTGCGCTGACCCGTCCTGCTGCGGTCAGCGGGAGCGGTCCCCGAAGTCACATCAGCGCCCGAACCCGGAAAGGCATCGAGCTGATCCCCCTGGATCAGGTGATCTTCTTCATTGCCGACCACAAGTACGTGACCCTGCGCCATGAGCATGGCGAGGTGCTGCTGGATGAGCCCCTCAAGGCGCTGGAAGACGAGTTCGGCGACCGTTTCGTGCGCATCCACCGCAACGCCCTGGTGGCCCGCGAGCGAATCGAGCGGCTGCAGCGCACTCCGTTGGGCCACTTCCAGCTCTACCTCAAGGGTATGAACGGTGAGGCCCTGACCGTCAGCCGCCGCCATGTGGCCGGTGTGCGGAAACTGATGAACAACCTGTAGCGGGCCGTCAGTCGGCTCGTTCCGTTTCGGCTGCGTTTCTTCGACAAACCGTGTCGCTGCGCGACATCCCCCCGCGCCCTGGCAGTGCGCGGGCCTGTTATGATTCCGGGCATTACCGTTTCCGGAAATGATCATGTCCCGCGAGATCCGCATCGCCACCCGCAAGAGTGCCCTGGCCCTGTGGCAGGCCGAATACGTCAAAGCCCGTCTTGAAGAAGCGCACCCTGGCATCAAGGTCAGCCTGGTGCCCATGGTGAGCAAGGGCGACAAGCTGCTCGACGCGCCGCTGGCGAAGATCGGTGGCAAGGGCCTGTTCGTGAAGGAGCTGGAAACCGCCCTGCTGGAGAACGAGGCCGACATCGCCGTGCACTCCATGAAGGACGTGCCCATGGACTTCCCCGAAGGTCTCGGCCTGTATTGCATCTGCGAGCGTGAAGACCCGCGCGATGCCTTCGTCTCCAATCGCTTCGACAGCCTCGACGCCCTGCCTGCCGGCAGCGTGGTTGGCACCTCCAGCCTGCGTCGCCAGGCCCAGCTCCTGGCCCGTCGGCCGGATCTGAAGATCCAGTTCCTGCGTGGCAACGTGAATACCCGTCTGGCCAAGCTGGATGCCGGTGAGTACGACGCCATCATCCTCGCCGCCGCCGGCCTGATCCGCCTGGGCTTCGAGGACCGCATCCGTTCCTCCATCAGCGTCGAGGACAGCCTGCCGGCCGGTGGCCAGGGTGCCGTGGGCATCGAGTGCCGCACCGCGGACAGCGAAATCCACGCCCTGTTGGCGCCCCTGCATCACCAGGCGACTGCCCTGCGCGTCACCGCCGAGCGCGCCTTGAACAAGCACCTGAATGGTGGTTGCCAGGTGCCCATCGCCTGCTACGCGATCCTCGAAGGCGACCAGCTCTGGCTGCGCGGCCTGGTCGGTGAGCCCAACGGCGGCAAGCTGCTGCGTGCCGAGGCCCGTGCCGCCTCTGCCGATGCCGAAGCGCTGGGCGTGAAGGTCGCCGATGAGCTGCTGGAACAGGGCGCCGGTGACATCCTCAAGGCCGTCTACGGCGAGGCCGGTCACCCGTGACGGGTTGGCGGTTGCTGCTGACGCGTCCCGCCGAGGAGTGCGAAGCCCTGGCCGCGACCCTGGCCGAGCAGCAGGTGTTCAGCAGCAGCCTGCCGTTGCTGGCCATCGAACCCATCGAGGAAACGCCCGAGCAGCGTGGCGTCATCCTTGAACTCGATCGCTACTGCGCGGTGGTGGTGGTCAGCAAGCCGGCGGCGCGTCTCGGCCTTGAGTTGCTTGATCGCTACTGGCCGCAACCGCCTGCCGATCAGCGCTGGTTCAGCGTTGGCGCGGCCACCGGTGCCCTGCTCGAAGCGTACGGCCTGCCGACGGCCTGGCCAGCGGACGGTGACGATAGCGAGGCCTTGCTGACGCTGCCGCAACTGGCCGAAGCGCTTTCCGTGCCCAACCCCAGGCTGCTGATCATGCGTGGCGAGGGTGGCCGAGAATTCCTCGCCGAGCGCTTGCGCGGCCAAGGCGTCGCGGTCGACTATCTGGAACTCTATCGGCGCTGCCTGCCGGACTACCCGGCCGGCACCCTGGCGCGCCGCGTCGAGTCGGAACGCCTGAATGGTCTGGTGGTCAGCAGTGGTCAGGGCCTGGAGAACCTCCAGCGCCTGGCGGGCGACGCCTGGTCCGAGTTGGCTCGCCTGACCCTGTTCGTACCCAGCCCGCGTGTGGCCGAGCAGGCCGCAGAGGCGGGCGTGAAGAATGTTGTGGATTGTCGTGGCGCCAGTGCCGCGGCCTTGCTGGCGGCGCTCAGGCAGTATCCGGCGCCGGCCCACTGATGCGAAGGATGGATACGTGAGCGAAGCAGAAGCCCCGAACCAAGAGCAACACACCGTAGCCGCCGAACCCGTAACCCCTGCCAGTGCCGCGCCTGCTCCTCGGGGCAATGGCCTGGCGCTGTTCGCCCTGCTGCTGGGCGCCGCCGGCATCGCCGTGGGCGGCTGGGGTCTCTGGCAGGTGCGAACCCTGGAAAGCCGCGACCAGCAACAACTGAGCATGGTCGAGGATGCCCGTGGCCAGACCCGCGCCCTGGCCCAGCGCGAACAACAACTCACCCAACGCCTGGAAGAACTGCCCAGCGCTGCCGAACTGGACGAGCGTCGCCGTCTGCTGGTGGACCTGCAGGGCGATCAGCAACAGCTGCGCCAGCGCCTGGAAACCATCCTCGGCGCCAGCCGCAAGGACTGGCGCCTGGCCGAGGCGGAGCACCTGCTGCGCCTGGCCAGCCTGCGGCTCTCCGCGCTGCAGGATATCCACAGTGCGACCGCCCTGGTGCAGGCCGCCGATGACATCCTTCGCGAGCAGGATGATCCCGGCGCCTATGCCGCTCGCGAGCAACTGGCGAAGAGCCTTGCCGCCCTGCGCAGCACCGAGCAGCCGGATCGTACCGGCCTGTTCCTCCAGCTCGGCGCGCTGCGTGAGCAGGCGGCGCAGCTCAATCCGCTGGTGCCGTCCTTCGAGGACAAAGGCGGTGTGCTGATGGACATGGCCGCCGAAGGCGACGGTGGCAGCGCCTGGGCCGAGTGGCTGGAGAAACTCTCGCACTACTTCCGCATCCAGCTGGACGCCAGCCAGGACATCAAGCCGCTGTTGGCCGGGCAGAGCCTGTCCCAGGTCCGCCTCGCCCTGTCGCTGGCCCTGGAGCAGGCGCAATGGGGTGCGCTGCACGGGCAGACCCAGGTCTATCAGCAGTCCCTGCGCCAGGCCCGTGAAGTACTGAACGGCCACTTCAACGAAGAGAATCCGGATAGCCGCGCGCTGCTCGCCCGCCTCGACGAACTTGCCGGTCAGCCGGTGGAGGTCCAGGCGCCTGATCTCGCGCCGGCACTGAGCGCCCTGCAGGCCTACCTGCAGCGCACTCCGGGCGCGGCAGCTGAGGAATCCGAGGCGCCGGCCGCCGCCGAGCCGGCCAAGGAGGCCGGCCAATGAAACGCCTGCTCAAGGTCCTGCTGATCCTCGCGGTAATCGGTGCCGCAGCCACCCTCATCGGCATGGCCGTCGCCCAGCACAAGGGCTACGTGCTCGTGGCCTACAAGGGCTTCCGCTACGAGTCCACCCTCTGGGCGACCCTGGCGCTGCTGGCGGCCCTCTGGCTGTTGTTCATCGTCCTGCGCTACCTGCTACGGCTGGTGGCGGTGTCCGGCGGCGTGGTCAATCCCTGGTCGCGGCGCAATGCCCGGCGTCGCGCGAGGCTGGCCTCCGAACAGGGGCTGCTGGATCTCGCCGAAGGCCGCTGGGCTCGCGCGCTGCGCCACCTCAAACGCGCTGCCGAGGGTGATCCGCAGCCGCTGATCTATTACCTGGGTGCGGCCCGTGCTGCGCAGAAGATCGGCCAGATCGAAGAGGCCGAGCAACTGTTGGAACGTGCCCTGGAGCGTCAGCCTCAGGCCGAGTTGGCTATCGCCCTGGCCCATGCCGAGTTGCAACTGGACCGCGGCGATTCGGTAGCCGCGCTGGAAACCCTCAAGGCCGTGCACGAGCGTCATCCGCGTCACCATCAGGTGCTGCGTCAATTGCTCCATGTGCATGAGGTGCGGGGCGACTGGGCAGCTCTGGTTGGCCTGCTGCCGACCTTGCGCAAGGAGAAGGCCCTGCCGGAGGGCCAACTGGCTGAACTCGAGTTGCGCGTCTGGAGCGCCCGCTTGCATCAGGCCGGCGAAGAAGGGCTGAACGAAGGCGAAACCGCCCTGCAGCCCCTGACTCGCGCCTGGCAGCAGCTGTCGTCAGCCCAGCGCAATGAGCCTCGCCTGGTGCTGGCTTTTGCCGAACAACTGCGCCGCCTAGGTGCCGAGGAAGAAGCCGAGGAGTCCGTACGTGGCGCCATCAAGCGCGGCTACGATGAAGCACTGGTGCGTTTCTACGGCCTGCTGCGTGGTCGCGACCCGGCCCGCCAACTGCAGACGGCCGAGGGCTGGTTGAAGGAGCATGCCGGTGACAGTGCGCTGTTGCTCACCCTTGGCCGCCTGTGCCTGCGCAATCGCCTCTGGGGCAAGGCGCGGGAGTACTTCGAGAGCAGCCTGAGCTTCCGTCGTGACCCTGAAACCTGTGCCGAACTCGCCCGTCTGCTGGCGCAGATGGGGGAAGTGGAGCGCAGCAACCAGCTGTTCCAGGAAGGCCTCGGTCTGCTCGACCAGCGTCTGCCGGCCTTGCCCTTGCCGGCAGAGAAAATCGCCTGATGCAGAAAGGCCCGGGAAGTCCCGGGCCTTTTTCGTTGCACTGCGGGGTCACTTCCCTACGTAGTCGATGCGGTAGACAGCCCCGGCGTAGTCATCGCTCACCAGCAGCGCGCCGTCTGGGGTCACCAGCACGTCCGCCGGACGTCCCCAGACATCGCCATCTTCGAGCCAGCCCTCGGCGAACACGCTTTGGCGTTTCAGGCTGCCGTCCGGGTTGAGCTCGACTCGCTTGATCCGGTAGCCGATCTTCTCGCTGCGGTTCCACGAGCCGTGCTCGGCGATGAACAGGTTGTTGCGGTATTCCGCGGGGAATTGTTCACCGGTGTAGAAGCGCACTCCGAGCGGCGCCACATGCGGCCCCAGCTTCACCACGGGTGCGACGAATTCGCTGCAGGGACGCTTGGAGAATGTCGGGTCGGCTACATCGTCGGCATGACAGTAGGGAAAGCCGAAATGCTGACCGACTTTTTCCAGGCGATTCAGCTCGCAGTCGGGCACGTCGTCGCCCATCAGGTCGCGACCGTTGTCGGTGAACCAGAGCTCGCCTGTCTGCGGGTGCCAGTCGAATCCCACTGTATTGCGCACGCCGCGCGCCACCAGCTCCCTGCCGCTGCCATCGGCGTTCATGCGGTGGATGGCGGCATAGATGTCGGGGTCTTCCGCGCAGGCGTTGCAAGGTGCTCCTATCGGCACGTAGAGCTTGCCGTCGGGACCGAAGGCGATGAACTTCCAGCCGTGATGGGTTTCTCGTGGCAGGTCGGCATACACCACCTCGGGCTTGGGTGGAGAATCCAGTCGCGACTCTATGTCGTGCAGGCGCAGGATTCGACTGACCGCGGAGACGTAAAGGTCGCCTCCCTTGTAGGCCACGCCAACTGGAAGCTGTAGGCCGCTGGCGATGGTGCGAACCTTGCCGCTGGTGGGGGCCAGTGCATAGACGGCGCCTGCCGCGTTGCTGCCGACGAAGAGCGTACCGCGCTCACCCCAGGTCATTTCCCGGGCATCGGGCACCTGGTCGCTTACCAGCGTGATGCGAAACCCCTCGGGCAACCGGATACGCTCCAGGGGCAACGCGGCGTTGGCTACTCCGGACAGCAGGAGCAGGGCAAGCATGAGTAGCCGACACATGGCGGTGTTCTCCGGATAGGCAACCTCATCCAGCCTAGTCGGTCGCCTTGAAAGCCCAAGGCGCTTTCCACTACCGTAACGCCCTTCCTGATAACCCAACGGAGCCGCCATGTCCCTGGCAAGCCCGCGTTCACTCTTCCTGTTCGCATTCCTCGGTTGCGTTGCCGTCATGGGCGGCGCGCTATACCTCGAACACGCCCTGGGTCTCGAACCCTGCCCGCTGTGCATCGTCCAGCGCGTCTTCATCATCGCCTTCGGCATCGTCTGCCTGATCGCGGCAATCCATGGTCCAGAGCGCACCGGGCGACGTGTCTACGCCGTGCTGGCGTTGCTCTTCTCTGCAGGTGGCGCGGGTTTCGCCGGTCGCCAGATCTGGTTGCAGAGCGTGCCGGCGGACCAGTTGCCCGCCTGCCTGCCGAGCTTCGATTACATGATCGAGGCGTGGCCGTTCCTGCAGATCGTCAAGACCATGCTCCATGGCACCGCCGACTGCGCGGCAGTGACCTGGACACTCTTCGGCATGAGCATTCCCGAATGGAGCCTGCTGGCCTTCGCCGGCTGCATCCTGTTCTCGCTCTATCAGCTGCTGCGCCGCGCTTGATCCCTCAGGGCGCATGGCTTGCCATGCGCCCTGCCGCTGCACTTTCCCGCCGTTTTCCTGCCCTTCGTTCACTGCGCCAATTCGCCGCGTGGGCCAAACGGCTCCGGCCAGACTGGCCGCGGCCTGTCGTTTAAACGCTCGTATGAATTTTTTCCTGCCAGCGCCTTGATGGCACTGCCCGGCGGGCATAATCTGGCCCGCACGCGCCGCCGGAATATTGCCGTTTTGGTGGTGTCTTCCCAAGATCTTGCACCGGTCGACAAAAAACCGTCTCGGAGCGGACGTATAACGGCATTACCGAATTAGGGAAGTGAGGTCGTCACCATGCTCGAAAGTTGCCAGAACGCTCAGGAACGTTGGGGTGGCGTGCACCAGCTGATCGACCGCTGGCTGCAGGAGCGCCATGAGCTGGTCCGCGTATACAGCTCGCTGAGCGAAAAACCACAAGCCCCCAGCGCCAACGCAGAAGGGCTGCAAAGGTTCTGTGAGGTCCTGCTGGACTATGTTTCTGCAGGGCACTTCGAGGTCTACGAGCAATTGCTCAATGAGGCGAAAGCGTTTGGCGACCAACGCGGCCTCGACCTCGCCAAGCAAATCTATCCTCGCATCGAAGCCATCACCGAAGTCGCGCTGGCCTTCAACGACCGCTGCGACAATGGCGATTGCCGTGATCTCTGCCTGACTAGCGAATTGAAGAATCTCGGGCAGCTGCTTCACGAACGCTTCGAGCTGGAAGACTGCCTGATCGAAGTGCTGCACAACGCCCATCAGGGCCAGGCCTCGCAACCGGCCTGATCACTGTCCTGACGGCGCTGGAATCAGGGTGTTGAGCCTCGCTGGAAACCTGATTCCAGAGCCATTGCGGCATTGTGCGGCTGTCGGTGCAAAGAGGGATTTCCGACCTCGCGGGTCCAGGTCTGGATCGCACTCGTGAGACCTTGCACCGGCGATCAGTCGCAAGGCCCTGGCGGGCGGAATTGCGCGGCCTCTGGCGACTCGCGAAACAGGCGACTAGTATGGGCCAAATAACGCCCGCCAGGAGGCATACCATGTCGGCCAAGAAGAAGCCCGTAAGCACCCCGCTGCACCTGTTGCATCAGCTTTCCCACAGCCTGCTCGAACACCTCGAAAAAGCCTGCGCCCAAGCTTCGGTCGACGCTGAAAAGCTGCTGACCAAACTGGAGAAGCAGCGTGGCAAGAGCCAGGAAAAACTGCACGCCGCTCGTACCAAGCTGCAGGATGCCGCCAAGGCCGGCAAAGCCAAGGCGCAAGCCAAGGCCAAGGCCAACATCGGTGAACTCGAAGCGCTGCTCGAGACCCTGAAGAATCGTCAGGCCGAAACCCGTACCTACATCGCCCAGCTCAAGCGTGACTCCCAGGAGAGCCTGAAGCTCGCCCAGGGCGTGGGCAAAGTGCGTGAGGCCGCCAGCAAGGCGCTGACCTCCCGCGAAGCCAAACCCGCTGTGGCCAAGGCTGCCGCGAAGCCTGCTGCGAAACCGGCTGCCAGAGCCGCGGCCAAACCCGCCGCGAAACCGGCTGCCAAGCCTGTTGCCAAGGTTGCTGCAGCCAAGCCTGCCGCGAAGCCCGCTGCCAAGGTCGCAGCCAAGCCTGCCGCCAAAGTTGCAGCCAAGCCCGCCGCGAAGCCTGTTGCTAGATCCGCCGCTGCCAAGCCAGCTGCGAAACAGGCTGCCGCCAGACCCGCTGCTGCTGCGAAGCCCGCAGCCAAACCGGCTGCCAAGGTTGCCGCGAAGCCTGCCGCCAAAGCCGCAGCCAAGCCTGCTGCGAAGCCGGCTGCAAAATCCGCTGCTGCCAAGCCGGCTGCTAAACCGGCTGCCGCGAAACCCGCCGCTGCCGCCAAGCCCGCAGCCAAACCAGCTGCGAAACCAGCTGCGAAACCAGCTGCCAAGGCCGCCGCGAAGCCTGCTGCCAAACCTGCAGCCAAGCCAGCAGTAGCGGCCAAGCCCGCTGCCGCAGCCAAGCCGGCCGCAACTGCCGCCAAGCCTGCAGCTGCCGCCAAGCCCGCTGCGAAGAAACCGGCCGCCAAGCCGGCAGTGAAGAAGGCCGCTCCGGCCAAACCCGCTGCCGCGAAGCCCGCCGCTCCGGCTCCGGTCGCCAAGCCTGCCGCCGCTACCCCGGCTGCCGCTGTTGCTCCGGCCGTTCCGGCCGCCGCACCGGTCGCCAGCGTGGCTCCGGTCAGCAGCAATGGTGCCGCTCCGACTTCGCCGTCGAACTAAAGCGCCAGGGCCGCGGCGCGCATAACATCGAGCGCGTCGCGGTCCGCTGCTTCCAGCACTGGGCAGCAGCCCAGCAGCCAGTTTTCCACCTGCTCCATCCCGCCTTCCGCCCAACCATCCGCGGCACTCTCCAGACGAGCCAGCAGCTTGCGTTCGGCGTCCAGTTCCAGCGCCTTGATCTGTTCCCGCAAACCGGCCAGTGCCGGGTCGTCCTGAGCCTGGGCGCGCCAGTTCTGGCGTAGTGCGCGCAACGGTTTCACCACTCCTTCCTGCCACGGCTCGCAAACGCGCAGCAGAGTGTCCAGGCGCGAAGCGTCGAAGGCGGTGCCGCGTCGTCCCAGCCAGCAGGCCGTGAGCAACAGGCAGACATCGCCACCGCCGTCCTGAAGATGCAGGCAGGCCTGCTCGACACCGGGTTCGGTGTACAGGCGCAGGGCGAAAGTCCACAGGTCTGAAGGCATGGTGCTCCTCGGGCGGCAGGGCGACGAAGCTGATAAACTCCGCCGCCATCATGATCCGACTGCAAAATCTCACTCTACAGCGTGGTCCGCAGCGCCTGCTAGAAGGCGCTGAACTGACCCTGCACGCCGGCCAGAAGGTCGGCCTAATCGGCGCCAACGGTGCCGGCAAATCCAGTCTGTTCGCTCTTTTGCGAGGCGAGCTTGGGCCCGATGCCGGCGATTGCCTGCTGCCCGCCGATTGGCGCATCGCCCACATGCGCCAGGAAGTGGACAACCTGGAACGCCTGGCCGTGGACTACGTGCTCGACGGTGACCAGCACCTGCGCCGGGTACAGCGCGAGCTGGCCGCTGCAGAAGCGGGCCACGACGGCACCGCCATCGCCCGCCTGCACATCGAACTGGACAGCGCCGATGGCTACACGGCCGACGCCCGTGCGCGCAAGCTGCTGGCCGGCCTCGGCTTCTCCCCGGAGCAGATGGACCGACGCGTCGGCGACTTCTCCGGCGGCTGGCGGATGCGCCTGAACCTTGCCCAGGCGCTGATGTGCCCCTCCGAGCTGCTACTGCTCGACGAGCCCACCAACCACCTCGACCTCGACGCCATCCTCTGGCTCGAAGAGTGGCTCAAGGGCTACCCGGGCACCTTGCTGCTGATTTCCCACGACCGTGATTTCCTCGATGCGGTCGTCGACAACGTCGCGCATCTCGAACTGCAAAAGCTGACGCTGTACCGCGGCGGCTACTCGGCCTTCGAACGCACCCGTGCGGAACGCCTGGCGCAGCAGCAACAGGCGTACGAGAAGCAGCAGGCGCAACGTGCGCACATGGAGAAGTACATCGCCCGCTTCAAGGCGCAGGCGACCAAGGCCCGCCAGGCGCAGAGCCGGATCAAGGCGCTGGAGCGCCTGGAAGAACTGGCGCCGGCCCATGTGGACTCACCGTTCGACTTCAGCTTCCGCGAAGCCGACAAGATTTCCAGCCCACTGCTGGACCTGTCCGAAGGCCGTCTCGGCTACGGCGACAAGACGGTGCTTCAGCAGGTCAAGCTGCAGCTCGCACCGGGTGCGCGCATCGGCTTGCTGGGCCCCAACGGCGCGGGCAAGTCGACCCTGATCAAGACGCTGTCCGGCGACCTCGATCCCCTCGGCGGCCGCCTCGCCCGTGGCGAGAATCTCGCCATCGGCTACTTCGCCCAGCATCAGCTCGATGCGCTCGATCCCAAGGCCAGTCCGCTGCTGCACCTGCAGCGCATGGCTCCCACCGAGCGCGAGCAGACCCTGCGCGACTTCCTCGGCGGCTTCGACTTCCGGGGCGATCGCTGCGACGAGGCGGTGACCAACTTCTCCGGCGGCGAGAAGGCGCGCCTGGCCCTGGCGTTGATCGCCTGGCAGAAGCCCAACCTGCTGCTGCTGGACGAACCGACCAACCACCTCGACCTGGAAATGCGCCTGGCCCTGACCATGGCCCTGCAAGACTTCGCCGGCGCCGTGCTGGTGGTGTCCCACGATCGCCACCTGCTCAAGAGCACCACGGACGAGTTCCTGCTCGTGGCCGATGGCCGCGTGCAGAGCTTCGACGGTGACCTCGACGACTATGCCCGCTGGCTGGTGGATTTCCGTGCGCGCCAGGCGCCTGTGTCCAGCGCCCCGGTGAACCCGGACAAGACCGACAAGCGTGCCCAGCGTCAGGCGGCCGCAGCCCTGCGCCAGCAATTGGCTCCGCACAAGAAGGAAGCCGACAAGCTGGAGAAGGAGCTGGGCAAGGTCCACGAGCAACTGGCCGCTGTCGAGGAACGCTTGGGCGATTCCGCGCTTTACGATGCGGCGCGCAAGGACGAACTGCGTGACCTGCTGGCCGATCAGGCGCGCCTGAAAGGCCGCGAGGCCGAACTGGAAGAAGCCTGGCTCCTCGCCCTGGAGACCCTGGAGGAGCTGCAGCGGCAACTGGAGGCCGCGGACTGATGGATGACCTGCAACTCCTGATGGCCTGGAGCGAGCCGCTGATCCGCGCCGCCCAGGTGCTGCTGATCGTGCTGCTGGCGTGGCTGGTGCAGCGCATCGTCACCCGCGGCATCACCCGCCTCGGGACGCATTATCCACAACTGCCTCCGGAACTGATGCTGCCGCTGCGCGGCCTCTTGCGCTGGATGATCCTCGGCAGCGCCTTCATGCTGGTGCTGGAGCGCTTCGGTGTGTCGGCCGAGGTGCTGTGGACCGCCCTGACCGGTTTCGCCGCCGTGGCAGCGGTGGCGTTCTTCGCGATCTGGAGCGTGCTCTCCAACATGTTCTGCGCGGTGCTGATTTTCTCCCTCGGGCCGTTCCGCATGGGCGACAAGGTGGAAGTGGTGGAAAGCGCCGACAAGCCGGGCGTGAAGGGCAGGGTGGTCGCCATCAACCTGTTCTACACCACCCTCGAAGACCTCAGCGAAGACAACGCCGGCGCCATGGTGCAGGTGCCCAACAGCCTGTTCTTCCAGAAGGCGGTGCGCCGCTGGCGCTGACGGTACTGTGCAGTGCCCTGGCGAAGGGGTAGGCTCTGCGGCCTGCCCCTTTTCGTTTCCGAGGTATCTGCCATGGCGCTCCAGACCTGGCTCGCTTTCCTGGTCGCCTGCTGGGTGATCAGCCTTTCACCGGGTGCCGGTGCCATCGCCTCCATGTCTTCCGGACTGCAATACGGCTTCCTGCGCGGCTACTGGAACGCACTCGGCCTGCAGATCGGCCTGGCCCTGCAGATCGCCATCGTTGCCGCCGGTGTCGGTGCGATCCTCGCCACCTCCGCCCTGGCCTTCAGCCTGATCAAGTGGTTCGGCGTGGTCTACCTGGTCTATCTCGCCGTCAAGCAGTGGAAGGCACTGCCCAGCGACATGGCCGACAACTCCGCCGAGCGTCCCATCGGCCGCCCGCTGACCCTGGTGTTGCGCGGCTTCCTGGTGAATTTCAGCAACCCCAAGGCGATCGTCTTCATGCTCGCCGTCCTGCCGCAGTTCATCGATCCCCACGCGCCGCTGGTGGAGCAATACCTGGTGATGGGCGTGACCATGATTACCGTCGACCTGATCGTCATGGCCGGTTACACCGGTCTCGCCGCCCGCGTCCTGCGCCTGCTGCGTACGCCGCGCCAGCAGCGCGTGATGAACCGCAGCTTCGCCGCCCTGTTCGTGGGTGCGGCAGCGCTGCTGGCCACCGTCCGCCGCGCACCGGTGTGATCCCGGAGCCGGCGCCGCCGGCTCTATTCCGTCGGAATTCTTCTTCCTCCGATCTGCTTCCAGCACTCATCAATTGACCTGAAGGCCAGTATTCATGAGGCCTTCAGGGATTCCTTGCGACAAACCGCCGCAATCCGGGTGGACATCCGGGGTTGAGCTGAGTCGTTAGGACGGTAACAATTCGTTTCCCCATTCTCATTTGAGATTGACTCATGTTCCCCATTCCGAGATTGCTCAGCTGGCTCCTGATGCCGCTGATGCTGGTCTGCAGCTTCGGCCTGATGGCCGACCAGACCGAAGGCGCCGCCCAGGCCCTGCACCTGCTCAGCTACATCGGTGCCGACTACCCGGCCACCGTGGTCGATGGCAAGGTCATCGACGCCAGCGAATACCGCGAACAAATCGAGTTCCTCGGCGCCCTGCAGGCGCTGATCGTTGCCCTGCCGGCCCGTGACGGACAGAAGGAACTGGAGCAGGGCGTCGCCAGCCTGCACCAGGCTGTCGAAGGCAAGCAGGATGGCGCCAGCGTGGCCCGTCAGGCCCGCCAGTTGGCCACCCGGCTCGCGGCGACCTACGAGGTCAGCCAGGCCCCGCTCATCACGCCCGACCCCGCCCGTGGCGCGCTGCTCTATGCCCAGCATTGCAGCGTCTGCCATGGCGACACCGGCGCCGGCGATGGCCCGGCGGGCATGGGCCTGGAGCCGCCGCCGGCCAATCTGCGCGACCAGGCGCGGATGGATCGGATGAGCCTCTACGACCTCTACAACACCCTGGGATTGGGTGTGGAAGGCACCGACATGCCGGCCTTCGCCGACCAGTTGGACGACCGTCAGCGTTGGGACCTGGCCAGCTACATCGCCGGTTTCAGCGCGGACCCGTCGGTGAAGGGCGAGGCCATCTCCCTTGGTGAGCTGGCCGGCCGCACGCCGGAAGAAGTGGGTACCAGCCAGGGCACTGCCGTCCAGGCGCTGTTCCGTGCCCAGCGCGCCCAGCCGCCGATCCAGCAGCGCGGGCCCAAGGAGCTGATCGCCCATACCCGTTCCACCCTGGAGCAGAGCCTCAAGGCTTATCGCGATGGCGATGCCGATCAGGCCTACGACCTCTCGGTGGCAGCCTACCTGGAAGGTTTCGAGCTGGTGGAGAGCTCGCTCGACAACCTTGATGCCGTGCAGCGCAAGACCACCGAGCGCGCGTTGATGGCGTACCGGCAGGCCCTGCAGGATCGCCAGTCGGTCGGCCAGGTCGCGCAATTGCTGGAGCACGCCAAGGCCCAGTTGGACAAGTCCGCCGGACTCTTGGGCGGCGACGGCCTGAGCGGCTCGCTGAGCTTCATTTCCAGCATGCTCATCCTGCTGCGTGAAGGTCTCGAAGCCATCCTCGTGCTGGCCGCGATCCTCGCCTTCCTGCGCAAGACCGGCCAGGAGAATGCGGTGCGCGGCGTACACCTCGGCTGGGGCCTGGCCATCGTGGCCGGCTTCGCCACCTGGGCGGTGGCGGCGTTCCTGATCGACGTCGGCGGTGCTCAACGCGAGCTGATGGAAGGTTTCACCGCGCTGTTCGCCTGCGTGATGGTGCTCTGGCTCGGCGTGTGGATGCATGACCGCCGCCATGCCGCAGCCTGGCAGAGCTACATCAAGGAACACCTGCTGAGCAGCAGTGGTCGCTTCGGCTTTGCCACCCTCGCGTTCTTCTCGGTGTACCGCGAACTGTTCGAAGTGATCCTCTTCTACGAAACCCTGTGGCTGCAGGCCGGTCCGGCCGGCCACGGCATGGTCATCGCCGGCGCCGTGAGCGCACTGGTGCTGCTGGTGGGGCTGGCCTGGGTCATCCTGCGCGGCTCGGCGAAGTTGCCGCTGGGCACCTTCTTCACCGCCAACGCCATCCTGCTCTGTGCTCTGTCGGTGGTGTTCGCCGGCCATGGTGTGGCGGCACTGCAGGAAGCTGGCGTACTGGGTACTCGTCCCGTGCCGTTCTTCGAGTTCGACTGGCTGGGCATCCATCCCGATGCCTATACCCTGTCTGCCCAGGGCTTGGCGCTGCTGGCCATCGCAGCGCTCTACGGCCGCAGCTGGTTGCGCGAGCGCAACGCGGCGCAAGCCTGAATGGAGGGCGGGGGGTGTAAACTCCTCGCCTTTTTCCTATCTGCGGAAGCTATCCCATGCGCGTCTGGATCGATGCCGATGCCTGCCCCCGGGCGGCCAAGGACCTGGTGATCAAGTTCGCCCTGAAGCGCAAGTTCGAGGTGGTGCTGGTGGCCGGGCAGAGCCAGGTCAAGCCAGCCTTCGCCTGCGTGCGCCTGGTGGTGGTGCCCAGCGGCCCGGACGCGGCCGATGACTACCTGGTGGAGAACGCCGTGCCCGGCGAGCTGGTGATCTGCAGCGACGTACCGTTGGCCGATCGCCTGGTGAAGAAGGGCGTGGCGGCGCTCGACCCGCGCGGTCGCGAGTTCGACGAGCGCAACATGGGCGAGCGGCTGGCGGTACGCAACCTGCTCACCGACCTGCGCGACCAGGGCCAGATGGGCGGTGGTCAGGCAGCTTATGGCGACCGGGAGCGGCAGGCCTTCTCCAATTCCCTGGACCGGCTGCTGACGAAACTGAGCCGGGGCTAGCGCTCAGTGCCCTGATCCTTCTCCGGGCGGAGCAGCGCTGGCGTCTGTGCATGTCAGTGCACGGGGCTGGGAGGTGGCGTTGAGCTGGCCGGCGATAGCCAACTGCAACGGGATGTCGGGCGTCCGTCCGTGCCCTAATCCTCAACCGCAGAGGTAGGTGCCGGTACCCACCGCCACCAGGGTGCCGTCGTCGGCGTGCAGTTCCGAACGCACCACGGCGACCTTGTTGCCTGAGCGCAGCAGCACGGCGGTGGCAGTGAAGTGCCGGCCCCGACCGGGGCGCAGGTAGTCGATGCGCAGATCGATGGTGCCGAGTTTGGACAGCCGCTCCATGCGCTCAGCTGTGGATAAGTGCTGGTGCCGCTCGAAGGCGCCGATCAGTGCCATGGCGCCGCCTACCACGTCGAGCAGGCTGGAAATCACGCCACCGTGGAGGATGCCGTGGACGAAGTTGCCGATCAGTTCGTCCTTCATCGGCAGGTGCATCACCACCTTTTCGGTGGTCATCTCGCCAAGTTGGATGCCGAGTACGCGATTGAAGGGAATGCGTTCGAAGAACCCGGCGACGGCCTGTTGCAGTTCCGGGGTGAGGATGAAGTCGGCCTGGCTCATGGCGCCTCCTGAGAGCATCGATGGCCCGACGCTGCCCTAGTTGCGGCAAAGGTGCCAAGGGGGACGGCGGGAGAGGCGGGCGGATTGGCCGGATCGACACGAAGCGGGCGGCTGGAGCCGCCCGCTCGGGGACATCAGTGGGCCAGTTCCAGCACCCGGTCCACCAGTTTGTAGATGCCGGCGGCAGCCTCGCTGATCGATTGCGCGAGCATGTAGGCCGGGGTGGTCACCAGCTTGCGCTTGTGGTCTTCGACGATTTCAGCGACCACGCAGTCCACGTGCTGGGCGCCCATCTCGGCCAGGGCGGCGGCGGTGCCGGCATCGTTGCCGATGGTGCAGGTCACGCCTTCGCCGTAGATCTTCGCCGCCAGCGCCGGAGCGATGCAGATCAGCCCCACAGGCTTGCCGGCCTCGGCGAAGTCGCGGGCCGCGGCCAGTACGTCGGGCTGCACGATGCAGTTGGCGCCGCTGATGGCGAAGTCGGAAAGGTTTTTCGCCGCACCGAAGCCACCGGGAACGATCAGGGCGTCGAAGTCGGCGGCGGCCAGTTCACGCACATCCTTGATCTCACCGCGGGCGATGCGTGCCGATTCCACCAGCACGTTGCGGCTTTCCGGCATCTCTTCGCCGGTGGTGTGGTTGATCACATGGTGCTGCGCGATGTTCGGGGCGAAGCACTGGACCTTGGCGCCGCGCTGGTCCAGGCGCAGCAGGGTGATCACGCTCTCGTGGATCTCCGCGCCGTCGTAAACGCCACAGCCGGACAGGATCACGGCAACTTTCTTGGTCATGGATATCTCCAGGTCATTGGGCCGGTCCGAGGTTCTCGCGCAGGAACGCCAGTGCGCGTTGCTGGGCATCCTGGGCCGGGCCGGGTTGATAGGTATTCAGGTCGCTGCGCTGGTCGAAGACGTGATCGGCATTGCCGTATTGCACCAGCTGCAGGCGATCGCCAGCGAGCTGGTCGAGGGCCGAGAGGCATTGCTGGTGGTCGGTGACGTGGTCCTTGCTGCCAAGGAACATCAGCACCGGGGCGTTGTGTCCGAGGCCGTCGCGCAGGTGGGCGGGGAAGCCGCAGTAGGGGTAATAGGTGATCACGCCGCGCACGCCGGCCAGCGCGCCCTTGCCGGTGGCCGGGAATCCGTGGCCGGCGCTGCCGTCGTAGGAGAGCGCGTCGAGGATGGTCCAGCCGCCGTGGGAGTACCCGAGCAGTGCCAGCCTGTCGCTGTCGATGGCCGGATTGCGCCGAGCCAGCGCCAGGGCGGCGTAGACGTCGATGGCGCGTTCATTGCCCCACAGGCGTTTGCCGTCGCACACCGGCCGCCAGTCTTCGATGCCGCGCGCGGCATGGCTGTCGACGAACATCACGGCGTAGCCGGCGGGCAGCAGCCAGCTTTTCACGTTGCGCATGAACAGCGCGCTCTGGCCGCTGCAGCCGTGGAACACCAGCACGGTGGGGAAGGGGCCGGTGCCTTCCGGGGTGAACAGGCTGAGGTGCGGCGCCAGTCGCTGTTCTGCCGCCGGCAGGTCGGCGGTCTGCGGCAGCAGCGCAGCACGATAGGGATAGAGTCCGAGCAAGGCCGCGCAGGCCAGGAGAAGCAGGGCGATCAGGGCGGGTTTCAGGAGTTTGCGCATGCTGTCGTCATATGCCGCTTGGGTTGGCACGCCATGCCGAGGGGGAAGGCTGGTTGCGAGAGTAGCATCCCGGGTACTGGACGAATGCCGCCAGCGCGGCGGCGTGTCGGACAGACCCTGACGAGCAATCCTAGCAGGCCGGGGAATCGGGTCGCGAGCACCGCGCCAACCCCCTTCGCCACCTGTGGGTCACCGGACAAGAACGACGACAAGGCTGCCCCATGAACTATGTCCTTTATGCCGTGCCTTTCTTCTTCCTGCTGATTGGTATCGAACTGATTGCCGACCGCCTGCGCGGAAAGAGCAGTTATCGCACCGCCGACGCCCTGAACAGCCTGAGCGCCGGCGTTCTGTCGACCACCAGCGGCTTGCTGACCAAGGTGGTGGGGCTGTTGACCTACACCTTCGCCTGGCAGCACCTGGCGCTTTTAGAGATGTCCGCCAGCAGCCTGTGGGTGTGGTTGCTGGCCTTCGTCTTCTATGACTTCTGCTACTACTGGAACCACCGCCTGGGCCATGAGCGCAACGTGCTCTGGGCCGCTCATTCCGTGCACCACCAGAGCGAGGAGTACAACCTCTCCACCGCCCTGCGCCAGACCAGCACGGGCTTTCTTTTCGGCTGGATCTTCTACCTGCCGATGGCCATCGCCGGCGTGCCGCCCCTGGTGTTCTTCACCGTGGGCGCGCTGAACCTGCTCTACCAGTTCTGGGTGCATACCCGCCATGTGCCCAAGCTCGGCTGGCTGGAGTGGATCTTCATTACCCCGTCCAACCATCGTGTCCACCATGCGCAGAACCCGGTGTACATGGATCGCAACTACGGTGGCGTGTTCATTCTCTGGGACCGCCTGTTCGGCACCTTCCAGGAGGAGCTGGACGAAGAGCCGGTGATCTTCGGCGTGACCACGCCGCTGGCCAGCTGGAACCCGCTCTGGGCCAACCTGCAGTTCTACGTGCAGCTCTGGCGCGACGCGGTACGCGCCGAATCCCGCTGGGACAAGTTGCGCATCTGGTTCATGCGCACCGGCTGGCGCCCGGCGGACGTGGCCGAGCGTTATCCACAGGTCAAGCCCGACCTGTCGCGCTTCATCAAGTTCGAGGTGCCCCTGGGCCGTGCGCAGAAGTGGTACGCCGGGCTGCAGTTCGCCCTCTACGTGGTGGCCGGCACCTGGCTGCTGGGCACTGGCGACAAGGCATCGCTCGCCGGGCTCTGGCTGGCTTGGGCGTGGATGGCCTTCGGCCTCTACGCGATCGGTACCTGGCTGGAGAATCGCCCCTGGGCGCGCTGGCTGGAGCTGGCGCGGCTGGCACTGAACTGGCCGGCACTCTGGGCGGGCGCGGCGCTCGGGTTGCTGCCGATGGGGGCGATGGGGTGGGGACTGCTGGGGCTCTACAGCCTGGTCAGTCTGCTTGCGCTGTTCGGCCTGCCGCGCCGTGAGGCGGCGCTGGCCGTCTGATCAGGCTTTCCTGCCGTTGTTGCGCAGGCGGCGCCTCAGCCAGAGGAGGCCGCCGATGGCCAGCAGGCCGCCGAGGACCATCAGCTCGTAGCGCTTGAGGTTGCCGAGCATGCCTTCGAGCACGGCGCCGAAGTGGAAGGCGGCGAAGCCCAGGGCCAGGGCCCAGATCAGGGCGCCGATGCCGTTGAGGATCAGGTAGCGCAGCGGCGGATAGCCGGACAGGCCGATGGCCACCGGCATCACGGTGCGCAGGCCGTAGACGAAGCGGAAACTCAGGACCCAGATGTCCGGGTGGCGGCGGATGTGCGCCAGGGCGCGGTCGCCCATGGCCTGCCAGCGCGGTTTGCGGGAAAGGATCTGCCGGCCCTTGTGGCGACCCAGGTAGTACCAGAGCTGGTCGCCGGCATAGCTGCCGAAGAACGCCGTGGCCACCACGGCGTTGATGTCCATGTAGCCCCGGAAGGCAAGAAAGCCGGCCAGGACCAGGATCGTCTCACCCTCGAAGAAGGTGCCGAGGAAGAGGGCGAAGTAGCCGAAATCCTGGAGAAATTGTTGCAGCATGGTTGGGGTGCGCAGCGAAATGAACGCGAAGCCTAACCGGGATGGCGCCCCGGGAAAAGCTCCGACCGGTGCCGAATGCCATCAGATTGACCGCGGACAATGCCCATCTCCCTCCCCAGCGGTCGACGCGACCTCGGGTCGCTGTCCCGGATTGTTACCATTCGGTCATAATCGGCCCTTATATTTGTCACACTGCGTCCGTTCCGGGCCCTGGAGTCTGCTGTGAGCTTTACCCCTGCCAACCGCCTGTTCCCCGCAACCCGCCTGCGCCGCAACCGCCGTGACGATTTCTCCCGCCGCCTGGTGCGCGAAAACGTCCTGACCGTCGACGACCTGATCCTCCCGGTATTCGTGCTGGACGGCGAGAACCGCCGCGAAACCGTGGCCTCGATGCCTGGCGTCGAGCGCCTGTCCATCGACCTGCTGCTCAAGGAAGCCGAGGCCTGGGTCGAGCTGGGCATTCCGGCGCTGGCGCTGTTCCCGGTGACTCCGCTGGAGAAGAAATCCCTCGACGGCGCCGAAGCGTGGAACCCCGACGGCATCGCCCAGCGCGCCATCCGCGCCCTGCGTGACCGTTTCCCGGAGCTGGGTGTGATCAGCGACGTTGCCCTGGACCCGTTCACCACCCACGGCCAGGACGGCATCCTCGACGAAAACGGCTACGTGCAGAACGACATCACCGTCGATGCGCTGGTCAAGCAGGCGCTGTCCCACGCCGAAGCCGGCGCCCAGGTGGTGGCCCCCTCGGACATGATGGACGGCCGCATCCAGGCCATTCGCGAAGCCCTGGAACTGGCGGACTTCCCCAACGTGCGCATCATGGCTTACTCGGCCAAGTACGCCAGCGCCTACTACGGCCCCTTCCGTGATGCGGTCGGCTCCGCCGCCAACCTCGGCAAGGCCAACAAGGCCAGCTACCAGATGGACCCGGCCAACACCGACGAAGCCCTGCACGAAGTCGCGGCCGACCTGGCCGAAGGCGCCGACATGGTGATGGTCAAGCCGGGCATGCCTTACCTCGATATCGTTCGTCGGGTGAAGGATGAATTCCGCGTGCCGACCTTTGTCTATCAGGTCAGTGGTGAGTACGCCATGCACATGGCGGCGATCCAGAACGGCTGGCTGAGCGAGGCCGTCATCCTCGAATCCCTGGTGGCCTTCAAACGCGCCGGCGCCGATGGCATCCTCACCTATTTCGCCGTACGCGCCGCAGAAATGCTCAAGACGGGAGCCTGATCTCCCCCCAGGAACTGCAGATGAACACTGAAGGACTCAACCCCAGCGCTTTGCTCGAACCCCTGACGGAGGCCGCCGAAGTTCCGGTGGCTCCTCCGGCCCCCGAGGCCCCTGTCGTTGAAGCGGTGCCTGCTGTCACGGCGCCCGTGCCGGCGCCGCTGGTGGTGCCGAGCCTGGATGACACCAGCCTGTACATCCATCGCGAACTGTCCCAGTTGCAGTTCAACATCCGCGTGCTGGAGCAGGCGCTGGATGAGTCCTATCCGTTGCTCGAACGTCTGAAGTTCCTGCTGATCTTCTCCAGCAACCTCGACGAGTTCTTCGAGATCCGCGTTGCGGGGCTGAAGAAGCAGATCACCTTTGCCCGCGAACAGGCCGGCGCCGATGGCCTGCTGCCGCATCAGGCCATGGCGCGCATCAGCGAAGTGGTGCACGAGCAGGTCACCCGCCAGTACAACATCCTCAACGACATCCTGTTGCCGGAGCTGGCCAAGCACCAGGTCAACTTCATTCGCCGCCGCTACTGGACGGCCAAGCTGAAGGCCTGGGTGCGTCGTTATTTCCGCGACGAGATCGCGCCGATCATTACCCCCATCGGCCTGGACCCGACTCACCCGTTCCCGCTGCTGGTGAACAAGAGCCTGAACTTCATCGTCGAGCTGGAAGGTGTCGACGCCTTCGGCCGCGATTCCGGCCTGGCGATCATCCCGGCGCCGCGCCTGCTGCCGCGCGTCATCCGCGTCCCCGAGGACATCGGCGGTCCGGGGGACAACTTCGTGTTCCTGTCCTCGATGATCCACGCCCACGCCGATGACCTGTTCCCCGGCATGAAGGTGAAGGGCTGCTACCAGTTCCGCCTGACCCGTAACGCCGACCTCTCGGTGGACACCGAAGATGTCGACGACCTCGCCCGCGCCCTGCGTGGCGAACTGTTCTCGCGCCGCTACGGCGACGCGGTGCGCCTGGAAGTGGCGGACACCTGCCCGAAGAATCTCTCGGACTACCTGCTCAAGCAGTTCAACCTGGGCGAGAGCGAGCTTTACCAAGTCAACGGCCCGGTGAACCTGACCCGCCTGTTCAGCATTACCGGCCTGGAAAGCCATCCGGAGCTGCAGCACCCGTCCTTCACCCCGGTGATCCCCAAGCTCCTGCAGAAGGCCGAGAACCTGTTCAGCGTGGTGGGCAAGCAGGACATCCTGTTGCTGCACCCCTTCGAATCCTTCACCCCGGTGGTGGACTTCCTGCGCCAGGCCGCCAAGGACCCGAACGTCCTGGCGATCAAGCAGACCCTCTACCGCGCCGGCGCTAACTCCGAGATCGTCGACTCCCTGGTGGAAGCGGCGCGCAACGGCAAGGAAGTCACCGCGGTGATCGAACTGCGTGCGCGTTTCGACGAGGAATCCAACCTGCAGCTGGCGAGCCGCCTGCAGCAGGCCGGCGCCGTGGTGATCTACGGCGTGGTGGGCTTCAAGACCCACGCCAAGATGATGCTGATCCTGCGTCGCGAGAACGGCGAGCTGCGCCGCTACGCCCACCTGGGCACCGGTAACTACCACGCCGGCAACGCGCGCCTGTACACCGACTACAGCATGCTCACCGCGGACGATGCGCTCTGCGAGGACCTGCACAAGCTGTTCAACCAGCTGATCGGCATGGGCAAGACGCTGCGCATGAAGAAGCTGCTGCACGCGCCTTTCACCCTGAAGAAGACGCTGCTCGACATGATCGCCCGCGAAGCCCAGCACGCCAGCGAAGGCAAACCGGCGCACATCATGGTCAAGGTCAACGCGCTGACCGATCCCAAGGTCATCCGCGCCTTGTACAAGGCCAGCCAGAGCGGCGTGCGCATCGACCTCGTGGTTCGTGGCATGTGCTGCCTGCGCCCAGGCATCCCCGGCGTGTCGCACAACATCCAGGTGCGCTCGATCATCGGCCGCTTCCTCGAACACAGCCGGATCTACTACTTCCTCAATGGCGGCGACGAGAAGATGTACCTCTCCAGTGCCGACTGGATGGAGCGCAACCTCGACATGCGTGTGGAGACCTGCTTCCCGGTGGAAGGCAAGAAGCTGCTGACCCGCGTGAAGAAGGAGCTCGAGGCCTACATCAGCGACAACACCCAGAGCTGGGTGCTGCAGCCGGATGGCCGTTACCTGCGCAACAGCCCGAGCGGCAACCAGAACTCGCGCAACGCCCAGGCGACCCTGCTGGACAAGCTGACCAACCCGCCAATCAGCGCACGCTGAACGCGGACATGAAAACGGGGCCTTCGGGCCCCGTTTCCTTTCGTGCTGTGGATAACTTGCCAGCGGCCTGGTGGAAAGCGTTTGCCGTCCACCGATTGCCGAGTACTCAGCTCACCTTCAGTTCGAAGTCGATGCGCTTCAGCCACTGGGCTTCCTGCTCGAAGTCCGCCTGGGTCAGCGGGTTGGCCTCTAGCCAGTCTTGCGGGAATTGGACCTGGAGTGTGTTGTCGGTTGCCGTGAGTTTCACTTCTGGCATGGCCGAGGTGCCGCGGATGTGGTGGAACAGGATGGCGAAGCGCAGGAGCACGCAAAGGCGGAGCAGCTTCACGCCTTCCTCGCCGAACTCGGCGAAGCGGTCCTTGGGGATGTTGCGGCGATGGCCACGCACCAGCAGCGCCAGCATCAGCTGGTCCTGGCGGGAGAAGCCGGCCAGGTCCGAGTGCTCGATCAGGTAGGCGCCGTGCTTGTGATAGTGGTAGTGGGCGATGTCCATGCCGATCTCATGCACGCGCGCGCCCCACAGCAGCAGGTCGCGGTGCCAGTCATCTTCCAGCCCCCAGCTGTCGGCGACCTTCTCCAGGGCTGCCAATGCCTTGGCTTCGACCCGCGCGGCCTGCTCCAGGTCCACGTGGCAGCGCTCCATCAGCGCGCTCAGGGTGCGCTCGCGAACGTCCTCGTGGTGGTGGCGGCCCAGCAGGTCGTAGAGCACGCCTTCGCGCAGGGCGCCTTCGGAATGGGTCATGCGCGTGAGATCAAGGGCTTCGAAGATGGCTTCGGTGATCGCCAGGCCAGCCGGGAAAATCGGGCGGCGGTCCGGCTTGATGCCGTCCAGGTCGATCTTTTCCACGTCGCCCAGCTTGAACAGCTTGCGCTTGAGCCAGGCCAGGCCCTCCGGGTTGATCTCGCCGTTGCCGAGCCCCGCGGCCTGGATGGCCAGGCCAACGGCGCGAATGGTGCCGGAGGCGCCGACGGCCTCCTGCCAGCCGAGGCGGCGCAGGCTGTACTCGATGCCCATCAGCTCCAGACGCGCGGCAGTGTAGGCCTGCGCATAGCGCGCCGGGGTGACCTTGCCGTCGCGGAAGTAGCGTTGGGTGTAGCTGACGCAACCCATCTGCAGGCTTTCTCGCAGTTGCGATTCGAAGCGCTGGCCGATGATGAATTCGGTACTGCCGCCACCGATGTCCGCCACCAGGCGGCGACCGGGTGTGTCCGGCAGGGTGTGGGAGACGCCCAGGTAGATCAGGCGCGCTTCTTCGCGACCGGAGATGACTTCCACCGGGTGTCCGAGGACTTCTTCGGCGCGGCGGATGAACTCGGCGCGGTTGTGCGCCTCGCGCAGGGCGTTGGTGCCGACGATGCGTACCGCGCCTTCCGGCAGGCCTGCGATCATCTGGGCAAAGCGGCGCAGGCATTCGAGGCCGCGCAGCATGGACTCTTCGCTGAGGTTGCGCTCTTCGTCCAGGCCGGCTGCCAGTTGGACCTTGTCGCCGAGCCGTTCCAGGATGCGGATCTCACCATGGTCGACCTTGGCTACCACCATGTGGAAGCTGTTCGATCCGAGGTCGATGGCGGCGATCAGGGACGGGATTTCGGCAGGCTTTTGCGGCATGGTTTCGGGTCTCGAGGCTGAACCGCGCAATCCTGCCACGGTTGTCCGGTCGAGCCAATGCGAATAGAGGTACGTCCGTACCAATGTGGCGCGAGTCTGGAGCAGTGGGATGGAGGCGGCTTTCTCTGGCGAATGACTGGCTGTCCACACTATAGGTGGGATATGACAGTCGCGCGTTGCCGGTTCCGATTGTCCGCCAGCCTGGCATCCTGACCGGTAGCCGGATTGACGCCGGTGGACGCATCCATCAGTTTTACCCGATGCCGCCATAGCAAAGCTCAATCACCACTGGCTTTCGGTCCCAGGAAAGCCGGGATATGATGGCTCCACTTTTTTGCTTCCGAACACGGAGAGATCCTTCCATGAGCGAATTCATCACCAACGTCTCTGATGCCAGCTTCGAGCAGGACGTGCTCAAGGCCGACGGCGCGGTGCTGGTCGACTACTGGGCCGAGTGGTGCGGTCCCTGCAAGATGATTGCTCCGGTCCTCGACGAAATCGCCAAGGACTACCAGGGCAAACTGAAAGTCTGCAAGCTGAACATCGACGAAAACCAGGACACTCCGCCGAAGTACGGCGTGCGTGGCATTCCGACCCTGATGCTGTTCAAGAACGGCAACGTCGAAGCCACCAAGGTAGGCGCCCTGTCCAAGTCCCAGCTGGCCGCCTTCCTCGACGCCAACATCTGATTCCGCGCGGCCTCCAGCGCCGCCGGAACAGTATCTGAAGCGTCCCGGAGAAGCCCCGCGAAATGCGGGGCTTTTTCATTGGACTGCACTAGACTCCCCGTTGCGCCGGTGTTACATTCGGACCGCTGCTCGTTCTTGCAGCCCTCCACGCCGTCGCCGACGCACTCCTAATTCGAATAAGCACAGCGATCCTGTCGCCTTCTTTGCGGCGCGGCCTAAAAAGCTAAACGCTTTCCCTTCTCCTTTTTCTACCAACGTCATTCCTATGAATCTGACCGAACTCAAGCAAAAGCCGATTGGCGAACTTCTGGAAATGTCCGACGCCATGGGCCTGGAGAACATGGCCCGTTCGCGCAAGCAGGACATCATCTTCGCCCTGCTGAAGAAGCACGCGAAGAGCGGCGAGGAGATCTCCGGTGACGGCGTGCTGGAGATTCTCCAGGACGGCTTCGGCTTCCTGCGCTCCGCCGACTCTTCCTACCTGGCCGGCCCCGACGACATCTACGTCTCGCCCAGCCAGATCCGTCGCTTCAACCTGCGAACCGGCGACACCATAGTCGGCAAGATTCGTCCTCCGAAGGAAGGCGAGCGTTACTTCGCGTTGCTCAAGGTCGACTCCATCAACTTCGATCGCCCTGAGAACGCCAAGAACAAGATCCTGTTCGAGAACCTGACTCCTCTGTTCCCCAATGAGCGCCTGAAGATGGAAGCCGGCAACGGCTCCACCGAGGACATCACCGGCCGTGTGATCGACCTCTGTGCGCCGATCGGCAAGGGACAGCGCGGCTTGATCGTCGCCCCGCCGAAAGCGGGCAAGACCATCATGCTGCAGAACATCGCGGCCAACATCACCCGCAACAACCCCGAGTGCCACCTGATCGTCCTGCTGATCGACGAGCGTCCGGAAGAAGTGACCGAGATGCAGCGCACCGTGCGCGGCGAAGTGGTCGCCTCCACCTTCGACGAGCCGCCGACCCGCCACGTGCAGGTTGCCGAGATGGTGATCGAGAAGGCCAAGCGCCTGGTCGAGCACAAGAAGGATGTGGTCATCCTGCTGGACTCCATCACCCGTCTGGCCCGTGCCTACAACACCGTGATCCCGAGCTCCGGCAAGGTGCTCACCGGTGGTGTCGACGCCCACGCCCTGGAGAAGCCCAAGCGTTTCTTCGGTGCTGCCCGCAACATCGAGGAAGGCGGCTCGCTGACCATCCTCGCCACTGCGCTGGTTGAAACCGGCTCGAAGATGGATGAAGTCATCTACGAAGAGTTCAAGGGCACCGGCAACATGGAACTGCCGCTGGACCGCCGCATCGCCGAGAAGCGCGTGTTCCCGGCCATCAACATCAACAAGTCCGGTACCCGCCGCGAAGAGCTGCTGACTGCCGAAGACGAATTGCAGCGCATGTGGATCCTGCGCAAGCTGCTGCACCCGATGGACGAGATTGCCGCCATCGAGTTCCTGATCGACAAGCTGAAAGACACCAAGACCAACGACGAATTCTTCCTGTCGATGAAGCGTAAGTAAGTCTTGGATGTGCCGCAAAGGCCGGGGAAACCCGGCTTTTGCGTTTCTGCACTGGCCCTTTGTCCTTCTGAATATCCCAGTTCGGCGCTAAACTTTGCGCCCCGACCTGCACGCCCCAAGAGGCTCAAGCATGCAGTATCGCGATCTGCGCGAATTCATCAGCGGCCTGGAACAGCGTGGCGAGCTCAAACGCATCGCCACTCCGGTTTCGCCTGTGCTGGAAATGACCGAAATCTGCGACCGCACCCTGCGCAAGCAGGGGCCGGCGCTGCTTTTCGAAAAGCCCACCGGTTTCGATATCCCGGTGCTCGGTAACCTCTTCGGCACCCCCGGCCGCGTGGCCCTGGGAATGGGCGCCGAGGATGTCGGCGAGCTGCGCGAAATCGGCAAGCTGCTGGCCTTCCTCAAGGAGCCCGAGCCGCCCAAGGGCCTGAAAGACGCCTGGTCCAAGCTGCCGATCTTCAAGAAGGTCATCGCCATGGCACCCAAGGTGCTGAAGGATGGCCCTTGCCAGGAAGTGGTGGAGGAGGGCGATGACGTCGACCTCACCAGGCTGCCGGTGCAGACCTGCTGGCCGGGCGACGTCGCCCCGCTGATCACCTGGGGCCTGACCGTCACCCGCGGCCCGAACAAGGAGCGGCAGAACCTCGGCATCTATCGCCAGCAGGTGATCGGCCGCAACAAGGTCATCATGCGCTGGCTGAGCCATCGGGGCGGCGCGCTGGACTACCGCGAATGGTGCGCGAAGCACCCGGGCGAACCGTTCCCCGTGGCGGTGGCCCTGGGGGCCGATCCGGCGACCATCCTCGGCGCCGTGACTCCGGTACCGGACACCCTGTCCGAGTACGCCTTCGCCGGTCTGCTGCGGGACAACCGCACCGAACTGGTGAAGTGCATCGGCAGCGACCTGCAGGTGCCGGCCAGTGCCGAAATCGTCCTCGAAGGGGTCATCCACCCCGGCGAGATGGCCGACGAAGGTCCCTACGGCGACCACACCGGCTACTACAACGAGGTGGACAGCTTCCCGGTGTTCACCGTTGAGCGCATCACCCGCCGGCAAAAGCCGATCTACCACAGCACCTATACCGGCCGGCCGCCGGATGAGCCGGCCATCCTCGGCGTGGCGCTGAACGAAGTCTTCGTGCCCATACTGCAGAAGCAGTTCCCGGAGATCGTCGACTTCTACCTGCCGCCCGAAGGCTGCTCCTACCGGATGGCGGTGGTGACCATGAAGAAGCAGTACCCGGGCCACGCCAAGCGCGTAATGCTGGGTGTCTGGTCGTTCCTGCGACAGTTCATGTACACCAAGTTCGTCATAGTCACCGACGACGACGTCAATGCGCGGGACTGGAACGACGTGATCTGGGCCATCACCACGCGCATGGACCCCAAGCGCGACACGGTGATGATCGACAACACGCCGATCGACTACCTGGACTTCGCTTCGCCCATCTCCGGCCTCGGTTCGAAGATGGGCCTGGACGCCACTCACAAGTGGCCGGGCGAGACCAACCGCGAATGGGGTCGGGTGATCGTCCAGGACGAAGCGGTCAAGCGCCGCGTCGATGAGCTCTGGTCTTCTCTGGGAATCGATTGATGCGTGTCACCCTGCAACCTTCCGGCGCGGTCATCCAGACGGCTCCCAACGAGCGCATCCTGGATGCGGCGCGCCGGCTCGGCTACGAGTGCCCTCAGAGCTGCCGCAACGGGAACTGCCATGTTTGCGCGGCCCTGCTGGTGGAAGGGCGGGTACGCCAGAACGGTGCCGAGCTGAGCCAGGGTGAGTTGTTCACCTGCCTGGCCGAGCCCCTGGAAGACTGCGTGCTGCACTGGGATGGCGTGCTGGCGCCGGGCGAACTGCCGGTGCGCGACATGAGCTGCCAGGTCAGCGAATGCGTGGAAGTGGGCGGCGACGTCTGGCGCGTGCGCCTGCGCGCGCCGGCTGGTAAACCGCCGCGCTATCACGCCGGGCAGTACCTGTTGATCGAACGTGACAATGGTGAGTCTTCGGCGTTCTCCATGGCCTCGGCGCCGATTGCCGGGCGGGACATCGAACTCCACATCCTCGGTCGTGAGAACAGCGCCAAGGCACTGCTCGCGCAACTCCAGCGCACCGGCATCGCCAGGGTGAAGATGCCCTTCGGCGATACCCACCTGGCGGAGCTGCCCGATGGCCCCCTGGTGCTGATCGCCGCCGGTACCGGCATGGGACAGATACACAGCCTGATCGAACACTGTCGCGCCACCGGCTTCAAACATCCGGTGCACCTGTATTGGGGCGTGCGCCAGCCGGACGACTTCTACGAACTGGCCCATTGGAAAGACTGGCAGGGCCTGGAAAACCTGTTCCTGCACAAGGTAGTCAGCGACCCCTGTGATTGGCAGGGGCGTCGTGGCCTGCTGCATGAAGCGGTGTGTGAGGACTTTCCTGACCTCAAGCAGTTGCACGTCTATGCCAGCGGTTCGCCGGCGATGGTGTACGCCACCCTCGATGCCCTGGTGGCGGCCGGGATGGATGCCCACCAGATGCGCGCCGACGTCTTCGCCTACGCCCCGCGAGGCTGATTCAACTGCCTGGCGGCGGAGCTGCGAATTCTTCCTGCAGCGCCGCACGGATCCAGCCTTCGAACCACTCCACATCGGCGCTCACCGGGCCCGGGGGCAGCAGCAGCTGGTAGCTCTCCAGCTGCACTTCCTCCGCCAGTGGGCGTACCAGGGTGCCGGCGGCCAACTGGTGCTTCACCAGTACCGCGTTGGCCAGGGCGATACCGTGGCCGGACTCGGCCATCGACAGGGCGTGGTCATTGCTGACGTAGAGCACGTCCGAACTCACCCGCAGCGAGAGGCCGACGGTGGAGAGCCAGAGATTCCACCATTCGCCGTCGTCCACGTGGATCAGCTTGTGCTGCGCCAGCTCGCTGACGCTGTTCAGCGGGCCCTGTTCGGCCAGGTAGGACGGCGAGCACACCGGGAACACCGTCGGACGGATCAGCGTGCTGTGGCACTGTGAGTAGACACCCGGCAGCCCGTAGACGATACCCAGGTCGGCGCTCTTGCCGTCCACTTCGGTGAAGGTCGGGTTGGGTTCGACCGCCACCTTCATCCCCGGTCGCTGTTGGCGCAGGGATTCCAGGCGCGGCATCAGCCAGCGTTTGGCGAAGGCCGGCACCACCATGATCTTCAGCCAGCGCGCCGCGCCGCCGGGGGCGAGTTCGTGGCCAGCGTCGGCAATCTGCTGCAGGGCTGTGGATATCTTCGCGTAGTAACGCTGCCCGGCCGGAGTCAGGCTCACCCCGCGTGGGGTGCGTTCCAGCAGTTGGACGCCCAGCCAGTCCTCCAGCAGCTTCACGTGACGGCCGATGGCTGGCTGGGTGACGTGAAGGACCTTGGAGGCCGCGACATAGCTGCCCAACCGGGCGGCAGCCTCGAAGGCGCGGACGGCATTGAGCGGTGGAAGACGCTGGATGGACATGGGCCTGGACCTCGGTGAGAGCTGTTAATTTTTTTAATATCGAATGTAAGAAAATTGAGCTTTTCGCTCAATCACCTTTCTCCGAATATCCATCCCAGCAGCACCACAACAATCGGAGCCGGTAACACGGCCAGCGCTGCATCCGGCGTTTCTCTAGTCCTGCCAGAACAACTACAAGACCCCCCGCCCACCCGTGGGGAAGGAACCGGAGGTTTCACATGAGTGCCCTGCATAGCCTGCAGACGGCAGCGGTTTCGATCCGCTCCGTGCGCAAGGTTTACGGCGATCCGGCCAGCGGTCCCGTCGCGCTGAAATGCGTTGATCTGGACATCCGCGACAACGAATTCTTCACCCTGCTCGGCCCCTCCGGCTGCGGCAAGACCACCCTCCTGCGCATGATCGCCGGCTTCGAGTTCCCCACCGCTGGGGAAATCCGCCTGTACGGCGAGAACATCGCTGACCGCCCGCCTTTCGAGCGTCCGGTGAACACGGTGTTCCAGCACTATGCGCTGTTCCCGCACATGACCATCGCCGAGAACCTGGCCTTCGGCCTGGAATCCCACCCGATGGGCAAGCGCATGGGCAAGGCGGAGATCGCCGAGCGCGTCCGCGAGATGCTCGCCCTGGTACAGATGGAACGCTTCGCCCAGCGCAAGCCGACTCAGCTGTCTGGCGGCCAGCAGCAACGCGTTGCCCTGGCCCGCGCGCTGGCGCCGCACCCGAAGGTGCTGCTGCTCGACGAGCCGCTTTCGGCGCTCGACCTCAAGCTGCGCCAGGCCATGCGTGAGGAACTGAAGGCAATCCAGGCCAAGACCGGCATCACCTTCATCTTCGTCACCCACGACCAGGAAGAAGCCCTGACCATGTCCGACCGCATCGCCGTGCTCTCCGAGGGCGAGGTGCAGCAGGTCGGCCGTCCTGACGACATCTACGAGCGCCCGCGTAACCGCTTCGTCGCCGACTTCATCGGCGAGACCAACTTCCTTCCCGCCCGCGTCGAGAACTTCATTGATGAGCGCGCGTACTACCGCATCGCCGGCGACCAGCTGATCGAGGCCGGTAGTCGCGAGGGCCTGAAGGTCGGCGCCGAGGTCACTCTGTCGATCCGTCCGGAACGCCTGCAACTGGTGAGCGAAGACACGCCGACGGCGACGCCGTGCAGCATCGTCGCGCAGATCTACCTGGGTACCGACCTGCAATACCAGGTCAGCCTTGCCGACGGCACTCGCCTGACGGTCCGCGCGCCCAACAGCGCCGGCCAGCGTCAGCGCCTGGTGCCCGGGCAGCGTGCCGGGTTGCTGTTCGAGAAGGGCAGCGCCAGCGTCCTGGTGGACTGAGCGGGGGTGAGCATGAACGAGTTATCCACAACCGGCGGTTCGCTGGAGCGGCGCAGGGCGCTGCGCAGCTTCCTCGGCGTGTCGCCCGCGTTGGTTTCCATCGGGCTGTTTCTGATCGTGCCGATCTTCATCGTGGTCGCCTACTCGCTGATGCAGGCCAACCCCTACGGCGGGGTGAACCAGCAGTTCAGCATCGACGCCTACGTGTCATTGCTGTTCGAGCGCCAGTTGGACGACAGCCTGGCCTTTGCCGACTCCTACCTGGTGATCGCGCTGCGCTCCATCGGCATCGCCGCTGCGACCACGCTCATCACCCTGCTGGTGGGCTTCCCGGTGGCGGTCTGGCTCGCGATGCAGCCTGCGCACCGGCGCGGCCTGCTGATCTTCCTGATCACCGTGCCGTTCTGGGCCAACCTGCTGATCCGCACCTACGCCTGGATCCTGCTGCTGCGCGGCACCGGCGTGGTCAACGGCACCCTGATGAGCCTGGGCGTAATCCACCAGCCGCTGGACCTGCTGTACACCGACGGCGCCGTGCTGCTGGGCCTGGTCTACACCTACGCGCCCTTCGTGGTGCTGCCGATCTACTCGACCCTGGAGAAGATGGACATGCGCCTGCTCGAAGCCGCCCAGGACCTCTACGCCGGGCGCATCCGCACCCTGCGCAAGGTCGTCCTGCCCATCGCCCGGCCGGGCATCCTCGCTGGCGCCATTCTCACCTTCGTGCCTTGCCTGGGCGCGATGATCGCCCCCGAGCTGCTCGGCGGCGGCACCAAGATGATGCTCGGCAACCTGATCTTCCGGCAGTTCAGCGATGCGCGGAACTGGCCCTTCGGCGCGGCCCTGTCTCTGGTGCTGATGGCCGCGGTGATGCTGGTGCTGATGTTCTATGCGATGCGCGCCGAGCGCCTGCGCATTGCCCGGGGAGGTGAATGATGCTTTCGCTGCTGTTCAAGCGCCGTCTCGGCGTACAGGACTTCCCCGGCTTCGGCGGGCTGAGCTTCCTGTTCTACCTGTACCTCTACGCGCCCATCGTGGTCCTGGTGGTGCTGTCGTTCAACGCCAACCAGTCCGCCACCGTGTGGACCGGCTTCAGCCTCGACTGGTACCGCGCCGCCTTCGCCAACCAGGCGCTGCGCCAGGCCGCCGGCAACAGTCTGCTGATTGCCGTGTGCGCCAGTGTGATCGCCACCGCGATCGCCACCCTGGCTGCGCTCGGCACCTCGCGTGGGGCCAAGTTCAAGGGCATGCGCCTGTCCATGGGTGCGATCATGCTGCCGCTGGTGCTGCCGGAAATCGTGGTCGGCGTCGCCACCCTGGCGCTGTTCTCCACCCTCGGCCTGTCCCTAGGCTACGGCAACCTGATCATCGCCCACACGGTGTTCTGCATTCCGTTCGCCTACCTGCCGATCCGCGCTCGGCTGAACGACATGGACCTGTCCCTGGAACAGGCTGCCGCCGACCTTTACGCCGGCCCCTGGCGGACCTTCCGCAAGGTCACCCTGCCACTGCTAACGCCGGGCATCGTCTCCGGGCTGATGCTGGCCTTCATCGTCTCGCTGGATAACTTCGTGATCTCGATGATGGTCTCCCAGGCCGGCACCACCACCTTGCCGATCTTCATCTTCGGCCTGCTGCGGATGGGCGTGACGCCCGACGTGAATGCGGTCTCGACCCTGATCCTCGGCGTTTCCGTGCTGTTCGTAACCCTGTCCTACCTGCTCGGCAAGAAAAAGGCCTGAGCCCACTCTCGGAGTTGAACATGAGCAAACTGATCGCTGCTGTAGGGGCCACGCTTTCGCTGGGCCTGGCCGCCGGTGCACAGGCCGCCGAACAACTGAACGTGGTGAGCTGGAGCGGCTACTTCTCGCCGCCGATCCTGGAGAAGTTCGAGAAGGAAACCGGCATCAAGGTGACCGTGGATTCCTATGACTCCAACGAGACCCTGCTGGCCAAGTTGAAACAGGGCGGCACCGGCTACGACGTGGCCATTCCCTCGCACCAGTTCGTGCCGATCCTGGTGCAGGAAAAACTGCTGGAGCGCTTCGATCCGGTCAATCAGCCGTACTACGCGAATATCGAAGACAACCTGAAGAAACCCACCTGGGACCCGGAAGGCGCCTACGCCGTGCCCTTCATCTGGGGCACCACGAGCGTGGTGCTCGACAGCGCCAAGTACAGCGGCCCGGCCGACAGCTACTCGGTGCTGTTCACGCCGCCCAAGGAGCTGCAGGGCAGGATCAACATGTTCGACTCCTCCAGTGAGGTGATCGACACCGCCAGCCTCTACCTGGGCATCCCGCTGTGCAGCGAGGACCCCAAGCAGATGCAACAGGTGCTGACCCTGCTGAAGAACCAGAAGGGCTTCGTGAAGACCTACAGTTCCAAGGCCGGCTCGATCCGCGAAAACCTGGCATCGGGCGAAGTCGACATGTCGATGTTCTGGGGCGGCTCGTCGATGCGCGCGCGTGAAATGAAATCCAGCCTGAAGTACCTCTATCCGAAAGAGGGCGTGATGGCCTGGGTGGATAACCTGGTGATCCCGGCCGGGGCGAAGAACCCGGAGAACGCGAAGAAGTTCATCGCCTTCCTCAGCCAGCCGGAAAACGCGGCGATGACCCAGAACTTCCTCAAGCACCAGAGCCCGATCAAGGGCGTGGAACCCTTCCTCGATGCCAGCCTCAAGGATGCGCCGGAACTGCACATCCCCGAGGGCACCAAGGTGGTGTTCAGCAAGACCTGCGGCGAAGGCGCGATCCGCCTGGCCGACCGGATCTGGACCAACCTGATGCGCTGATCCCGCCACGGGACCACGGCATAGCGATGCGCGCCTGCGCCCCTCGGTGCAGCGGCATCGCTCGGCCTCAAGAATGCAACAAGCCCCGCCTGCGGGCGGGGTCGCTGAACCCGACTTACGCTTCCAACCTGCCGGAAGCCTGATGAAAGAAGGCCGCGCTCCATGAGCCAGTACAAGCACAACAACGAACTCGTCCAGCTCCAGGCCCATGAACTGGCCGAACGCATCCGCCAGCGCCAGGTGTCCTGCCGCGAAGTCATGCAGGCTCATCTGGCGCAGATCGAGCGCTACAACCCGGCGGTCAACGCCATCATCAGCCAGCAGCCCGAAGAGCAACTGCTGGCCGAAGCCGACCAGCGCGACGCCGAACTGGCGCGCGGCGAGTACCGCGGCTGGATGCACGGCCTGCCGCATGCAGTGAAGGACCTGTCGCTGACCCGAGGCATCCGCACCACCCTCGGCTCGCCGCTGTTCCGCGACTACGTGCCCGAGCGCGACGGCATCATGGTCGAGCGCATCAAAGCAGCCGGCGCGATCATCATCGGCAAGACCAATACCCCCGAATTCGGCCTGGGTTCGCACAGCTACAACCCGATTTTTGGCGCCACCGGCTGCGCCTACGCACCGGAGCGCACCGCCGGCGGCAGCAGTGGCGGTGCGGCGGCGGCGCTGGCCCTGCAGATGGTGCCGGTGGCCGACGGCAGCGACATGATGGGCTCGCTGCGCAACCCGGCTGCGTACAACAACATCGTTGGCTTCCGACCCTCCCAGGGCCGCGTGCCCTTCGACGACAGCGCTGACCTGTTCATCGACCAGCTCGGCTACGAAGGCCCCATGGGTCGCAGCGTGCGCGATGTGGCGCTGCTGCTGTCGGTGCAGGCCGGTGGCGACGCCCGCGCGCCGCTGTCCATCGCTGAGTCCGGCGAGCAGTTCGCCGGCAAGCTGGAGCGAGATTTCAAGGGCGCGCGCCTGGGCTGGCTGGGCGATCTCGGCGGCCACCTGCCGATGGAGCGCGGCGTGCTGGAGCTGTGCCGCAAGTCGTTCGCCGACTTCGAAGCCATCGGCTGCCAGGTCGAAGACGCCGCGCTGGGCTTCTCCGCCGAACGCCTGTGGGACACCTGGCGCACCCTGCGCCACTGGATGGTTGCCGGCTCCCTGGGCGCCGCCTACGCCGATCCGGCCAAGCGCGAGCTGCTCAAACCCGAGGCCATCTGGGAAGTGGAGAACGGCCTGAAGCTTTCGGCCATGGACGTCTTCCGCGCCTCCGCCGCGCGCAGCGACTGGTACCGCGCCATCAGCAAACTGTTTGAGCGCTACGACTATCTGCTGCTGCCCAGCGCCCAGCTGTTCCCGTTCGACAAGACCTGGGACTGGCCGAAAGAGATCGCTGGAAAGTTGATGGACACCTACCACCGCTGGATGGAAGTGGTGATCCCGGCCACCCTGTCCGGTTGCCCGGTGGCCAACGTGCCGGTGGGCTTCAATGAACAGGGGCTGCCCATGGGCTTGCAGATCATTGGTCGGCACCAGGCCGACATGGCCGTGCTGCAACTGGCCCACGCCTACGAGCAGGCCTCGCGCTGGTATCAGCGCTGCCCGCCGTCGCTACTCGCGCGGGACTGAACATTCGCCAGAAGGGGTGACGCATGAACACCAGCTTCTTCCAGGATCTTCTGCAAAGCATCACCGAGCGAGGCCGGCAATTGCTGGAGTCGCGCGAGCCGCCGCCGGGCAATGCCCAGGCGTTGGCCGAGGCCAGCCGCAAGCTGATTTCCAGTCACGGTGAAGCCTCGGGCGTGGCGCTGGCGCAGCAGGTGCTGTGCGCCTACCGCGACTGCCCACAGGCGCAGCAGAAGGCCTTCTTCGACATTCTCCTCAAGGACTTCGCGCCGCCCCACGATGCGTTGGCCGAAGCCTGCCAGCGCTATCTGAACGACCCGTCGGCGAGCAACATCACGGCGCTGTTCCAGGCCAGCGAGCCGCCGCGCCAAGAGTTGTTCCGCCGGCTCAACCAGGCGCCTGGCGGCACCGCCGAGCTGATCGCCATGCGCCGTCTGCTGCTGCAGGAACTGAAGGCCAGGCCCGACCTGGCGGCGGTGGATCACGACCTGCAGCATCTGCTGGCCTCCTGGTTCAACCGGGGCTTCCTGGTGCTGCGTCGGATCGACTGGTCGACCCCGGCGTCGATCCTGGAAAAGATCATCAAGTACGAAGCCGTCCACGCCATCAAGGACTGGGACGACCTGCGCAGCCGCCTGCAGCCCGCCGACCGCCGCTGCTTTGCATTCTTCCACCCGGCACTGGCCGACGAGCCGCTGATCTTCGTCGAGGTGGCGCTGACCCGCGCCATGCCCGGCGCGATTGCAGACATTCTTGAGCCTGGCTCCGAGGCGCAACCTGCGGAAGAACCGGACACCGCGGTGTTCTACTCCATCAGCAACTGCCAGGACGGCCTGCGCGGCATCTCCTTCGGCAATTTCCTGATCAAGCAGGTGGTGGAAGAGCTGGCGCGGGAAGTTCCCGGCCTGGGCCAGTACGTCACCCTGTCGCCGGTGCCCGGTTTCCGCCGCTGGCTCGATGGCCTGGGCGACGATGCGCAACTGGGCGCGGCCGCCGCCGACCTGCTCAAGGCGCTCAAGCCCGACGCACCACCACCGCCGCGCACTGAGCAGCCACTGCTGGCGCTGGCTGCCGAATACTTCCTGCACGCCAAGAATGGCGCCGGCCTGCCGCTGGACCCGGTGGCGCGCTTCCACCTCGGCAACGGCGCCCGCCTGGAACGCCTGAACTGGCGCGGCGATCTCTCCGCCACCGGCCTGCGCCAGGCCGCCGGGCTGATGGTCAATTACCGCTACGAGCTGCGCCAGATCGAGAAGAACCACGAAGCCTACGCCAACCAGGGCGCAGTCACGGCCTCCCCTGAGGTCCGCAAGCTGGCCACCCTGTCGGCGAAAACAAAACGCTAGGACTCACCATGAACCAGAGCCTTTTCGCCGAAGTCGGCAAACACCTGCCCAGTGACCTTTCCAAGCCCTTCATCCGTACTTCGGACGGTGGCGGCTACAGCTATGCCGAGATGCTGCGCAGCACCTCGCAGTTTGCCCACGCGCTGGTGGAACTCGGCGTGCAGCCGGGGGACCGCGTGGCCGTGCAGGTCGACAAGAGCCCCGAGACGGTGATGCTCTACCTCGCCGTACTGCGTGTGGGCGCGGTCTACCTGCCGCTCAATAGCGGCTACACGGGCGAGGAATTGCGCTACTTCCTCGATGATGCCGAGCCCTCGCTGTTTGTCTGTGCGCCGGCCTTCGAAGCGCAAGCCCGCGAACTTGCACAGGCCAGCGGCGTAGCCCGCGTGGCGACCCTGGGCGATGCCGGCGACGGCTCGCTGATGGACGCGGTGCACGGCAAGCCGGGGCGCTTTGCCGACGTGCCGCGCACCTCCACCGACCTCGCTGCGATCCTCTACACCTCCGGCACCACCGGGCGCTCCAAGGGCGCGATGATCAGTCACGGCAACCTGGTGTCCAACGCGCGCGCGCTGGTGGATTACTGGAAGATCAGCCCCTCCGACTGGCTGCTCCACGCGCTGCCGATCTTCCACATCCATGGCCTGTTCGTGGCCATCAACAGCCTGTTGATGGCCGGCGGATCGATGCTCTTCCTCGCCAAGTTCGACGCCGCGGAAATCCTTCGCCTGCTGCCGCAGGTGAACCTGCTGATGGGCGTGCCGACCTTCTACACCCGTCTGCTCGACCAGGCCGGCCTGACCCGCGAAGCGGTGGCGCACATGCGCCTGTTCATCTCCGGTTCCGCGCCGCTCACCGCCGAGACCCACAAGGCTTTCTTCGAGCGCACTGGCATGGCGATCCTGGAACGCTACGGCATGACCGAGACCGGCATGAATACTTCCAACCCGCTGGATGGCGAGCGTATCGCCGGCACCGTCGGCTTTCCGCTTCCAGGCGTCGAACTGCGTATCACCGATCCGGGACAGCCTGAGCCGACGCAGCTGCCGCAGGGCGAGCCGGGGATGATCGAGGTGCGCGGGCCGAACGTGTTCCAGGGCTATTGGCGCATGCCGGAGAAGACCGCCGAGGAACTGCGCGCCGACGGCTACTTCATGACCGGCGACATCGGCTTCATCGACGCCAATGGCTACGTGCAGATCGTCGGGCGCAGCAAGGACATGATCATCAGCGGCGGCTACAACGTGTACCCGAAGGAGCTGGAGCAGATCCTCGACACCCTGCCGGGCGTGGCCGAATCGGCGGTGATCGGTGTGCCGCATCCGGACTTCGGCGAAGGCGTCACCGCCGTGCTGGTGGCGAGCAAGGATCACACCCCGACTGAAGCGGAAATCCTTGCTGCACTCGATGGCAAGCTGGCGCGCTTCAAGCAGCCCAAGCGCGTGGTGGTGGTCGACGCCCTGCCACGCAATGTGATGGGCAAGGTGCAGAAGAACGTGCTGCGCGAGCAGTTCAAGGCGCTGTATTCCTGAGACTCCGGCGTTGCTCGCGAACCCCGGACTTGGAATCGCCCCCGTCGTACAGGGTGACTCTGTCCCCTCACCCCAACCCTCTCCCGGAGGGAGAGGGGGCTGATTGGAGCCGCCTGGCAGATTGGCGCTCTCCTGTGGGCACAAGATGTCCGGCGAACTACGTAGCTTCGCTTTAAGCCGAACGGTCCCCTCTCCCTCTGGGAGAGGGCTAGGGTGAGGGGGGGCCGCCCGCGCCAATGTCACCCATAAAAAATCCCCGCCAGTGCGGGGATTTTGAGTTTCGGCAGGAGTCAGCAATCAGCGGACTTCGACCACCACCTTGCCCACTGCCTGGCGCGTGGCCAGGGCATTGATCGCATCGCTTGCGCGCTCCAGCGGGAAGGTCTGGGACACCAGCGGCTTGAGCTTGCCTTCGGCGTACCAGGCGAACAGCTGCTGGAAGTTGGCCAGGTTGTCCTGGGGCTGGCGCTGGGCGAAGGAGCCCCAGAACACGCCGACCACCGAAGCCCCCTTGAGCAGTGCGAGGTTCACCGGCAATTCGGGAATACGGCCGCTGGCGAAACCCACCACCAGCAGGCGGCCGTTCCAGTTGATCGAGCGCACGGCGGCGTCGAACAGGTCACCGCCCACCGGGTCGTAGATCACGTCGGCGCCCTGGCCGCCGGTGAGTTCCTTGACGCGATCCTTGAGGTTTTCCTCGCTGTAGTTGATCAGCGCGTCGGCACCTGCGGCCTTCGCCACTTCCAGTTTTTCCGCGCTGCTGGCGGCGGCGATCACCCGGGCGCCCATGGCTTTGCCGATTTCCACTGCCGCCAGGCCGACGCCACCGGAAGCGCCGAGTACCAGCAGGGTTTCACCGGGCTGCAGGTTGGCGCGTTGCTTCAGGGCGTGCATCGAGGTGCCGTAGGTCATGCCGAAGGCGGCGGCGGAGTTGAAGTCGATGCCCTTGGGAATCGGCATCACGTTGTACGACGGCACCGCCACCTGCTCGGCGAAGCTGCCCCAGCCGGTCAGCGCCATCACCCGGTCGCCAGGCTTGAGGTGGCTGACCTTTTCGCCCACCGCCGCGACGACGCCAGCCGCCTCACCACCCGGGGAGAAGGGGAAGGGCGGCTTGAACTGGTACTTGCCTTCGATGATCAGGGTGTCGGGGAAGTTGACCGCGGCGGCATGCACATCGATCAGGATTTCATTTTTCTTGGGTTCGGGGCTGGCGACTTCCTCCAGCACCAGGGTGTCGGCGGGACCGAAGGCTTTGCACAGGACGGCTTTCATCGCGGAGCTCCTTGGCGTGGGGCGCTGGCCCCGGGCATGTGGCCTTGCAGTGTAGGTGGGGGGCTCCGGGGGTCAATCAGCATGGCTGGGCCTGATGGAGCTGCATAAACGGAGGTCTTGGGGGCGGCCGCGCCTGTGGCTATGCTAGGCGCCATTCGTGCTGAGGATGATCCCGGTGAAAAGACTGACTGCAATGCTGCTGGCCCTGACCCTCCCCTTGCTGGCGATGGCCGAGGAGGAGGCCAAGGAAGGCGAGGCGCCCAAGGTCGCCTACATCGACCTGGTGCCGTCCCTGGTGGGCAACTACGGGCCCGGCCCGCGCCTGAAGTACTACAAGGCCGACATCTCCCTGCGGGTCACCGGCCCCGAGGCGGAAGAAAAGGTCACGCGCCATGAGCCGCTGATCCGCAACCAACTGGTGATGCTGTTCTCCCAGCAGACCGACGAAACGCTGAACTCGTCCGATTCCAAGGAAAAGCTGCGCCAGGAAGCCCTCAAGCAGGTGCAGCAGGTTTTGCACAGCGAGGAAGGCGCCCCGCTGGTGGACGACCTGCTATTCAACAACCTGATCATTCAGCCCTGAGTCTTCTCCCACAGGCAGGTGCGATTTCGCCCTTCGCGCTTGGCCCGGTAGAGCGCGGCGTCGCTGCGTGATACCAGGCTGTCGGGCTGGTCTTCGCGGGCCGGGTCGGAGACCGCGATGCCGATGCTCAGGGTCAGCCGCCCCACCGGGCTGCCCGGATGGTCGATATCCAGCTCGCCCACCTGCTCCATCACCCGGTCCGCCACATGCTGAGCGCCGTCTTCGGCGGTGTTGGCGAGGATGATGGCGAACTCTTCGCCGCCATAACGGCAGGCCACATCGCCTTCGCGCTGCAAGCTCTGCTGCAGGGCCTGGGCGACCCGGCGCAGGGCGTCGTCACCGGCCTGGTGGCCGAGCCGGTCGTTGAATGCCTTGAAGTGATCCACATCCAGCATCAGCAGCGCCAGCGGCGCGCCGAGACGGCGCAGGCGGCGCCATTCGCCGTTCAGCTGGCGGTCGAAGTAGCGGCGGTTGAAAAGGCCGGTCAGGCCATCCTGCTGGGATAGCCGCTGCAGACGCGCTTCAAGTTCCAGGCGTTCGCGATTGTCGCGGGAGACGCCAATCAAGTAGTCGCGGCCGTTCAGGGTCACCAACTGGGCGCTGATCTCCGCTGCCTGGAGACTGTCGTCGGCGCGGCGCATCTCGCGCTGGAAAATGCCCGAGTCGCCATCCCGGCGGGCCTGGCGCACCAACTCCAGCCAGGTGTGAAAGCCAGGTAGCAGCTGCTCCGGGTCCTCCTTCAACAAGTGACGGAAGGCATCGGCGCTGTAGCCGAGGCTGGCGTGGGTGGCCCGGTTCATATGCAGGATCTCGCGGTTGGCGAGGTCGAAGATGAACAGGCCATCCTGGCTGAAGTCGGTCAGGTCGAGGACCAGCTGCAGGCGCTCGCGGCTTTCGTTCAGGTCCTGCTCGGCATGCTCGCGCTGGCTGACTTCATCATTCAGGCGCCGGTAACCATCCTGCAGGGCGCTGGCACGGCGGGCGTTCTCAAGCGCCAGGGCGAGGGCGGCGACCAGCAGCAGGCTGGTGAGCAGGCTGGCACCGAGTGCCACCTGGGGCAGAGGCGAGCTGAGCTGTTCCACCAGTTTGCGGGTGGGTGAAAGCTGCAGGGCGAAGTTGCTGTTGTTGAGCAGGTGCAGCGGGACGCGCTGGCTGAGCGAGGTCAGGCTGTCCGGCTGTTCCTGCTCGTAGATGGACTGGCCGGATTCCAGTAGCTGGACGCTGAAGTCGCGGTTATCGAGGCTGGCGAGGAGCGCGTCCATCAACGGCTCGACGCGGAAAACGCCCTGGAGGAAACCGTCGAACGTGTGGTCGCTTTGTTCATCCTTGATGTAGAGCGGGGTGTAGAGCACGAAGCCGCGCCCGCCCTGTACCAGGGGGAAGCTGTTGGACAGTTGCGCCTCGCCGCTGGCCTTGGCCTGCATGGCGAGGTTGAAGTTGGGATGGTTGCGGGTCAGGCGGAAGCCGATCGCCGCCTCGTTGCCCTTCTCGGGCAGTACCCAGCGCATGCGAAGGTCGGCGCCCATCCACTGGATGGACTGGTAGCCGGGGAAGTGCTCCATGGCGAAGTTGGCTTCCAGGGTCCATTCGTCACGCGGAATCCGGTCCTGATGGCTCCACAGCAGGGCCATGCGGCGCAGGCCCTCAACTTCGTCCACCAGGTTGTTTTCCAGTTCGGCGGCCAGAGCACGGGCCTGGTAGCCGACACGGTCGCGGATGCGCTCCTGCTGGGCATTTTCCATCTGTTTCCAGAGCAGCAGGCTGGTACCGCACAGCGCCAGGAAGAGCAGGGCGAGTGTCGTTCGGACCAGCCAGGCGGGATGAGCATGCGACATGGGGGCGCCCCGGGGAATTCCCCTCCGTCATAGCACAGGGCCATGTTCGACTCAACGGAGGGCGAGTACCCCGGCCCATTCTTCTTCGGTTACCGGCATTACCGACAGGCGGCTGCCTTTCTGCACCAGCGGCATGCCGGACAACACCGCCTGCTGGCGTATCTGACCAAGGGGGATGACCTGCGGAAATGCCTCGACGAACTCCACGTCCAGGGCGCTCCAGGGGTTCTTCTCCGGGCTGGCCTTGGGGTCGTGGTAGTGGCTCTGTGGATCCAGCGCAGTGGGGTCCGGATAGACCTCCCCGGCGATTCGCGCGATGCCGGCGATGCCCGGTTCCGGGCAGCTCGAGTGATAGAAGAAGAACAGTTCGCCCGGGCGCATGGCACGCATGAAGTTGCGCGCCTGGTAGTTGCGCACGCCGTCCCAGCGCGCCTTGCCCAGGCGCTGCAGGTCGTGGATGGAAAGTTCGTCGGGTTCGGATTTCATCAGCCAGAAAGGCATGAACTTTGCTCCTGTACGTTCGTCCTTAATTGGGGCTTCCCAGCTTGGAGTCTGGCCGACAGCCGGTTGGCGTCATAAATTGCGTGTTCGCTCACGTTGCCGGAAAATGCCGCGCTTTAAGCTGCTGCCGCCGTACGGTCAAAACCAAAACAACAATTCGCCATCGGTTATCGCGCGAAGTTTGCCTGCAAGGGGGAGGCAATCGATGAAACGCAAAAAGCCAGACATCCTCTGGGTATTGGTCATCATTTTCGGCCTGGGTGTGGTTACCACCGGTTACACGCAGAGTCTGTGGGAACGCCAGAGCAGCGCGCCCGTCAATCTGACCCAACAGCCCTGATCCTACCCCGACCGGCACCGCAAGGATCGCGGTGCCGCCGTCAGTCTACTCAGTACCAGCCTCTGTCCGTTACGGTCGCCTGCAAGGCCACGTCCCAGCTGGCGAGCTCCAGCCTGTCCACTTTCTGGCATTCATGCGCCAGGCCCAGCAGGGTCGGTTTGCGCCATTGCCGCCGGCGCGCCAGGTAGGCCAGGCTGCGGTCGTAGAAACCGCCGCCCATTCCCAGCCGTCCGCCGAATTCATCGAAGCCCACCAGGGGCATCATCACCAGATCCAGTGCCCAGACCTTGCGTTGCTGCGCCTGATTGGCCCGCGGTTCGAGGATGCGGAAGCGATTCTTCTGCAGCCGTTCGCCCGGCAGTAGGCGCTGGAACACCATTTTTTCCCGTGGCCAGGCGTTGAGCACCGGCAGGTAGGCATTCTTGCCCCGGCGCTGGGCTTCGCGCAGCAGCGGGCGGGGGTCGATCTCGCCGTTGGTGGGCAAATAGAGGGCGACATGCCGCGCGCGACGGAACAGCGGGTCCTGCGCGAGCTGGCGGTACAGGGCCTTGGCGGCCTGCTTCTGCTGGAGGGGAGTGAGTGCGCGACGGGCCTGGCGGAGCAGACGGCGCAGGCTCTGGCGGGAGTGGGATCCGGCGCAGATCATGAAGAAAATAGACTCCCCGGTCGTGCCGCTGTCGGGTTAGCCCTTGAACCCGAAAGTTCAAGGTGGAGGCTGCAGGAGGCGTTAAGGCTTTCCGTCAGGCGGACATGCACACCGGCCTCAACTTGCAACCCCCGTGGTTGCATTTATCGGCTCAGGGACATCACCGACTGGCCAACACACCAGGGAGCTGGCGGCGAGTATACCCCAAGAACCATTCAGGAAACTGCTGCACGTCGGTCCGGCTGCGTCAAAAAACGTCAAGGAGCGTCAGTTTGCCGCGGCCGGGCGATGCTCAGGCCTGCTGTGCATCCGGATCGGCGGCCAGGGCGTGGTCAACGCGCTCGAGCAAATCACGTACCCGCTCGCGAGTGGACGTGGCTTCCTGGTCCAGGCGCTGCTGCTTGTGCAACAGGTCGTGGGTAATGTTCAGCGCAGCCATCACGGCGATGCGGTCGGCGCCGATGACTTTCCCGCTGGAACGAATCTCGCGCATCTTTCCGTCCAGATAACGGGCAGCGCTTTCCAGGTTGGCGCGCTCGTCCGCAGGACAGGCGATGCAGTATTCCTTATCGAGGATTTGGACGGTGACGGTGTTGGACTGGGTCATGAATCCTGCTCCAGGGCTTTCAGGCGCGAAATCATCGCTTCGACCTTGAGCCGGGCCATTTCGTTCTTTTCGATCAGATGAGCGCGTTCTTCACGCCAGGCCTTCTCGCTGGCAAGCAGGAGCCGGTTCTGGGCCTTGAGCTGCTCGACACGCTGGATCAGCAATTCCAGCTTGGCCGTCAGTGCATGCAGTTCGGCGTCTTCCATGGGCTGTCTACTTGGTGAGGAGTGACCGGGACTATATAGGATCGACGCGAGGAAGGGTCAAACCCATAACTGCCGGTGCGAATTGTCGCAGGTACGCAGATAGGGCGTCGTGACCGGGCGGCCAATGCTGCCTTCAGGGCGCCAGGCTGCTAGGATACGAGGCCGTCATTCTAGTGATTGCGCCTTCTGGCGCCTAGCCACCCTTATGTCCAGTTCGAATTCTCCCTACAACGCTTTCGCCGCGCTTCTGGCCACTTCCGGCCAGGCGGTTTCCCCCGCCGAACTGCATGGCATGCTGCTCGGTCGCAGCTGTGCCGGTGCCGGTTTCGAGCCTGAGCCCTGGCTGGTCGACGCCGAGGAACTGCTCGGCAGCGCTCCCCAGGACAGCCTGCGCCAGGCCCTGATCGGCCTGCAGGAAATGGTCAAGAGCGAACTGACCGGCACCGAGATGGCCGTGGTTCTGCTGCTGCCCAGCGACGACGCACCGCTGGCCGAACGTGCCGCCGCCCTTGGCCATTGGTGCCAGGGCTTCCTCGGCGGCTTCGGCCTGACCGCCCGCGAGGGCGCGCTGTCCGGTGAGGCCGTGGAAGTGCTCCAGGACCTCGCCTCGATCGCCCAGGTGCAAAGCGCCCTGGAAGACTCCGAGGATGGCGAGAGCGACTATATGGAAGTGATGGAGTACCTGCGCGTGGCGCCCCTGCTGCTCTTCGCCGAGTGTGCCAAGCCCGCCGCGCCAGCTGCCAAACCCTCGTTGCATTGACCCTTGTGGCGGGCACCCGCCCGCCCTGAAGGAGCGCGCATGACCCGTATCCCCAAGGCCGAATACGCCCGACGCCGCAAGGCGCTGATGGCGCAGATGGAAGCCAACAGCATCGCCATCCTGCCCGCCGCGCCCGTGCATATCCGCAATCGCGACGTCGAGCACGTCTACCGCCAGGACAGCGACTTCCAGTACCTCAGCGGCTTCCCCGAGCCGGAAGCGGTGCTGGTGCTGATTCCCGGCCGCGAGCATGGCGAGTACGTGCTGTTCTGCCGCGAGCGCGATCCGGAGCGTGAACTCTGGGACGGCCTGCGCGCCGGCCAGGACGGTGCCATCCGGGATTTCGGTGCCGACGACGCGTTCCCCATCGGAGACATCGACGACATCCTGCCCGGCCTGATCGAAGGGCGCAGCCGCGTCTACTACTCCATCGGCACCAACACCGAGTTCGATCAGCACCTGATGGAGTGGGTCAATACCATCCGCTCCAAGGCCCGCCAGGGTGCCCAGCCGCCGAAGGAGTTCGTCGCGCTCGATCACCTGCTGCACGACATGCGCCTGTACAAGTCGGCGGCGGAAGTGAAGGTCATGCGCGAGGCCGCCGAGGTGTCCGCCCGCGCCCACGTGCGCGCCATGCAGGCCTCCCGTGCAGGTCTGTACGAATACCACCTGGAAGCCGAGCTGGAATATGAGTTCCGCAAGGGCGGCGCGAAGATGCCGGCCTATGGTTCCATCGTCGCCGCCGGCAAGAACGCCTGCATCCTGCACTACCGCGAGAACGACGCGCCGCTGAAGGACGGTGACCTGGTGCTGATCGACGCCGCCTGCGAGCTCGACTGCTACGCCAGCGACATCACACGCACCTTCCCGGTCAGCGGCCGCTTCAGCCCCGAGCAGAAGGCCATCTACGAGCTGGTGCTGAAATCCCAGGAAGCCGCTTTCCTCGAAATCGCCCCCGGCAAGCACTGGAACGAAGCCCATGAGGCCACCGTGCGGGTCATCACCGCCGGACTGGTGGAGCTGGGCCTGCTCAAGGGCGATGTCGATGAACTGATCGCCTCCGAAGCCTACAAGGCCTTCTATATGCACCGCGCCGGCCACTGGCTGGGCATGGACGTGCACGATGTCGGCGAATACAAGGTCGGCGGCGAGTGGCGCGTGCTGGAGCCCGGCATGTCGATGACCGTCGAACCCGGCATCTATATCGGCGCCGACAACCAGGACGTGGCGAAGAAGTGGCGCGGCATTGGCGTGCGCATCGAGGACGATGTGGTGGTGACCAAGACCGGCTGCGAAATCCTCACCGGCGGCGTGCCCAAGACCGTGGACGAAATCGAGGCGCTGATGGCCGCTGCGCGCAGCCAGGCCGCCTGACATGCACCGCAGCCAAGTCGCGATCATCGGCGGCGGACTGGTCGGTGCCAGCCTTGCCCTGGCGCTGCAGGAAGGCGCCCGGGCGCGGGGCTGGAAGATCGTCCTGATCGAGCCCTTCGCCCCCGGCAACAGCTTCCAGCCCAGCTACGATGCCCGTTCGTCCGCGCTGTCCTTCGGCAGCCGGCAGATCTACGAGCGCCACGGCCTTTGGCAGACCATCGCCCAGCGCGCCGAACCCATCCTGCAGATCCACGTCTCCGATCGCGGACGCTTCGGCGCCGCCCGCCTGGCCGCACTTGAAGAAGGCGTTCCGGCCTTGGGCTACGTGGTGGAGAACGCCTGGCTCGGCCAGTGCCTCTGGCAGGCCCTGGACGAAGACGTGGTGACCTGGCACTGCCCGGCCGAAGTGGTCGGCATGCAGGCCCTGGAGGGCGGATACCGCCTGACCCTGAACGACGAAACCCAGCTCGACTGCGACCTCGCCGTGCTCGCCGATGGCGGCCGTTCCGGCCTGCGCGAACAACTGGGCATCGGCGTGCGTCGCTCCCCTTACCAACAGACCGCGCTGATCGCCAACGTCAGCCCGCTGGAAGCCCACCGTGGCCAGGCCTTCGAACGCTTCACCGATGACGGTCCGATGGCCCTGCTGCCGCTGCCGGAGAATCGCTGTGCGCTGATCTGGAGCCGCCCCGGTGACGACGCCGAACGCCTGGCCCGACTGGACGAGCGGCGCTTCCTCGACGAACTGCAGGCAACCTTCGGCTATCGCCTGGGGGCGTTCCAGCAGGTCGGCGCGCGCCACCTCTATCCGCTGGAGCTGGTGGAAGCCGAAGAGCAGGTACGCTCCAATCTCGTGGTGCTGGGCAACGCCGCCCACAGCCTGCATCCCATTGCCGGCCAGGGCTACAACCTGTCGTTGCGTGACGCCCAGGCTCTGGCCGAGGCACTGTTGGCCAGCGACCGGCTGCCAGGCGACTTCGCCACCCTGCAGGGCTACGTGCAGCGTCAGCGCCTGGACCAGAACCTCACGGTGGGCTTCTCCGACCAGGTGACCCGCCTCTTCTCCAACGCCGAGCCGCTGCTGGCCGCCGGACGCAACCTGGGCCTGCTCGGCCTCGACCTGCTGCCGCCGGCCAAACGCTGGTTCGCCCGCCAGGCCATGGGCCTGGGCACTCGCCCGGACTGACCGGGCGTGCCTCGAACGGACACACAGGGAGCCTCAAGGCCTGATATGGAATTGCGCGCGGATCTGATCATCGTGGGCGCCGGCATGGTCGGCAGTGCACTGGCCCTGGCGCTGAAGGACAGTGGCCTGGACATCCTGCTGATCGACGGCAGTCCGCTCAGCGTCAAGCCATTCGACCCGGCCGCGGCCTTCGAACCGCGTGTCAGCGCCCTGTCCGCCGCCAGCCAGCGCATCCTCCTGCGCCTGGGTGCCTGGCCGGGCGTGCTCGCGCGGCGCAGCAGCCCGTATTCCGAAATGCGTGTCTGGGACGGCTCCGGTACCGGGCAGATCCACTTCTCCGCCTCCAGCGTGCATGCCGAGGTGCTGGGCCACATCGTCGAGAACCGCGTGGTTCAGGACGCGCTGATGGAACCCCTGCACGACAGCGGTATCGGCCTGATGCCCGGTGCGCGCCTGGAACGCCTGCGCCGCTCCGGTGATGACTGGCTGCTGACCCTGGTGGACGGCCGCGAACTGCGCGCGCCCCTGGTAGTCGCCGCCGACGGTGCCAACTCCGCGGTGCGCCGCCTGGCCGGTTGCGCCACCCGCGAATGGGATTACCTGCATCACGCCATCGTTACCAGCGTGCGCTGTGCCGAACCGCACCAGCGCACCGCCTGGCAGCGTTTCACCGACGACGGTCCGCTGGCCTTCCTGCCCCTGGAACGGGATGACGAGCACTGGTGCTCCATCGTCTGGTCGGTCACCCCGACCGAGGCCGAGCGCCTGATGGCGCTGGACGATGCCGCCTTCTGCAACGAACTCGGCCGGGCATTCGAATGGCGCCTGGGCGAAGTGCTCGGCGCCGACCCGCGCCTGTGCATTCCGCTGCGCCAGCGCCATGCCAAGCGCTATGTGGAAGAGGGCCTGGCCCTGATCGGCGATGCCGCTCACACCATCCATCCGCTGGCAGGGCAGGGGGTCAACCTCGGCTTCCTCGATGCAGCGGTGCTGGCCGAAGTCCTGCTGCATGCCAATGGCCGTGGCGAGCGCCTGGCCGACGAGCGTGTGCTGGGCCGCTTCGAGCGTCGGCGCATGCCCCACAACCTGGCGATGATGGCGGCAATGGAAGGTTTCGAGCGGTTGTTCCAGGCCAATCCGCTGCCCCTGCGCTGGCTGCGCAACAGCGGCCTGAAATGGGTCGACGGCATGCCTGAGGCCAAGGCGCTTTTTGTGCGTCAGGCCCTCGGACTTTCTGGTGACTTGCCGGATCTGGCACGCGCCTGAGCAAGCTCAATCCCGCTCCATGGCGGAGCGGGATACATGTCGAAACATTCCCCGGGAAAAATCTAGCTACAGCTCTCAACTGAGGTTGACTATCATTCAGCCTTTGTTGCCATCACAAGAGGCTCCTGCAATGCGGGTACGTAAGTCCCTTTTCGCGCTCCTGGCGCTGTCCGCCGCCGCTGTTTCGGCCCAGGCCGCCGATGAAGTGGTGGTCTACTCCTCGCGAATCGATGAGCTGATCAAGCCGGTGTTCGATGCCTACACCGCCAAGACCGGCGTGCAGATCAAGTTCATCACCGACAAGGAAGCTCCGCTGATGCAGCGGATCAAGGCCGAAGGGGAGAACGGCGTAGCCGACCTGCTGCTCACCGTCGACGCCGGCAACCTGTGGCAAGCCGAACAGATGGGCATCCTGCAACCCTTCACCTCGCCGGTGATCGACAGCAACATCCCGCCCCAGTATCGCTCCGGCACCCACGCCTGGACCGGCCTGTCGCTGCGCGCGCGGACCATCGTCTATTCCACCGAGCGGGTGAAGCCGGAAGAGCTGTCCACCTACGAGGCGCTGGCCGACAAGAACTGGGAAGGCCGCCTCTGCCTGCGTACCGCGAAGAAGGTCTACAACCAGTCGCTGACCGCCACCCTGATCGAATCCCATGGTGCGGCCAAGACCGAAGAAATCCTCCAGGGCTGGGTGAACAACCTGGCCACCGACGTGTTTGCCGACGATAACGCCGTGATCCAGGCGGTGGATGCCGGCCAGTGCGACGTGGGCATCGTCAACACCTACTACTACGGCCGCCTGCACAAGGAAAACCCGGAGCTGCGGGTGAAGATCTTCTGGCCGAACCAGTCTGACCGCGGTGTGCACGTCAACCTGTCGGGCGTCGGCCTGACCAAGCACGCGCCGCACCCCGAGGCCGCCAAGGCCCTGGTGGAGTGGATGACCACCGACGAGGCGCAGAGCCTGTTCGCCAGCATTAATCAAGAGTTCCCGGCCAACCCGAAGGTCAAGCCGTCGGATGAAGTCGCCGCCTGGGGCAGTTTCAAGGCCGACACCATCCCGGTGGAAGTGGCCGGCAAGCGCCAGGCCGAGGCCATCAAGATGATGGACCGCGTCGGCTGGAACTGATCCGCCGCACTGCCGCTATACTCGACGCCCCGGCCAGCCCGGGGCGTCCTGTTTCGATCCCCGAGAGGTTTGCGTGGCCCATCCCGCCCAGCGTCGCTGGTATCCCATCAGCTTTGCCGTCGCCTTCCTGGTTCTGCTGCCCCTGAGCGTCCTGCTGCTGTCCTGGGGGGAAGTGGATGGGGAAATCTGGTCCCACCTCTGGGAAACCCAGATGCCGCGCCTGCTGGGCAATACCCTGGTGCTGGTCACCGGCGTGTCGGTGGGCGTGACCGTGATCGGCGTCAGCCTGGCCTGGCTCACCAGCCTCTGCGAATTCCCCGGCCGGCGCTGGCTGGACTGGGCGCTGATGTTGCCCTTCGCCGTACCGGCCTACGTGCTGGCCTTCGTCTTCATCGGCCTGTTCGATTTCTCCGGCCCGGTGCAGACCCTGCTCCGCGAGTGGTTCGGCAGCGGCTTGCGGTTGCCGCGGGTGCGCTCGACCGGCGGGGTGATCACGGTGCTGGTGCTGGTCTTCTATCCGTACGTCTACCTGCTGGCCCGCGCCGCCTTCCTGGCCCAGGGCAAGGGGCTGATGGAAGCCGCCCGGGTTCTCGGACAATCGCCCTGGCAGGCGTTCTGGCGGGTCGCCCTGCCCATGGCGCGACCGGCCATCGGCGCAGGCCTGGCCCTGGCGGTCATGGAAACCCTGGCGGACTTCGGCGCCGTGGCGGTGTTCAACTTCGACACTTTCACCACCGCCATCTACAAGACCTGGTACGGCTTCTTCAGCCTATCCAGCGCCGCCCAGCTGGCCAGCCTGCTGCTGCTCGGCGTCTGCCTGGTGCTCTATGGCGAGCGCCGCGCCCGTGGCGCCAGCCGCCCGGCCAGCGAGCGGCCACGGGGCAAGGCGCTCTACCACCTGCGCGGGATCAAGGCCCTGGCGGCGACCTTCTGGTGCTCCCTGGTGTTCGCCTGTGCCTTTGTCATCCCAATGCTGCAGTTGCTGGTGTGGTTCTGGCAGCGTGGCCGCTTCGACCTCGACGAGCGCTATGCCGGGCTGATCCTGCACACCCTCTACCTCGGCGGCATAGCTGCGCTGCTCACGGTCTGCGTGGCGCTGCTGCTGGCCTTCTCCCGTCGCCTGGCACCGGCCCGGCCGGTGCGCGCCGCAGTCGGCCTGGCCAACCTCGGCTATGCGCTGCCAGGCTCGGTGCTGGCGGTGTCCCTCATGCTTGCCTTCAGCTACCTCGATAAACACCTGGTGATCCCGCTGTCCGGCTGGCTCGGCGGTGCCGGCAAGCCGCTGCTGCTGGGCAGCCTCGGCGCGCTGCTGCTGGCCTACCTGGTGCGCTTCATGGCGGTGGCCTACGGCCCGTTGGAGAACGGCCTGGCACGCATCCGCCCGTCGCTGCCGGAGGCTTCCCGCAGCCTCGGTGTCGGCGGCCCGGCGCTGTTCTTCCGCGTCTACCTGCCGCTGCTGGTGCCGGGCACCCTGAGCGCCGCGCTGTTGGTGTTCGTCGACGTCCTCAAGGAGATGCCCGCCACCCTGCTGATGCGTCCCTTCGGCTGGGACACCCTGGCCGTGCGCATCTTCGAAATGACCAGCGAAGGGGAATGGGCCCGCGCCGCATTGCCCGCCCTGACCCTGGTGCTGGTCGGCCTGCTGCCGGTGATCGGCTTGATACGCCGTTCGGCACGACGGATCGGCCACTGAACGCGGTGGGACAAGGTTCGGCCAGTCCGGAGCGGGCAGGGCGCGATGGCAATTTGCTAATACGCGACCACACTTTTTGCTGACTGCCAGCCGGAGTGTCCAGTGCCCGACCTTGCGGCTACAATGCGCGCCATTCGTTGCGGCCCCCCAGCTGCGGCAGCGGATGATCCCGCGCCCAAGGCCCGCCGCATCCTCGCCAAGCCCGGAAGGAGAAACCCATGGGACAGCGCACTCCATTGCACGACCAGCACCTGGCGCTGGGAGCCAAGATGGTCGATTTCGGCGGCTGGGACATGCCGCTGCACTACGGCTCCCAGGTTGAGGAGCATCACCAGGTGCGTCGCGATTGCGGCGTCTTCGATGTCTCCCACATGACGGTGGTGGACGTGTCCGGTGCCCAGGCCAAGGTCTGGCTCCAGTACCTGCTGGCCAACGATGTCGAGCGCCTGCAAACCTCCGGCAAGGCTCTCTACAGTGCCATGCTCAATGAGCAGGGCGGGGTGATCGACGACCTGATCGTCTACCTCACCGGCTTCGGCTATCGCCTGGTGGTCAACGCCGCCACCCGCGACAAGGACCTGGCCTGGATGCAGGCCAGCAGCCAGGGTTTCGACGTCAAGCTCGACGAACGTGCTGACCTCGCCGTGCTGGCCATCCAGGGCCCCAGCGCCCGCACCAAGGTGGCCGAGCTGGTGAGCACCGAGCGCGCGGCGCTGATCCACGAACTGAAACCTTTCCAGGGCCTGCCTGAAGGCGACTGGTTCGTCGCCCGTACCGGTTACACCGGCGAAGACGGCCTGGAAATCATGCTCCCCGCCGATCAGGCCGCCAGCTTCTTCAACGAACTGGTGGGCGCCGGCATCGCCCCCATTGGCCTCGGCGCCCGCGACACCCTGCGCCTGGAGGCCGGCATGAACCTCTACGGCCAGGACATGAGCGAAGAGGCCTCTCCGCTGGTGTCCAACATGGCCTGGACCGTTGCCTGGGAACCCGAAACCCGTGACTTCATCGGCCGTCAGGCCCTCGAAGCAGAACGCGCCGCCGGCGTGGCCAGCAAGCTGGTCGGCCTGGTGCTGGAAGAGCGCGGTGTGCTGCGTGCCCACCAGGTGGTACGGGTAGAGGGTGTGGGCGAGGGCGAGATCACCAGTGGCAGCTTCTCCCCGACCCTGAACAAATCCATCGCCATGGCGCGGCTGCCGATGGCCGCCGGCGAGCGTGCCGAAGTGGAAATCCGCGGCAAGTGGTTCCCGGTACGCATCGTGCGGCCGAACTTCGTGCGCAATGGCAAAGCCTTGATCTAAATTTGCAGGCGGGCCATCCGCCACAGTCTCTGAGGAATTCGACATGAGCAACATCCCCGCTGAACTGCGTTACGCCCCCAGCCACGAGTGGGCCCGTCTGGAAGCCGATGGCAGCGTTACCGTGGGCATCACCGACCATGCCCAGGAAGCCCTGGGCGACGTGGTATTCGTCGAGCTGCCGGAAGTCGGCAAGACCCTGGCCGCTGGTCAGGAAGCTGGCGTGGTGGAATCGGTGAAGGCCGCTTCCGACATCTACGCGCCGATCGGCGGTGAAGTGGTCGCCGTGAACGAAGGCGTCAGCGATGCCCCCGAGAGCGTCAACAGCGATCCGTACGGCTCCTGGTTCTTCAAGCTCAAGCCGAGCAACGTCGCCGAGCTGGACAAACTGCTCGATGCCGCCGCCTACAAGGCAGCCGCCGACGCCGATAGCTGATTCACCCGCTATCCTTCAAAAAGCCTCGCTAGTCGAGGCTTTTTGTTTTTTGATGCGGCCAAACGAGGTTCTGTCCCATGTCCCAGATGCCCTCGCTGTCCCAGCTCCAACAGCCCGATGCCTTCCTCCGTCGCCACCTGGGGCCGGACGAAGCGGAGCAGCGGGCCATGCTTGAGGCCATGGGCCTCGACAGCCTCGATGAGCTGATCGTGCAGACGGTGCCGCCGGCGATCCGCCTTAATCGGCCCCTCGATCTGCCGGCGGCGCTGGACGAACAACAGGCCCTGGCCAAGCTGCGTGGCTATGCCGACCAGAACCAGCTGTGGACCAGCCTGATCGGCATGGGCTACTACGGCACCATCACCCCCACGGTGATCCTGCGCAACGTGCTGGAAAACCCCGGCTGGTACACCGCCTACACCCCCTACCAGCCGGAGATCGCCCAGGGCCGGCTGGAGGCGCTGCTGAACTTCCAGCAACTGACCATCGACCTCACCGGTCTCGACCTTGCCAGTGCGTCCTTGCTCGATGAAGCCACCGCCGCCGCCGAAGCCATGGCGCTCGCCAAGCGTGTGGCGAAGTCGAAGAGCAACCTGTTCTTCGTCGACGAGGACTGCCACCCGCAGACCATTTCCGTGGTACAGACCCGCGCCCAGGCCTTCGGCTTCGACCTGGTGGTGGATCATGTGGATAACCTGGCCCAGCACCAGGTATTCGGCGCGCTGCTGCAGTACCCGGATACCCACGGCGAGATCCGCGACCTGCGCCCGCTCATCGCGCACCTGCATGGCCAGCAGGCGCTGGCCTGCGTCGGCGCCGACCTGCTCAGCCTGCTGGTGCTCACCCCGCCCGGCGAGCTGGGGGCGGACGTGGTATTCGGCTCGGCCCAGCGCTTCGGCGTACCCATGGGCTACGGCGGCCCACACGCGGCCTTCTTCGCCACCCGTGACGACTTCAAGCGCGCCATGCCCGGTCGGATCATCGGCGTCTCCAAGGACGCCCGCGGCAACGTCGCGCTGCGCATGGCCCTGCAGACCCGCGAGCAGCACATCCGCCGCGAGAAGGCCAACTCCAACATCTGCACGGCCCAGGTGCTGCTGGCCAATATCGCCAGCTGCTACGCCGTCTACCACGGCCCCGAGGGGCTGAAACGCATCGCCCAGCGGGTCCACCGGCTGACCGCGATCCTTGCCGAAGGCCTGGCGCGCCGGGGCATCCAGCGCGACAACCAGTACTACTTCGATACCCTGACCCTGGATGTCGGCGGCAGCCAGACGGCGATCATCGAGTCGGCCAAGGCCGCGCGCGTCAACCTGCGCATCCTCGGTCGCGGCAAGCTGGGGGTCAGCCTCGATGAAACCTGCACGACGGAAACCGTGAATCAGCTGTTCAGCATCTTCCTCGGCGCCGACCACGGCCTGTCCGTCGACGAGCTGGACCAGGCGGTACTGGTTCCGGGGATTCCGGCGGAGCTCTCGCGCAGCAGCGGTTATCTCGATCACCCGGTGTTCAACGCCCACCACAGCGAAACCGAGATGCTGCGCTACCTCAAGCAACTGGAGAACAAGGATCTCGCGCTGAACCAGGCGATGATCCCGCTGGGCTCCTGCACCATGAAGCTCAACGCCACCAGCGAGATGATCCCCATCACCTGGCCGGAGTTCGCCAACCTGCACCCCTTTGCGCCCCGCGCGCAGGCCCTCGGCTACAGGCTGATGATCGACGAGCTGGAAGCCTGGTTGTGCGCCATCACCGGATTCGACGCCATCTGCATGCAGCCCAACTCCGGCGCCCAGGGCGAGTACGCCGGGCTGCTCGCCATCCGCCGCTACCACGAGAGTCGCGGCGAGGGGCATCGCAACATCTGCCTGATTCCCGCCTCGGCCCACGGCACCAACCCGGCCTCGGCGCAGATGGCGAGCATGCGGGTGGTGATCGTCGAGTGCGACCAGGAAGGCAACGTCGACCTGGAAGACCTCAAGCGCAAGGCCGAGGACGCCGGTGGTCAGCTGTCCTGCCTGATGGCCACCTACCCCTCGACCCACGGTGTGTACGAAGAGGGCATCCGCGAGATCTGCGAGGTTATCCACAGCCACGGCGGCCAGGTGTACATGGATGGCGCCAACCTCAACGCCCAGGTGGGCCTGGCGCGTCCGGCGGATATCGGCGCCGACGTTTCGCATATGAACCTGCACAAGACCTTCTGCATTCCCCACGGCGGCGGCGGGCCGGGCATGGGACCGATCGGCGTGCGCGCGCACCTGGCGCCCTTCGTCGCCAACCACCCGGTGATCGAGCTGAAGGGACCGAACCCGGAGAATGGCGCGGTCAGCGCGGCGCCCTGGGGGAGCGCGAGCATCCTGCCGATCAGCTGGATGTACATCGCCATGATGGGGCCGGAACTGGCCGATGCCACCGAAGTGGCGATCCTCAACGCAAACTACCTGGCCGGGCAGCTTGGCGACGCCTACCCGGTGCTCTACAGCGGGCGGAACGGTCGGGTGGCCCATGAATGCATCCTCGACCTGCGGCCGCTCAAGGCGGAAACCGGGATCACCGAGGAGGACGTGGCCAAGCGCTTGATGGACTACGGCTTCCATGCGCCGACCATGAGCTTCCCGGTACCGGGCACGCTGATGGTCGAACCCACGGAAAGCGAAAACAAACACGAACTGGACCGCTTCATCGAGGCGATGCTGAGCATTCGCGCGGAGATCGCCAAGGTGCAGGCGGGCGACTGGCCGGCCGAGGACAACCCGCTCAAGCGTGCGCCCCACACCCTGGCTGATGTCATCGGCCACTGGGAGCGGCCTTACAGCATCGAGGAAGCCGTCACCCCGACCGGCCACACCCGCGCCCACAAGTACTGGCCGACGGTGAACCGGGTGGACAATGTCTTCGGCGACCGCAACTTGTTCTGCGCTTGCGTGCCGCTGGAGGATTACCGGGAGTAGACACCGACCCACCGCAGGAGGGAGTCAGTTCGTCAACGAAGCGGCCCGGAATCCCGGGCCGCTTCTTTCCTACCAGATCGGCAGGCTGTAGGTGACCAGCACCCGCGTCTGGTTCTCGTCCCTGAAGGCTGCGCCGGTTGGAAAGTCATTGCGGTAGAACGACTGCCGCACCCGCAGACCCACATTGCGCAGCGGGCCGCTCTGGATCACGTAGCCCATTTCCCATTGCAGCTCTCGTTCCTTGCGATCGGTCGCCCCCAGGGCGGCCAGCTCGATGTGGTCACCCCGCACATAACGCAGGCGGCTGCTTAGCCCTGGAATGCCGGCGGCTGCAAAGTCGTAGTCGTGGATGGCCTGCCACATGCGTTCCTTGGCGTTCAAGTAGTCGGAACTCATGGTCGTTTCGCTGATGCCCATCAACTCGGTACCGGAAATGTACGGCGTTGCGGTGTCGCCCAACTGGTGGGCGTAGCCCAGGGTGAATCGGTTTCCACCCAGGCCATAGGCGAACTGCAGGGACAGGTGCTGGTTATCCACCTTGCCGGCATCGGCACTGCCGTTCTCGTCGCTGAAAAAGGCGCGCACATCGGTGCTCAGGGTGCCAGGCCCCACGGGTGCCTTGTGCAAGGCGCCGAGGTAGCCCTGTTCGTAGAGGTCGGCCACTTCCATGTAATGGGCCTTGAGGGTGAGGGCCGGGCTGGCAGCGTAGTCGCCGCCGACGAAGGCCATGTGCGAGGTGGTGGCCCGGCCATTGAAGCGTCCATTGGGCGAGGCGACGGTCATGGCTTCGTAGTTGGTGGAGTTGCGCTTGGCGATCCGGTCGACGTAGCCCGTGTGCAGGGTCAGCCCGTCGAGCTGGTTGGACTGCAGGTAGGTGCCCCGGAAGGTCTGGGGCAGCAGGCGCGACGGGCTGGAAAGGGCGGAGGGCAGGGCCAGGGTCAGATCCCCGGCCTGCAGCAGTGTCTTGTCGATCTTCATCTTCCCGGTCAGGCCCAGTCGCGAGTATTCATTGGCGGCGCGGCCGCTGCTGGCGGAGACCGGCAGCAGTTCGGTGCCGCTGCGATCCGGTGCGGAATCCAGCTTGACCCCCAGCAGCCCGGTGGCGTCGAGGCCGAAGCCCACGGGACCCGGAGTGAAGCCCGATTGCAGCTTGAGGATGAAGCCCTGAGCCCATTCGCGGGCCTCGGACTTGGCGCCATCGTCCTGGTAGTCACGGTCCAGGTAGTAGTTGCGCAGGGTCAGGGTGCCATGGCTGTCCTCGAAGAAACCCTGCGCCTGAGCGCCGGCCGCCATGACCGCGGCGGTGAGGGCGACCAGTTGGTATTTGGGCCGGGAACGGAACGACGTGCTGTGCGAGCGTGCGGTCATGGTGGAAGGCCTTTTTTGTTGTTGTGAGAGCGGCCGGCGGGTGGCCGTTGCGCCGGCAGCATGGGATTGCTTATCCCTGTTAGCAATTCAAAATGGCCGATAATCGAACGTTAAAAGCATTAACTAATTTCATGTTTTAGTCGTTTAAGCCAATTAATGCATTGATATTAAAGGGTTTTATTCTGATTCCGTGGTGGCAGGAGAAATGAGTGCGCTTTTAGTTTTGTTTGTTAATCTTTTGCCCGAGGCGCCGCCTTCATGAACGGGCGCCCGGTACAACAACAATAAAATCGAGGTTCCCCATGGAAACTGCATCCCGCCGATCGCGGCGCACCATTCTGCTGTGCTTCATCGTCGCCCTGATCGAAGGTCTCGACCTGCAATCCGCCGGTATCGCCGCAGCCGGCATCCGCGCCACTTTCAACCTTGACCAGGCGATGATGGGCTGGATGTTCAGCGCCAGCATCATCGGCCTACTGCCCGGGGCCTTCCTCGGCGGCTGCATCGCCGACCGTATCGGTCGCAAGAAGGTATTGGTGGCCGCCGTGGTCCTGTTCGGCATCTTCTCCCTGTGGACGGCGTACGCCGGCAGCCTGAACAGTCTGCTGATGGCGCGCTTTCTCACCGGTCTCGGACTGGGTGCGGCGCTGCCTAACCTGATCGCACTTTGCGCTGAGGCAGTGGAAGAGCGTCAGCGCAGCACGGCTATCAGCATCATGTATTGCGGCGTCCCCCTGGGCGGGGCTACCGCGGCCCTGGTGGCCATGGCTGCTGGCGAAGCCTGGCAATGGGTGTTCATCGTGGGCGGTGTTGCGCCCCTGGCCATCGTGCCGCTGATGGTCGCCATGCTCCCGGAATCCACCGCCTTCAGCCGTCAACAGGAAGGCGTCGCCGTGGCGCGCCCCTCCACCCTGACCGCCCTGTGCGGGGATGGGCGCACCCGCGTTACCCTGTCCCTCTGGATCAGCTACTTCTTCACCCTGACGGTGATGTACATGCTGCTCAACTGGCTGCCGTCGCTGCTGCTGGAACTGGGCTTCAGCAAGCCCCAGGCCGGTGTGGTGCAGATGGCGTTCAACATCGGCGGGGCCATCGGTTCGCTGGCGGGCGGCGTGCTCCTGGACCGCTACAGTCGCAGGCCTGTGGTGCTATGCATATATGGCGGCCTGCTGCTGGCGCTGGCGGGCATCGGTATGGCCGACAACCTCTCGGCCATGATCGCTGCAGGTTTTGCCGCCGGTGGCTTCGTCATGGCTGCGCAACTGGTGCTCTATGCGTTGGCTCCGGCCTTCTACCCCACGCTGGTGCGCGCCACGGGCGTCGGTGCCGCAGTGGCCATCGGCCGCCTGGGTTCGGTGACCGGCCCGCTGGCTGCGGGCAAGATCCTGGCCGCCGGGGCTGGTACTGCTGGCGTGCTCACGGCGGCGGCTCCGGGCCTGCTAGTGGCAGCGGCGGTCATCCTGGCCCTGAATGTGGGCACCAATCGTTCCCTGGCCTCGGCCTGACCCCTTGCGGGTTCCGGCCCGGCGCCTCTGGGCGCCGGGCCATGGAAGCCTCTCACCAATCAACTTAACCAGAGTAACCGTTCACTTCTCCATGACCTGAGAAATAGGTCCGATTAACGAACACTCCGGATTATTAGTTAATTGACATAACTATTTGGGCCGCATACCGTTGAGCCCAACCACAACAAGCAGGTGTGTGACATGAACAAGTACGAAAACCGCTGGCAGACCGTGACCGTCAACGTCGAGCAGGGCATCGCCTGGGTCACCTTCAACCGCCCGGAAAAGCGCAACGCCATGAGCCCCACGCTCAACCGCGAGATGATCGAGATCCTCGACGTGGTCGAGCAGGATCCGGAAGCCGGTGTGCTGGTTCTGACCGGTGCCGGCAGCGCCTGGACCGCCGGCATGGACCTGAAGGAGTACTTCCGTGAAGTGGACGCCGCACCGGAAGTTTTCCAGGAAAAGATTCGCCGCGAGGCCTCCGAATGGCAGTGGAAGCGCCTGCGCATGTACAGCAAGCCCACCATCGCCATGGTCAACGGCTGGTGCTTCGGCGGCGGCTTCAGCCCGCTGGTGGCCTGTGACCTGGCCATCTGTGCCGACGAGGCCACCTTCGGCCTGTCCGAAATCAACTGGGGCATCCCGCCGGGCAACCTGGTGAGCAAGGCCATGGCCGACACCGTGGGCCATCGCGAGTCGCTGTACTACATCATGACCGGCAAGACCTTCGAAGGTCCCAAGGCCGCGCAGATGGGCCTGGTGAATCGCAGCGTGCCGCTGGCGGAGTTGCGCGATGCGGTCATCGAGTTGGCGAACGACCTGCTAGACAAGAACCCGGTGGTGTTGCGTGCGGCGAAGCATGGCTTCAAGCGTTGCCGCGAACTGACCTGGGAGCAGGGCGAGGACTACCTCTACGCCAAGCTTGACCAGGCCCAGCAACGCGACCCTGAAGGCGGCCGCGCCCAGGGCTTGAAACAGTTCCTCGATGACAAGAGCATCAAGCCGGGCCTGGAAGCCTACCGCCGCTGAACCACCGGACACCGGCGACCGGACCTGCCCGGTCCCGGTGTCGAATCCAGAACAAGAATGAGGAATGCCGGAATGTTTGAAGTGCCTCTGCTGATCGGTGGTGTCGCCCGCCCCGCCTCCAACGGCGCGGTGTTCGAGCGCCACAGCCCGTTCACCGGTGAAATTGTCAGTCGCGTGGCTGCCGCCACCCTGGAAGACGCCGACGCTGCCGTGGCTGCCGCGCAGCGGGCTTTTCCGGCCTGGGCTGCGCTGGGGCCGGCCGAGCGCCGCTCGCGTTTGCTGGAAGCGGCGCGGTTGATGGAGGCACGCAGCGACCGTTTCATGGCCATGGCGGCGGAGACCGGTGCGACCGCCGGCTGGTACGGCTTCAACGTGAAGCTGGCGGCCAACATGCTGCGCGATGCCGCCGGCATGACCACCCAGATCAAAGGCGAGGTGATCCCTTCGGACGTGCCGGGCAGCTTTGCCATGGCCCTGCGCCAGCCTTGCGGCGTGGTGCTGGGCATCGCGCCCTGGAACGCGCCCATCATCCTGGCCACCCGCGCGCTGGCGATGCCGCTCGCCTGCGGCAATACCGTGGTGCTCAAGGCCTCGGAGAACAGCCCGGCGGTGCATGCGCTGATCGGCGAAGTGTTGCAGGAGTCAGGCTTGGGCGACGGCGTGATCAACGTGATCAGTAACGCACCGGATGATGCGGCGGTCATTGTCGAACGGCTGATCGCCAATCCGGCGGTGCGTCGCGTCAACTTCACCGGCTCGACCCACGTCGGGCGCATCATCGGCCAGCTCGCCGCGCGCCATCTGAAGCCGGCAATCCTCGAACTGGGCGGCAAGGCTCCGCTGCTGGTGCTGGATGACGCCGACCTGGATCAGGCCGTGGCGGCTTCCGCCTTCGGTGCCTACTTCAACCAGGGGCAGATCTGCATGTCCACCGAGCGGCTGATCGTCGACGAACGTATTGCCGACGACTTCGCCGCGCGCCTGGCGCGCAAGGTGTCCACCCTGCGTGCCGGTCTACCGGGCGAGGCAGCGCTGGGTTCGCTGATCGATGTTCGCGCCGGCGAACGCATCATGGCCCTGGTGCAGGACGCTCTGGACAAGGGGGCGGTGTTGCTGGCCGGCGGCGAGATCGACGGCAGCGTGATGCAGCCGGTGCTGCTGGATCGGGTGACGCCGGAAATGCGCCTGTACCGCGAAGAGTCCTTCGGCCCGGTGGCGGTGCTGCTGCGGGGGGATGGCGACGAGTCGCTGCTGAACCTCGCCAACGACTCCGAGTTCGGTCTGTCAGCGGCCATCTTCAGCCGCGACGTGTCCCGTGCCCTGGCCCTGGCCCAGCGCGTGGAGTCGGGCATCTGCCACATCAACGGCCCGACCGTGCACGACGAGGCGCCGATGCCCTTCGGCGGGGTGAAGTCCAGCGGCTACGGCAGCTTCGGCTCCAGCGCCAGCATCGACCACTTCACCCAGCTGCGTTGGGTCACGCTGCAGAACGGCCCCCGGCACTACCCGATCTGAACCGCCTGAGCGGTTATCCACAACAATGAGAGGCCGGGCCTTGGGTCCGGCAATGCGCCGCGCCCGGCATGATCGGTGGTGCGGCCGGAGGTGATAACAGTGAATAACGAGTCCTCCATTCGACCTGCCGGCACGGCTTTCCGTGAAGTGGCTCTGGGCATGCCGGATGTGCGCATCAGCGAGCGCGGTGGCAGCCTTTATCTGGAGGCACGGGAACCGCTGGAGCCGCCGCCGGAAAGGCTGCTGGACCGCCTGCTGCATTGGGCCGAAGTGCGCGGTGAACAGACCTTTGTTGCCCGTCGTGGCGCTGATGGCCAGTGGCAGCGCATCAGCTACTGCGAGATGCTGCAACGCGTTCGCCTGCTGGCGGCGCACCTGCTGCGCTACGACCTGGGCCCGGAGCGGCCACTGGTGATCCTCTCCGGCAACGACACGGAACATCTGCAACTGGCCTTGGCGGCCATGTACATCGGCGTTCCCTACTGCCCGGTCTCTCCGGCCTATTCGTTGGTGGCGAAGGACTACGGCAAGTTGCGGCACATCTTTGAGCTGCTGCAACCGGGACTGGTCATGGCCGCCGACGGCACCGCCTTCACTCGCGCCATCCATGCCGTGGTGCCGACCGGGACGCCGTTGCTGCTGGTGCAGGGTGACGTCGAAGGCCGCGAAAGCCAGCGTTTCTCCCGTTTGCTGGAGCCTTTGGACAGTGCCGCCGCCAATGCAGCGTTCCGTAGAACCGGGCCGGACACCATCGCCAAGTTCCTCTTCACGAGTGGCTCCACCCGGTTGCCCAAGGCGGTGGTCACCACCCAGCGCATGCTCTGCGCCAACCAGCAGATGCTCCTGCAGACCTTTCCCGAGTTCGCCCGTGAGGCGCCGGTACTGGTGGACTGGCTACCGTGGAACCACACCTTCGGCGGCAGTCACAACGTCGGCATCGTGTTGTACAACGGCGGCACTCTGTATCTGGACGACGGCCGACCGACACCCCAGCTGTTCCACGAAACCCTGCGCAACCTGAAGGAAATCTCTCCCACGGCCTACCTCACCGTGCCCAAGGGTTGGGAGGAACTGGTCGATGCCCTGGAGCAGGACGCAGAGCTGCGCGAGGTCTTCTTCGACCGCATCAAATTGTTCTTCTTCGCCGGCGCGGGCCTGGGGCAAGCGATCTGGGACCGTCTGGACCGGGTGGCCGAGCAGCATTGCGGCGAGCGCATCCGCATGATGGCGGGCTTGGGCATGACCGAGACTGCACCGTCCTGCACCTTCACCACCGGGCCTTTGTCGATGGCCGGCTATGTCGGGCTGCCGGCGCCGGGCTGCGAGGTCAAGCTGGCGCCCGTGGATGGCAAGCTCGAAGCGCGTTTCCGTGGGCCGCATGTGATGCCCGGCTACTGGCAGCAGGCGGATCTCAACGGACAGGCCTTCGACGATGAGGGTTTCTATCGCTCCGGCGATGCCCTGCGCTTCGCCGACCCGGAGCATCCCGAATGGGGGCTGATGTTCGACGGCCGCATTGCCGAGGACTTCAAGCTCAGCTCCGGTGTCTTCGTCAGTGTGGGACCCCTGCGCACGCGGGTGATCCTGCAGGGCGCGCCCTATGTGCAGGACGTGGTGATCACGGGGCCCGACCGCCAGCGCATCGGCCTGCTGGTATTTCCCAACCTGGCCGCCTGCCGTGAATTGGCGCGGCTGCCGGGGTCCGCGACGGCGGAAGAAGTGCTGGCCGCCCCGGCGGTGCAGGACTGGCTGCGCGGACTCCTGCATGACCTCAATCGTGAAGCCACCGGCCTGGCCTCGCACATCGCCTGGGCCTGTCTGATGGCCGAAGCGCCGAGCCTGGATGCCGGTGAGATCACCGATAAGGGCTCGCTCAACCAGCGCGCGGTGCTGGCCCGGCGCAGTACCTTGATCGACACCCTGTACCACCAGGCGCATCCCCTCTGCGTGCAGGCCGAGGTGGCGGCATGAAGGGGCAGCTCGAAGTCTTCGAGCAGGTCGCCATCCTCGCCGCTGTGCGCACGCCCTGGGTGGACTATTGCGGTCCGCTGGCACAGGTCTCACCCATCGACCTGGGCATCCATGTCGCCCGGGGCGTGCTGGCGCGTGCCGCGGTCGAGCCGACGCGAGTGGACAGCGTGCTGGCCGGCAGCATGGCCCAGGCCAGCTTCGATGCGTACATGCTGCCGCGACATATCGGCTTGTATGCGGGCGTACCGCTGGAAGTGCCCGCCCTGGCAGTGCAGCGAATCTGCGGTACGGGCCTGGAACTGCTGCGCCAGGGCGGGCAGCAGGTGGAACGCGGAACCGCGCGCTTGGCCCTGTGCGTGGCGACCGAGTCCATGTCGCGCAATCCCATCGCCAGTTACGAGCACCGCAACGGCTTCCGCCTCGGCGCGCCGGTGCAGTTCAAGGATTTCCTCTGGGAAGCGCTGCTGGATCCGGCCATCGGCCAGACGATGATCGACACCGCGCAGAACCTCGCCCAGCGCTACGGCATCCGTCGGGAGGAAGTCGACCGCTTCGCCCTGGCCAGCTTCCAGAAGGCGCTGGCCGCTCGGGACGCAGGCTGGTTCGACGACGAAATCCAGCCGGTGGAAAGCGCCTGTTTCGAACTGCCCGGCTACCAGCCCCGGCGCCTGGACCTGCCGCGCAAGGTGGTCACCATCACCCGGGACAGTCACCCGCGCGGAACCAGTTTCGAGGCGCTGTCGGCGTTGGCACCGGTGACGCCGGATTCAGTGCAGACGGCCGGCAACAGCTGCGCCTTGGTGGACGGTGCCGCCGCCGCTCTGGTGGGCGATGCCCGCGAAAACATTGCACCGCTGGCGCTGCTGCGTGCCAGCGCCGTGGTCGGCGTGCCGCCGGAGATCATGGGCATTGGCCCGGCCCCGGCGATCCGTCTGCTGCTGGAGGGTACTGGCCTCCGGCTCGAGGACATCGACAGTCTGGAAATCAACGAGGCACAGGGCGCCCAGGTGTTGGCGGTGCAGCGTGAACTGGACCTGGACCCGCAGCGGCTGAACCGCCATGGCGGCGCCATTGCCCTCGGCCATCCCCTCGCGGCAACCGGCTTGCGCCTGGTGCACAGCGTGGCGCGTCAGCTGAAAGTCAGAAACACCCGCTACGGCATCGCTGCCGCCTGCATCGGCGGTGGCCAGGGCATGGCCCTGCTGCTGGAAAACCCCGCCTATCGCTGAAGGACCTGGTCAATGCAGAACTACCAAGCGCCGCTGGATGAAATGCGCTTCGTCATCGAGCACTGGCTCGACGCCCGTCAGGACTGGGAGCGGATGCCGGCCTTCGCCGAAGTCGACTATCCGCTGACTGCGCAGGTGCTGGCGGAGGCCGCGCGCTTCGCTGAGGAACGCCTGGCGCCCCTCAATGCGCCGGGCGATCGCCATGGCTGTCGATACGAAGCGGGTCAGGTGTTTGCCCCGAACGGATTCGCCGATGCCTACCAGGCCTATGTGGAGGCAGGCTGGCCGTCCCTGGCCTGTGCCGCGGAGTCGGGAGGGCAGGGGTTGCCGCAGTTGCTCAACGTCAGCCTGCTGGAAATGCTCTACGCCGCCAATCACGCCTGGGCCATGTACCCCGGAATCGCTCACGGAGCCTATGAGTGCCTCAGGCAGTTCGCCAACGATGAGCTCAAGGCCAAGTACCTGCCCGGTCTGGTCGACGGCACATGCCTGCCCACCATGTGCCTGACCGAGCCCCAGGCCGGAAGCGATGTGGGACTGCTGCGTTGCCGTGCGGAGCCGGCGGAGGACAGCAGCTACCGCCTTGATGGCAACAAGCTGTTCATTTCCGGCGGCGAGCACGACCTCACCGAGGACATCCTGCATTTGGTGTTGGCGCGTTTGCCGAATGCCCCGGCGGGCACGGCGGGCATCTCGCTGTTCCTGGTTCCGAAGCGGGTCGGCGGCGTGGCTAACGGCGTCTTGTGCGATGGCATCGAGCACAAGATGGGCATCAAGGGCAGCGCTACTTGCAGCCTGCGTTTCGAGCGCGCAAAGGGCTGGCTGCTGGGGGAGCCCCACAAAGGGCTGGCCGCCATGTTCGTGATGATGAATGGCGCGCGCTTGCACGTCGGCCTGCAAGGGTTGGGACACGCTGAGTTCGCTAGGCAGCAGGCCGTGGCCTATGCCGGGGAGCGCCGGCAGATGCGCGCGGTGCCACGCCCGGCGGACGCGGTCGGTGCGGCGGATCCCATTGCCACCCATCCGGCCATGCAACGCATCCTGACGACGCTGAAGGTGCAGAGCCAGGGCATGCGCATGCTCGGATTCTGGGCCGCGCACCTGCTGGATGTCGCCGAGCAGGGGGCGGAGCCTGTGCAACGAATGGAAGCGCTGGCCCTGGCCTCCGTGCTGACGCCGCTGATCAAGGCCTACTTCACCGACCAGGGCTTCCAGTTGGCCAGTCAGGCCTTGCAAGTGTTCGGCGGCTACGGCTACTGCAGCGAGTACCCCATCGAGCAGACCTTGCGTGACAGCCGCATCGCCATGATCTACGAGGGCACCAACGAGATTCAGGCCAATGACCTGTTGCTGCGCAAGCTGTTACCGGCCGGGGCGCCGGGCGCAGCCTTGGTGGCGAGTCAGGTACGAAATGAATGCCAGCGGGGGGAAGGCACGACGCTGCAGGGTCCGGCTGAGGCTCTGGCGGCGTCGCTGGGAGAGTGGGAGCAGGCACTCCAGAAATTGCGCCAGGAGCAGACCGACCAGCCGCAGCGGCCCTATGAGGCGGCCGTGGACTTGCTGCACGCCACTGCATCGATGCTGTTGGGCTACGCCTGGCTGCGGGCGGCGCGGGTCAGCCGCGAGCGTGGGCTGGGGGATGAGTGGGAAGACTCTGCGCGGTTCTTTTTCCGCTACCTTTTCCCGGAAGCAGGGCATCGCATGCGGTTGGCCATGGGCGGCTAGATGCCAGGCGTGTTCCCGCAGTAGAAAAGACGTCTCGGTAAGCGGGGTGCGCGCTGCGCACCCCGCGGGCGTCAGCCTTCCCGGTAGACCTTGCGCAGCAATCGCAGCAGTTCACCGCGCTCGGTATCAGTGAGGGCGCCGGTGGATTCGTTGTCACTCTCAACGGCCACCGACTTCAGTTCCTTGAGCAGTTGTTCCCCGGTCTTGCTGAGGAAGATGCCGTAGGAACGCTTGTCCGGCTTGCAGCGCACTCGCACCGCCAGGGCGCGGGCTTCCAGCTTGTTCAGCAGCGGCACCAGCTGCGGCGGCTCGATGGCCAGGGCGCGGGCAAGGTCTGCCTGCATCAGGCCGGGGTTCTGGTCGATGATCGCCATGGCGGAGAACTGCGCCGGTCGCAGGTCATGGGCCGACAGCCTGTTGATCAAGTGCTGGAACACCTTCAACTGGGCACGGCGCAGGGCATAGCCGATCAGTTCATCGAGGGAAGTGTCCAGCACCGTTCCGGAGGGGAGGGCGGTCAGTTCTGCTGCCGGGGATTGTTCACGCTTGGCCATCGCACCTGCGCCTGGGGTAATTAGTTAACAGAGCTATGTATTTTGCGTAGATCAGGCGGTGAGTGCCAGCACAAACCCGGGACGGTGGCGCAGTCGCAAGGCGCGAATGAAAACGCCCCGCTCGACTCTTAGCCGAGCGGGGCGTCAACGGGCGTCACTGGTCGGTCGCCAGGATCGCACCGGCCAGTTCGGCGTCGCTGGCCTTGAGGTCGGGGTGTTCGCTGCGAATGCGCTGCAGTGCGGCCTCCAGGTAAGGGCCGCGGATTTCCCCGCCGCTGGCGACGTAGCTGCTGGCGTCGTCGCGTGCCGCGACTATCAGCTTGTCGTCCTTGAAGGTGAGGTAGGTGGAAGCGGTCGTGGCGCCGGACGAAATGATGTCTCGCCAGAAATCGCTGTCTGCCATGGCCGAACCGAAAGGCACGGCGATCAGGGCAAGGGCGGCTGCATAGAGGCGGGTACGCATAGGCTGTTACTCCGTTCTCGGATGGACCTGATACATCAGATTCAGCCGCCAATGCCGTAGTTCAACCTCGCTGCCCACCGGTCACGGGGACGGGTAGGGTGCGCCGCGCACCAGCGTCGGGCGGCGCAAGGATCGTTCCCAGGGACGAGCGCCGACTACTCCCGCCTCAGCGCCGGGTCGTCCGGGTTCTGCTGCTCCAGTTCCGCCAGCAGCGCCTGGACCTTCTGGATCTGCCCGGCTTCGCGCCAGTAGTTGATCAGTGCCAGGCGCGCCTCGCGGTTGGCGGCGTCGCGTTCCAGCAGTTCTTCCAGTCGATGGCAGGCTGTCTCCAACTGGCCGCTGTCGTGCAGGGCCACGGCGTAGACGTAGTCGTACTGGCTGTTCTGCGGCTCCAGGCGGACGGCTTCGGCAAAGGCCTTGAGCGCCGCCGGCAGATCGCCCTTGCGCACCAGCATCAGTCCGTTGGCGTGCTGCAGCAGGGCGGACTCGGGATGTTCCTTGAGACCCCGGTCGAGCAGGGCTCGGCCTTCCTCCCAACGGAAGTTGCCATCCAGCCATTGCACCAGGGCGACCAGGGCCGGCAGGAATTCCGGATCACGCTGCAGCGCCGTGCGCAGGCGCGACTCCACGGCGTCGCTGCGTCCGTTGGCTTGATAGAGCATTGACAGGTTGAGGTTGGCCTCGGCGCGCTCCTGCAGGTTGAGTTGCACGGCCTCGTATTCGGCGATGGCCTTGTCCCAGGCTTTCTCGTAATTGCCCAGGCCCGTGGCGCGCAGGCCCAGCAGTTCATAGGCGGCGGTGATGCGGACGGCACGCACCGGGTCGGTGAGCAGCGGTGCCAGCAGATTGCGGCGCTGCTCCGGCGGCACCAGGGCCGCAACCGCACGGATCGCCGCCAGGCGCACTTGCGGTGCCGGATGGGTCAGGTCCCGTGCGGCGGCCTTGAGCGCCCGTTCGCTGGGATAGGTCGGCAGCTCCGCCAGCAGGGTGGCGCGGCGAATGGCCGGCAGCTCGCGGACGTCCAGTTGCTGGTAGAGCGCCCGAGAGGCGCCCGGACGGCCATTGCGAATCAGCCACAGGCTGTCGTCATAGCGGGGCCCGTCGGCCTTGGCTTCGCCGTACCAGAGGCGGAACTGCTCGGCGACCGTGTCACCCGGCTGGTCGCGGTGGCAGCCGAGGCAGGCATCCGAGGTGCCCAGGCGCAGGGCGCGGCCTGGGTTGGGCAGGGTGAAGCCGTGGTCGTGGCGATAGTCGTTGACCATGAACAGCTTGCCCGGCATGTGGCAATCCACGCACTGCGAGCCGGCCTGTCCCTGGGCGTGATGGTGATGTTCGGGGCTGTCGTAGTTCTTCGCCTTCAGCCCCTTGCCGTCGATCCCCGCGATGCCGGTCTTGCCCGACGGGTTGTGGCACTGCAGGCAGAGGCCGTTGCCCGGCACCTTGAGCGCCGTGCTGTGGGGGTTGTGGCAGGTGCTGCAACGCAGGCCCTTGGCGAACATCCGGCTCTGGGCGAAGGATCCGTACTCGAACACCTCGTCCTTGATCTTGCCGTCCAGTTCGTAGAGTTCACGGGTCAGCGCGCTGGGCAGGTAGTCGTCCATCAGGCGGCTTTCCTGGTGGTAGCCGTCGTCCAGCGGTGCGCGGCGGGAATGGCAGCGGGCGCAGGTTTCCACGGCCTTGATCTTGTTGGTGCGGCCAAGGTCGATGGCGAAGCCGGCATTCGCTGCATCGAGCTTCTTCGCCGCCCAGTCGAGATGGCGGGAGGCCGGGCCATGGCAGGCCTGGCAGCCGACGCCCAGGCTGTTCCACTGGCTGGAGAAGCGATCAGCGACCGGGTCGTAGTTACGTTTGAAGCCCGTGGTGTGGCATTCCACGCACATGAAGTTGGCGTTCTGCTGTGGGTGGCTCCAGTGCAGGGGATTCCGGAAATCCACGCCCTGTCCGGGGTAGAGGTGGAACCAGGCGCGCTTGTCCACGTCCCAGGCCACGCCCAGGGCCTGCAGGCGTCCGCCCGGAACCTCGATCAGGTACTGCTGCAGCGGCGCAACGCCAAAGGCGTAGGCAACGCGGAAATCGGCCGGGGCGCCGTCGGCGCCGGGGGTGTTGACCCAGAAGCCGCCATCCTTGCGAAAGAAGCGGGTGGTCTCGCCTTCGCCCTGGAAGGTGACGTCGTTGAAGTCGCCCAGCACGCTGGCGTCGTTAGCTTCCTGCATCGCCAGCTGGTGGTGGCTGCCCCGCCAGTCGTTCGCCTGCTGGGCATGGCAACCGGCGCACTGGCCTTCGTCCACCATGCTCGCGGGCTGGATACCGGCTTGGGATGGGAGCTTGCCCGGCAGGGCACCGCTGCCGCCCTTGAGGTACAGCCAGGTGCCCAGTCCGATCAACAGCAGCAGGGCTGCCAGGACCGGATAGACGGGGCGCCGGGCAGGCTTGGGCGTGGCGATCTTGTGGTGCTTCGACATGCAGACATCCGCTGTACAGGCAAGCGTGCTTCACGGGCGTGCAGGTTCGATGAATGCCCCGCAGGCCGTCAAGGCTGCAAGTCGATCCCGCTCAGCGATAGCGGATGATGATGCCTTTCAACTTGCGCCCTTCGATGGTCTCCACATCCCGCGCCCAGAGTGGCCCGCTGACGTAGGCGGAAACCGGCTGGATACGGTCGTAGACCACCACCACGGCATTGCCGCCGATCTTCGCCGCTTCCTCGCGCAGCTTCTGCTCGATGTCGGTGACCGGGGGAGGCGGCTCGGTGCTGGCGTCCACCACCACTTCGCCGAGGCGGTCATGGGGGCGCAGGGGCTCCCGGCGCAGCACTTCGACGCCGGCCGGGTCGGTGGGGGCCGCGTGGGGCACGCCGACGTATTCGGTGGTCTGCGCGTCGATGTTCGCGCAGGCGGCAAGCAACAGCAGGACGCCCGCCGCGAGCAGCGGACGCAGGTGCTGGGTGGCTGACATTTCGATACTCCCTTCGTAATCGCCAGGTTCGGCCTTGCAAGCCTAGCTGGCGATCAGTGGCGCGGGATGATCAGACGGGTTCGACCTTGAGTAGCACGCCGTCCTGGCCGACGACACGCACCTGGCTACCGGCGGGCAGGTCGGGACCGGACACCAGCCAGACGGAATCGCCCGCGCGGATCTTGCCGCGACCGCCGCTGATGGCTTCATGCAAGGCGAATTCGCGGCCGACGAACTCATAGCCGCGCCGGTTCAAGCCGGGTTGGTCGGAGACTTTCGCGGCGCTGCGCTGGCGACGCCACCAGAGCACGGCGGTGAGGATGGAGAGGACGCCGAAGAGCAGGAACTGGATGGCCCAGTGCAGCTCCGGGGCGATGAAGGTGATCACCCCGACGCCGGCCGCAGCCACGCCGATCCACAGCAGGTAGCCGCCGGCGCCGAAGACTTCGAGGATCAGCAGCAGGGTACCGAGGGCCAACCAGTCCCAGTAGGTCAGGTGCTGGAGGTAGTTCCACATCGTTTCAGCCCTTCTTGCCATCGAAGGTGGCGCGGACGATTTCGCCGATGCCGCCCACGGCGCCGATCACCTGGCTGGCTTCCAGCGGCATCAGCACCACCTTGCTGTTGTTGGCGCTGGCCAACTTGCCCAGTGCCTCCACGTATTTCTGTGCGACGAAGTAGTTCACCGCCTGCACGTTGCCGTTGGCGATGGCCTCGGATACCACGCGAGTCGCCTCGGCTTCGGCCTGGGCGGCGCGCTCGCGGGCCTCGGCTTCGAGGAAGGCAGCCGTACGCTCACCTTCGGCCTTGAGGATCTGCGCCTGCTTCTCGCCCTCGGCAGTGAGGATTTCCGCCTGGCGCCGGCCTTCGGCTTCGAGGACCTGGGCGCGCTTCAGGCGCTCGGCTTTCATCTGGCTCGCCATGGCTTCCACCAGGTCGGCCGGCGGCGTGATGTCCTTGATCTCGATACGGGTGACCTTGATGCCCCAGGGCGCGGTGGCTTCATCCACGGTGCGCAGCAGGCGTTCGTTGATCGCATCGCGCTGGCTGAGCATGGCGTCCAGCTCCATGGAGCCGAGCACGGTGCGGATGTTGGTCATCACCAGGTTGCGGATGGCGTGCTCCAGGTCGTTGACCTCGTAGGCCGCCTGGGCCGTGTTGATCACCTGGAAGAAGCACACGGCGTCGATGGTGACGATGGCATTGTCGGCGCTGATGGCTTCCTGCGGGGGAATGTCCAGCACGCTTTCCATGACGTTGATCTTGCGGCCGATGCGGTCCATCACCGGCACGATGATGTTGAGGCCCGGCTTGAGCGTATTGGTGTAGCGGCCGAAGCGCTCTACCGTCCACTCGAAGCCTTGCGGCACGACCTTGAAGCCCATGAAGACGATGGCGATCGCCAGGGCGACGAAGAGGATGACGACACTGCCGATTTCCATGGGATGTGCTCCTTTTGCTGGCTGTATCTCGGTGACTGGGGCCCCTCCGCCCCAGCCGCCAAGCATTTCATTTCTGCTCGCTTTGTGGCGTGACCCGCAGCACTTCTTCGATGGTCGTCAGGCCCGAGGCGACCTTTTGCGCGCCGGACAGGCGCAGGCTGCGCATACCTTCCTTGAAAGCGGCGCGGCGCAGGGCGATGAGGTCGGTATCGGCGGTGATCAGCGGTTTGATGCCGTCGGACAGCAGCATGATCTCGTACACCCCGGCGCGGCCCCGGTAGCCGGTATCACGACATTCCAGACAGCCAACGGCGCGATGGGCGCCAGTGGGCAGCGGCGCGCTCCAGGGTTTGGTCAGGCCGGCCCAGTCGTCCTCGCGCAGCTCCATCGGCGCCTTGCAGTGCGGGCACAGGGTGCGCACCAGGCGCTGGGCCATGACCCCGAGCAGGGTGGCGCGCAGCAGGTAATAGGGCACGCCCAGTTCCAGCAGGCGGGTGATGGCGCTGGGGGCGTCGTTGGTGTGCAGGGTGGAGAGCACCAGGTGGCCGGTCAGCGCGGCCTGGATGGCCATTTCGGCGGTTTCCAGGTCGCGGATCTCGCCGACCATGATGATGTCCGGGTCCTGGCGCATCAGTGCGCGCACGCCGCTGGCGAAGGTCAGGTCGATGTTGTGCTGCACCTGCATCTGGTTGAAGGCGCCCTCGATCATCTCGATGGGGTCTTCGATGGTGCAGACGTTCACCTCGCTGGTGGCCAGCTGCTTGAGCGTGGTGTAGAGCGTGGTGGTCTTGCCCGAGCCGGTGGGGCCGGTGACCAGGATGATGCCGTTGGGCTGGTTGGTCATGCTCTGCCAGCGGCGCAGGTCGTCCTGGGAGAAGCCGAGCTGGTCGAAACTCTTCAGCAGCACTTCGGGGTCGAAGATCCGCATCACCATCTTCTCGCCAAAGGCGGTGGGCAGCGTCGACAGGCGCAGTTCCACCTCGCCGCCGTCCGGGGTCTTGGTCTTGACCCGGCCGTCCTGGGGTTTGCGCTTTTCCGCCACGTTCATCCGCCCGAGGCTCTTCAGGCGGCTGACCACCGCCATCGTCACCTGCGGCGGGAACTGGTAGACGGTGTGCAGCACGCCGTCGATGCGGAAACGCACGGTGCCCTGCTCGCGACGCGGCTCGATGTGGATGTCGCTGGCGCGTTGCTGGTAGGCGTACTGGAACAGCCAGTCGACGATGTTGACGATGTGGGCGTCGTTGGCGTCCGGCTCCTGCTCATTGGAGCCGAGCTTGAGCAACTGCTCGAAGTTGCCGACGCCGCTGATCTTCTGGTCCACCGCACTGGCGCCGCTGACGGACTTGGCCAGGCGATAGAACTCCAGGGTGAACTTCTGGATGTCCCCCGGGTTGGCCACCACACGCTTGATCGGGCGCTTGAGCACGTGGGTGAGGTTGCTTTCCCAGCTCTGCACGAAGGGCTGGGCGCTGGCGATGGTCACCGCCTCGCTATCGACGGCCACGGCGAGGATCTTGTGGCGCTGGGCGAAGGCGTAGGACATCAACGGGGTGATGGCGGCAACGTCGATCTTCAGCGGGTCGATGCGCAGGTAGGGCTGGCCGGCAAGTTCGGCCAGCCAGTGGCTGAGGGTTTCCAGGTCCAGCTTCTTGCCGGGACGCTTGAGGTCGTCCACCTGCTGGCTGGCAAGAAACTCCAGGGGATGCTGCTGGTTGTTCACCGCGCTACGGCGAATGGCCAGGCAGTGTTCGGCCTGGTCCTGGCTCAGGCGGCCCTGGGCCACCAGTTCGCGCATCAGGTCGTTGAGGTCCAGCCAACGATCCTGGGCGGGTGAGGCAAAAGCGGACATGCATGCTCCTCGGTCACGCTGCTCAGTCTGGAAGAGTAGTCAATCGCTCTTCTCGCGGGACGGCAAGCATGCCCGAATCGCAGGTTTTCGACTAAGTGCTGGATCAAGGAACGGCAGCGTGCTCCAGCTCCACCGAGAACACGCTGACCAGCGAGCGCATCTTCTGCGCGATGACTTCGGCCCGGTGTGGGGTCAGCCCCGGCTGGCGCAGTTGCACCAGCAGGTTGTCGCCGAGCCGGTTCACTTCCAGCCAGTGCGGCACCAGCTGCAGCTGGGAGAAGAAGGCGAGCAGCCGACCGAGGATGTCCGCTTCCGCCTCGGCAATGATGGCGAACTGCATCTCGCGGGCCTGAAACTGGGTGGCGCGCGGGTGCCAGTGGTCTTCGCGGGTGGCGGGAGCGGTCTTCAGGCTGAGCATGGGGGATTCCTCGGTTTGGACGCCGATAGTTTTCCAGCCTGAAGCGGGATTTTTCTGCCTGAATTGCGCTGATGGGCAGATTCTTTGGATAGACTTTCCTGAAATAGATCAGAGTCGGGAATTTTTATGTCCGTCACCCTGGATAGCTACGACAAGCGCATCCTCGAACTGCTGCAGGACGACGCGAGCCTGTCCACCGCCGAAATCGCCGAACGGGTGGGGCTGTCCCAATCGCCCTGCTGGCGGCGCATCCAGCGCCTGAAGGACGAGGGCGTGATCCGCCGCCAGGTCACCCTGCTGGACCGGCGCAAGGTGGGCCTCAATGCGCAGATCTTCGCCCAGGTGAAACTCAACGCCCACGGCCGCTCCAACCTCACCGAGTTCGCCGAGGCCATGCGCCAGTTTCCCGAGGTGCTGGAGTGCCATGTGCTGATGGGGGCGGTGGATTTCATGCTGCGCATCGTCACCCGCGACATCGAGGCCTACGAGCGCTTCTTCTTCGAAAAGCTGTCGCTGGTGCCGGGGATACAGGAGGTGAACTCCATCGTCGCGCTGTCGGAGATCAAGTCCACGACCAGTTTGCCGGTGGGGCAGGGGTAAGGCGGAGAACGATGTGTGGGAGCGATTTCAATCGCGAATGAATTCGCTCCCACAAAGAAGAGCATCAGGAAGCCTTGCTGTCGTCGCCCAGGACGGCTGGCTCCTTCGCCAGCTTCCCGGCCTGGTGCGGCGGCGTGAGGCCCATGGACAGGTAGATGCTGGTCAGCCCGTCCACGCCCATCTCCGCCGGGCGTACCCACTCCACCGGCACGTAGATCAGGCCGCCGCCCACTGGAATGGGCGCAGTGGGGACGAGGATGGCGCAGTAGGGGCGGCCGTCCAGTTCGAAGGTTTCCGGATTCGGGCGCAAGGCCAGCACCGCAGCGCCGTTGCCGCCGAACAGGCACCACACCGGACTCATGGCGGCGATATCGGCGTTCTGGCTGCGGTCCAGCAGGCTGACGAAGCGATCTGCCAGCCCGTAAAGGCTGCCGATCAGCGGCGCGCGGCGCAGGGTCATGTCCAGCAGCCAGACCAGCGGCCGGCGCAGGCCGAGCTGCACGGCCAGGCCCAGGGGGTACAGGCTGCCCAGCAGCACCAGGGTGCCCACCAGATAGGCCAGCACCGGGTTGCTCGCAAAGGGCTGGCCGAGGGCGCCGAGGAGCTGGCCGATCACTGTGGACGGCCCCACCAGCCGGTTCAGCAGGCTCACCAGCCAGGCCAGCAGGGCCAGAGTCAGCACCAGTGGCAACAGGGCCAGCAGGCCGGTGAGCCAGGTGGTGACCACGGAGCGGAAGCTTTGCTTGAGCATGGCGGGTTCCCGGGCCGGTGCCTTACCTGGTCAGTGCCTTCCAGCTGCGCAGGCTGATCAGGGCCTGGGCCTGCTCGCTGCGGGCTGCCAGCACTTCCGCGTCCAGCGGCTGGGCGGCCAGTTCGGCGAACTTGGACAGCTCACCGTAGGCGCGGTCGACTTCCGGCACTTCCAGCACCTGGCGCGCCAGGCGCAGCCAGACCAGCAGGCGTTCGATGCGCGGAAGCTGCTCGGACAGGTCCTCGGGCTGGCGCTTGTAGCGATCCAGCTTGAGGGCTTCGCCTTCCTCGGCGATCAGACGCGGCAGCCAGTTGCCCAGCACGGCCTTGCCCTGGCGATTGCCACGCTCATTGCGTTCGACGGTCCAGGCGCGGCTCAGCAGCCAGCGGGAAGCATTGAGGGAGAACAGGCCCCAGCGGGTGCCGGCGAGTTCGTCGGCGAACTGCTGTGGTGCGGCGTGGCGCACGGCTTCGTCCAGCTCGCCGGCCTGCACGCGGGGGCGCCAGTCGCCCAGCAGGGCGTCCAGGACCTCGCGCAGGTCGTGGCTGCTGGCGCGCGGGGCGGCCTGGCCGAGGCTGCCGATCAGGGCGCGCAGGTCGATGAGTTGCTGCAGCCAGTCCACCAGCAGCTTCCAGTGGCCGTTGAAGCGGTATTGCTCGGCCAGGCGCTGGCTGCTGCCCAGCAGGTGCCAGGCGAGGGCGGCGAAGGCGTCGTCCAGCGGCAAGTCGGCCGACAGGACCGGCGCCGGCAGGCTGAGGTGGTAGCTGTTGGCGTCATGGAGGCGATAGCCGCGTTCGGCCTTGCTGATGTCGCAGGGCATCAGCGGCAGATCGGCGGCGAGCTCGGCGGCCAGTTCCAGCAGGGCTTCAGGTTCGCCCTGGCGCAGTTCCAGCTCCAGTTCGCAGATGTCTTCTTCCAGCTTGCCGGCGATTACCTTGCCCTGGTCCAGGGCGGCCTCGATTACCACCTTGGCCTTGCCGCGGCCCCAGGCGATCTCGGCGCGGTCACGGTGGAAGTCGGTGGTGAAGATGGGCTTGAGCTGCTTCTTGTCCAGTTCGGCGAGGCTGGCGGGCCAGCAGTCGTCGGTGAGTTTCTTCGGGTCCAGCTTGGCCTTGTCCAGGTACCAGTCCCACTCATTGCGCTCGGACAGGCCGGCCACGCTCTGGCCACGGGTCTTGAGGGTCTGGATGAACTGCTCGCCGTCGCGGCGCAGGCGCAGGGCCACGCGGGCCTGGGCCAGATCGCGGTCGGGCGTGTCGAAGTACTGGTTGAAGAGTTCGCGGCGTTCCCAGCCGGACTTGTTGCGCTTCTTCAGCAGCGGGTGGTCGCGCAGGGCTTCCAGGGTCTCGCGGCTGGCGCGAAGCTTGATTTCGGTCTCTTTGTTCATCGCCGGGGTCTTCGGACGCAGCCAGGGGGTGGCTGCCAAGGCGGTGAAGTTTACAGGACGGGCGGACCCCGTGCCGCAGCGGTTTCACCCTGCGCGACCTTGGGCCTATGATGATCGCTCGTCCGTGGAGGCCCCCCGATGTCCGTTCCAGACCTGAAATCCCAGTTCGCCGCGCTGATTGCCATCCCCTCGGTGAGCTGTACCCAGCCCAGTTGGGACCAGTCGAACCAGGCAGTGATCGAATTGCTGGCCGCCTGGCTTGGTGATCTCGGTTTCCGCTGCGAGATCCAGCAGGTCTCGCCGGGCAAGGCCAACTTGCTGGCGACTTACGGCACGGGCCCCGGCGGCCTGGTGCTGGCCGGCCATAGCGACACGGTACCTTTCGACGCCGCCCTGTGGAAAACCGACCCGCTCAAGCTGAGTGAAGTCAGCAACCGCTGGTACGGCCTGGGCAGCTGCGACATGAAGGGCTTCTTCCCCCTGGCCATCGAGGCCGTGCGTGGCCTGCTGGACCAGCGGTTCCAGCAGCCGCTGATCATCCTCGCCACCTGTGACGAGGAAAGCTCCATGGCCGGTGCCCGCGCGCTGGCGGAGGCCGGCAGGCCCCTGGGCCGCGCGGCGGTGATCGGCGAGCCAACGGGGCTGAAGCCGATCCGCCTGCATAAGGGGGTGATGATGGAGCGCATCGACATCCTCGGGCAGAGCGGCCACTCCTCGGACCCCAGCCTGGGCCACAGCGCCCTGGAAGCCATGCATGCGGTGATGAGCGACCTGATCGCCTTGCGTGGCGAATGGCAGCAGGAATTCCGCAATCCGCAATTCACGGTGCCCCAGCCTACGCTGAACCTCGGCTGCATCCACGGTGGCGACAACCCCAACCGCATCTGCGGCCAGTGCAGCCTGGAATTCGACCTGCGCCCGCTGCCGGGAATGAATCCGGACACCCTGCGTGCGGTGATCCGCCAGCGCCTGCGCCCGGTGGCCGAGCACTACCAGGTGAAGATCGACTTCAAGCCGCTGTTCCCGGCAGTGCCGCCCTTCGAGCAGTCGCCGGAAAGTGATCTGGTGCGCCTGGCCGAACGTCTTACCGGCCATACCGCGCAGTCGGTGGCCTTCGGCACCGAAGCACCGTATCTTCAGCAGCTCGGTTGCGAGACCGTGGTGCTCGGCCCCGGCGACATCGCCTGCGCCCACCAGCCGGACGAGCATCTCGAACTGTCACGGATCGAGCCTACCGTTGCGCTATTGCGCCAGCTCATCCAGCATTACTGCCTTCAATCCGCCACCAAGTCCTGACCAGGAGGGTATCCGTTGATGCTCATGCGACGACGATAACGCGCCGCCTTACTTTCATTCCCGGACAAGCCGGGGATCGCACTCGTCAATTCGCTCTACGACAGGCTCACGGAACCATGCCCGACTACGTCAACTGGCTGCGCCACGCTACCCCATACATCAACTCCCACCGGGACTGCACCTTCGTGGTGATGCTGCCCGGTGAGGGCGTTGCTCACCCGAACTTCGGCAATATCGTCCACGACCTGGTGCTGCTGCACAGCATGGGCGTGCGCCTGGTGCTGGTGCACGGCTCGCGCCCGCAGATCGAGGCGCGCCTGGCCGCGCGCGGCCTGACCCCGCACTTCCACCGCGATCTGCGGATCACCGACGGCCCCACGCTGGAATGCGTGATCGATGCCGTGGGTCAGCTGCGCATTGCCATCGAGGCACGCCTGTCCATGGATATCGCCGCTTCGCCCATGCAGGGCTCGCGGCTGCGGGTGAGCACCGGCAATTTCGTCACCGCACGCCCGATCGGCGTCGTTGACGGCATCGACTACCACCACACCGGCGAAGTGCGCCGGGTGGACCGCAAGGGCATCGGCCGCCTGCTGGACGAGCGCACCATCGTGCTGTTGTCGCCGCTCGGCTACTCGCCCACCGGGGAAATCTTCAACCTTGCCTGCGAGGACGTGGCCACCCGCGTCGCCATCGACCTGGGGGCAGACAAGCTGATCCTGTTCGGCGCCGAGCGCGGCCTGATCGACGAATCCGGCAAGCTGGTGCGCGAGCTGCGTCCGCAGCAGGTACCGCCGCATCTGGCGCGCCTCGGCAACAATTACCAGGCCGAGCTGCTCGACGCTGCTGCCCAGGCCTGCCGCGCCGGGGTCAAGCGCAGCCACATGGTCAGCTATGCCGAGGACGGTTCGCTGCTCACCGAGCTGTTCACCCGCGATGGTGGCGGCACCCTGGTTGACCAGGAACAGTTCGAATCCCTGCGCGAAGCCACCATCGACGATGTCGGCGGCCTGATCGACCTGATTACCCCGCTGGAGGACCAGGGCATCCTGGTGCGCCGTTCGCGGGAGGTGCTGGAGCGGGAGATCGAGCAATTCACCATCGTCGAGCGCGATGGCCTGATCATCGCCTGCGCGGCGCTCTATCCCATCGCCGACTCCGACTCCGGCGAGCTGGCCTGCCTGGCGGTGAATCCGGAATACCGCCACGGCGGTCGTGGCGATGAGCTGCTGGAGCGCATCGAGGAGCGCGCCCGCGCCCTGGGCCTGAAGACCCTCTACGTCCTCACCACCCGCACCGCCCACTGGTTCCGCGAGCGCGGCTTCCAGCCCAGCGGCGTTGAGCGCCTGCCGGTCGCGCGGGCGTCGCTGTACAACTTCCAGCGCAATTCGCAGGTCTTCGAGAAGGCGCTCTGATTTCACCCGAGCGCCTTGCCCCCCACGGGGCAAGGACTTCTTTTCTGTGGGAGCGAATTCATTCGCGAAGCAGCCCGAAGGGCTGCCAACTGGCACATTGGGGCCGCGCTGTGGCCCTTCGCGAATGAATTCGCTCCTACAAGGTCACCCCGTCGCAGCCGGTCCGATCAGTTGCTGATCAGGCCCAGGATGCTCGCCTGGTAGGCGGCGACGAAGGTGTCGAAATCCACTTCCGGCTCGGCTTCCAGGCGCGCCTGTTCGTCCAGGGACTGGCGGGCCATGTTCTCGAAGCGGTCCTGGTCCTCGGCGTCGAGCGGCTGGCTGCGGAAGTAGTCGGCATGCTGGCGGCTCTGGCGCAGGGAGAACTGGCTGAAGCTTTCGCCGCGCTCGCGCATTTCGGCCAGCACCCGCGCCGACGGGGTCAGCTCCGGGTTGGCGACCTTGGCACGCTGGGCGGCCAGCGCCTCGGCGTGTTCCTGGCCACCCTGGGCGGCGTCCAGCAGCTCGGCGGTGCGGGCGATGCGGTCGAGCAGCTCATTGGCCCATTCGGTCAGGCTGGTGGTATGGCCGTGGCGCTGCAGTTGCAGGCCGGGACGGCGTCCTTCCTTGACCACGCGCTGGAAGTTATCGGTGGCGCTGCGGCATTCCTCGCCGGCCATCGGCGGGCTGTCCTGCAGGGCGCAGAACAGCAGGAAGGCATCGAGGAAGCGCGCTTCGGTGAGGTCGATGCCCAGCGGCAGGAAGGGGTTGATGTCGAGGCAACGCACTTCCACGTACTGCACGCCACGGGCCATCAGCGCCTGGATCGGGCGCTCGCCGGTGTAGGTGACGCGCTTGGGACGGATCGACGAGTAGTACTCGTTCTCGATCTGGATGACGTTGGTGTTCAACTGCACCCATTCGCCGTCCTGCTTGGTGCCGATCTCGGCATAGGGCGGGTAGGGCGTGGAGACCGCCTGGCGCAGGCTCCCGAGGTAGCTGTCGAGGCTGTTGTAGCAGGGGGTGAGGCCGGCCTGGGCGTTGTTCTGGTAGCCCAGGTCGCTCATCCGCAGGCTGGTGGCGTAGGGCAGGTACAGGGTGTCGGCGTCCAGGCTGTCGAGGTCATGCGGACGGCCGCGCAGGAAGCTCTTGTCCAGCGCCGGGGCGGCACCGAACAGGTACATCAGCAGCCAGCTGTAGCGGCGGAAGTTGCGGATCATCGCGATGTAGCGCGCGGACTGGTACTCGCGGTCGCTCTGCGGATCGCCTTCGGCCTGCTTGAGCAGCGGCCAGAGCGCCTCGGGCAGGGAATAGTTGTAGTGGATGCCGGCAATGCACTGCATGGTCTTGCCGTAACGCACGGCCAGGCCCTTGCGGTAGACGTACTTCAGGCGGCCGATGGGCGAGGTGCCGTAGCGGGCGATCGGGATGTCTTCTTCCGACGGCAGCCGGCAAGGCATGGACGGGCTCCAGAGCAGTTCGTCGCCGAGCTTGTCCACGGTGAAGCGATGGATCTTCTCCAGGTCCGCCAGGGTCTGCGCCGGATCGGCCTCGGCCGGAGTGATGAACTCCAGCAGCGATTCGGAATAGTCCGTGGTGATCTGCGCATGGGTCAGGGCCGAGCCCAGGGCAGGGGAGTGTGGCGTCAGCGCCAGTTGGCCATTGCCGTCGACCCGCAGGCATTCACGCTCGATGCCGTGCAGGCACTGGGTGAGCAGGGGCAGGTTGGCGCGCTCGCCGAGCAAGGCCAGGCGGCGGGAAAGAAGATCGCTCAATTTGGAATCCTTCACGCGTCGGTCGCCCCAATATGGGGGTGGACCTAGCTGTCTACAAGAGGCGGACTTGGCCGCCGGCCGAAATACTTTTCCAGCCGGCGGTTCGCGTTGTCGCTTCGTCCAGAATAGAGCCTTGCCACCACCCCGCGGTTACAGCTGAGCGAAGGTGCCTTGTCCCTTGGCGACCAGCTTGTCGCCCTGCAGCACGTCGGCCTCCACCACCAGCGTGCGTTTGCCGGCATGCAGCACCCGCGCCTTGCAGATCACCTCGCCCTCCGCCACCGGGCGGATGTAGTTGATCTTGCATTCCAGCGTGGCGCTGCGCCGGTCGAAGCCGTGGGTGCTGGTACAGGCCAGCCCCATGGTGATGTCCAGCAGCGAGAAGATCGCCCCGCCATGCATGACCTGGCCACGGTTGCGCAGGTGCTCGTCCATGACCAGGCGCGCCTCGGCAATGCCATCGCCGAGGCTCAGCGGCTCGATACCCAGCAGCTTGCTGTAGGCGCTGGTGGTTTGCTGGTCGGTGAAGTCCATCGTCACTTCTTCTTGATCTGCTTGGCGTTGGCGAACAGCGAGGCCATGGCGCCGGTCGCCGGCGGAGCGCTGTTGCGCGGGGCGCTCTGCTGCTGGCGTGGCTGGCCGCCCTGACGACCGCCGCCGCGCGGGCCTTCGACTTTCTCGCCGGGGGTGTCGCTCATGCGCATGGACAGGCCGACGCGGTTACGCGGGATGTCCACTTCCATGACCTTCACGCGGACGATGTCGCCGGCCTTGACCACTTCGTACGGGTCCTTGACGAACTTCTCCGACAGCGCGGAGATGTGCACCAGGCCGTCCTGGTGGACGCCGATGTCGACGAAGGCGCCGAAGTTGGTGACGTTGGTCACCACGCCTTCCAGCGTCATGCCGGGTTTCAGGTCCTTGAGGCTTTCGACGCCTTCCTGGAACTCGGCGGTCTTGAACTCGGGACGCGGGTCGCGGCCGGGCTTGTCCAGTTCCTTGAGGATGTCGGTGACGGTGGGCAGGCCGAAGGTCTCGTCGGTGAACTTGGCCGGGTCCAGGCGCTTGAGGAAGCCGGAGTCGCCGACCAGCGAGCGGATGTCGCGACCGGTATCGGCGGCGATGCGCTGCACCAGCGGATAGGTTTCCGGGTGCACGGCGGAGGCGTCCAGCGGGTTGTCGCCGTTCATCACGCGGAGGAAGCCGGCGGCCTGCTCGAAGGTCTTTTCGCCCAGGCGGCTGACTTTCTTCAGCTCGTCGCGGGTCTTGAAGGCGCCGTTGGCATCACGGTAGCTGACGATGTTCTGCGCCAGGGTGGCGTTGAGGCCGGAGATGCGGGCCAGCAGGGCGGCGGAGGCGGTGTTCACGTCCACGCCCACGGCGTTCACGCAGTCCTCGACCACGGCGTCCAGGCTGCGCGCCAGCTGAAGTTGGGACACGTCGTGCTGGTACTGGCCGACGCCGATGGATTTCGGGTCGATCTTCACCAGCTCGGCCAGCGGGTCCTGCAGGCGGCGGGCGATGGACACGGCGCCACGCAGGGAGACGTCCAGGTCCGGGAATTCCTTCGCCGCCAGCTCGGAGGCGGAGTACACCGATGCGCCGGCCTCGCTGACCATGATCTTGGTCATCTTCAGGGCCGGGTATTTCTTGATCAGCTCGATGGCCAGCTTGTCAGTCTCACGGCTGGCGGTGCCGTTGCCGATGGCGATCAGGTCGACGCTGTGCTTGGCGCAGAGCTTGCCGAGGATGGCCAGGGTCTCGTCCCACTTGTTGTGCGGCACGTGGGGGTAGACGGTGGCGGTGTCCAGCAGTTTGCCGGTGGCATCGACCACAGCCACCTTGCAGCCGGTGCGCAGGCCCGGGTCCAGGCCCAGGGTTGCGCGCGGGCCGGCCGGCGCGGCCAGCAGCAGGTCATGCAGGTTGCGGGCGAAGACGTTGATGGCTTCGCTTTCGGCGGCTTCACGCAGTTCGCCCAGCAGGTCGGTTTCCAGGTGGGTGTAGAGCTTGACCTTCCAGGTCCAGCGCACCACTTCGGACAGCCACTTGTCGGCGGCGCGGCCCTGGTTGGCGATGCCGAAACGCTCGCCGATCATCACTTCGCACGGGTGCATGGTGCCCGGCAGCTCTTCACCGACCTTCAGGGCGATGCTCAGCACGCCTTCGTTGCGACCACGGAAGATCGCCAGGGCACGGTGCGAGGGCACGCCCTTGAGGTTTTCGTCGTGTTCGAAGTAGTCGCTGAACTTGGCGCCTTCCTGTTCCTTGCCGGCGACCAGGCGGGCGCTGAGGGTGGCGCTGTCCTTGAGGAAGCCGCGCAGGCTGGCCAGCAGGGTGGCGTCCTCGGCGAAGCGCTCCATGAGGATGTACTTGGCGCCTTCGAGCACGGCCTTGATGTCGGCGAAGCCCTTTTCAGCGTCGATGAAGCGCTCGGCTTCGGCTTCCGGAGCCAGGGACGGATCGTTGAACAGCGCGTCGGCCAGTTCGCCGAGACCGGCTTCCAGGGCGATCTGGCCCTTGGTGCGGCGCTTCTGCTTATAGGGCAGGTAGAGGTCTTCGAGGCGGGTCTTGGTGTCGGCGAGCTTGATCTCGCGTTCCAGTTCCGGCGTCAGTTTGCCCTGCTCGGTGATGCTGGCAAGGATCGCGCCGCGGCGATCTTCCATTTCGCGCAGGTAGCGCAGGCGTTCTTCCAGGGTACGCAGCTGGGTATCGTCGAGGCTGCCGGTGACTTCTTTCCGGTAACGGGCGATGAAGGGGACGGTAGATCCCTCGTCCAGCAGTTCCACGGCGGCGGCGACCTGTTGCGGGCGCACGCCCAGTTCTTCAGCGATGCGGTTGTTGATATCCATTGAAAACACCTGCATGGGCGGCAGCCCGGGTCGGGTCACGGCGGCTACCGCAGAAAAACAGACCGGCGAGCCAGGGCTCGCCGGTGATGAAGGGCGCCGCATTATAAACACCGAGTTTCGAAGGGTAGGAAACCGTTCGGGGAAAAATCTGCTAACAATGGGCAAGCCGCTGCGCGCTGCCGGCAGGCGATAATGCGCGGCTTGCACAACAGGAGAAAACATGAGCAGCAACCCGACCGCTGAAGGCGAAAAGATCCTCATAGTCGATGACGACGCCCGTCTGCGGCGCCTTCTCGAGCGCTTCCTCGACGAGCAGGGCTTTCGCGTGCGCGCCGTGGAGAACGTCGAGCAGATGGATCGCCTGCTGGCTCGCGAACTCTTCAACCTGGTGGTGCTGGACCTGATGCTCCCCGGCGAGGACGGCCTGTCGGCCTGCCGCCGCCTGCGCGCGTCCAACAACCAGGTGCCGATCATCATGCTCACCGCCAAGGGCGACGAGACCAGCCGTATCCAGGGCCTGGAACTGGGCGCCGATGACTATCTGGCCAAGCCCTTCAACCCCCGCGAGCTGCTGGCGCGGATCAAGGCCGTGCTGCGCCGCCAGGCACCGCAGGTACCGGGCGCCCCGGCCAGCGAGGACGAGAGTGTCAGCTTCGGCGAGTACGAGCTGTCGCTCGCCACCCGCGAGCTGAAGAAAGGCGACGACGTGCAGATGCTCACCACCGGTGAGTTCGCCGTACTCAAGGCGCTGGTCCAGCACGCCCGCGAGCCGCTGACCCGCGACAAACTGATGAACCTGGCCCGTGGCCGCGAGTGGGACGCCCTGGAGCGCTCCATCGACGTGCAGATCTCCCGTCTGCGCCGGTTGATCGAACCGGACCCTTCCAAGCCGCGCTATATCCAGACCGTCTGGGGTGTCGGCTACGTGTTCGTGCCCGATGGCAACAAGTGAGCGCGCGGCGGGGGTTCCCGCCGCCGGGCAACCCAGGGTGGTGATGCGCACCCCCTACTGGTTCCCGCAGAGCTTCTTCTCCCGCACCCTGTGGCTGGTGCTCATCGTCGTCCTGTTCTCCAAGGCGCTGACCCTGGTCTACCTGATGATGAACGAGGACGTGCTGGTGGACCGCCAGTACAGCCACGGCGCCGCGTTGACCCTGCGTGCCTACTGGGCGGCGAGTGAAGAAGAGCGTCACGACCTGGCCAAGGCTGCCGGGCTCAAGCGCGTCACCCGCGACGCCGTGCCCGCCAGTGAACAGCACTGGCCTTACAGCGAAATCTTCCAGCGCCAGATGCAGGCCGAGCTCGGCCCCGGCACCGAAGTGCGTCTGCGCGCGCAGAGCCCGCCGGCGCTCTGGGTCCACGCACCGGAGCTGGGACCGGACTGGGTACGTATCCCACTTTATCCACACCCCCTGCGCGGCCAGCGTATCTGGAGCGTGCTCGGCTGGTTCCTCGGCATCGGCCTGCTCTCCACCGCCGCCGCCTGGATCTTCGTGCGCCAGCTCAACGCGCCGCTCAAGCGCCTGGTCTTCGCCGCCCGCCAGGTCGGCCAGGGCCGCAGCGTGCGCCTGCCCGTGAGCGACACGCCAAGCGAGATGGCCGAGGTGTACCGCGCCTTCAACCAGATGGCGGAGGACGTCGAACGCGGCGCTCGCGAGCGTGAGCTGATGCTGGCCGGCGTTTCCCATGACCTGCGTACGCCGCTGACGCGCCTGCGCCTGTCTCTGGAACTGATGTGCAATGACTCCGAGCTGACCGAAGACATGGTCCGCGACATCGAGGACATGGACGCCATCCTCGACCAGTTCCTCGCCTTCATCCGTGATGGCCGCGACGAGCGGGTGGAAGAGCTGGACCTGGGCGAGCTGGTGCGCGAAGTGGTCGCGCCCTACAACCAGCAGGACGAACAGGTGCGCCTGTGCCTGGAGCCGTTACCGCTGTTCCCGTTGCGGCGGGTATCGATCAAGCGCCTGCTGGTGAACCTGATCGAGAACGCGCTGCGATATGGCGGCAACGGTGTCGAGGTGGCGGCCTTCCTCGCGGGCGACAACGCCGCGCCCTACGTGGTTCTGAGCGTGCTCGACCGCGGCCAGGGCATCGATCCGTCGGAGCTGCAGGACATCTTCAACCCCTTCATCCGTGGTGACCGCGCCCGTGGCGGCAAGGGCACCGGCCTGGGGCTGGCCATCGTGAAACGCATCGCCGCGCAGCACGGTGGCAGCGTCGAGTTGCGCAATCGCTCCGGTGGCGGCCTGGAAGCACGCGTCTGCCTGCCCCTGGGACTAATGCTCCCCCGCGACGCTGTGTAAGTTCCTACGAAAAGGGCCTGCGCTTCGGCCATGCGTCGTTGGAAATCGGCTCGGCCTGCTCATTGACAGTCGTCAACTCCGCGGCCTCGCCGATTTCCGCCTAGCCTGACCATCGCTCGGCGCGTTTTCATGCGGAACGGGATTCCGCGAGCGCCCTATTGGGCGCTTCGTTTCCTGAAATACCTTCGGTCCCGGATTCGGACCTGCCATCGGCAGTGCTGTTACGACGCCGGTCGTTCGGCGTACGCTAGCCCGGCGCTGGGCTATCCTCAGCTTGCGCACCGACATGAGGTCAGTATGCCAGCTGCTTCTTTCCGACTACCCCAATGGACCTGGTGGTTGCCTCTGCCGCTGCTGCATCTGGCCACTTGGGTTTCCCTTGGTACCCAGGCTTCCAGTGGACTGGCCGTCTGGTACCTGCCCTTTGCCCTCGGCCTGGTGTTCTGCCTGTGGTGGGGCGCGCGGGTGCTGCCTGCCATCTATTTCAACGCGCTGCTCAGCGTGCCCCTGTGGGACCTCAGCTGGTACTGGGCGCCGCTCTACGCCGTGCCGGAAACACTCAGCGTCGCCGTGGGCTGGTGGGCGCTCAAGCGTGCCGGCTGCCACGCTGACCTGCGCGACTTCCCCGAATTGCTGCGTTTCATGCTCTATGGCGTGCTGCTGCCGGTGAGCCTGCTGGTCTACGGCGAGCAGGCGGCGCTGATGCTGAGCCATAGCACGGCACGCGAGAGCTGGGGCAACTCCGCTCTGCTGGTCTGGCCCGGAGCGTGCCTGACCACCCTGGCAGTCAGCCTGCCACTGCTGACCTATCTCACGCCGCTGTTCAGCCGCCGTGGCTGGGTGCCGGAGCCGGTGGAGGCCTTGCCGGAGACCCTGCACCGCCTGCCGCCCTGGCCATTGCTGCTGGTGCTGGCGCTGCTCATTCCCTGGCTGCTGACCGTCGTGCCGCTGATCCTCACCCTGCCGCCCATCGGCTTGATGATGCTTGGATTGGGGCTGGTCTGGGGCTTTCCCGGTGCCCTCTGCGGCGCCGGCCTCACGGCCCTGACCGTGCTCGCCCTGCCGGCGCTGCGCCAGTTCGATGGTGCTGCGCGCCTGGCCGAGCCGCAGTCGGGCGTCGAACTCTATTTCAGTGTGCTGCTGCTGATGATGTCCGCCCTGCTGGTCGGACGCAGCCTGAGCGACCTGCGTCTGGCGTTGGCTCGCCGCGACGAGATGCAGAAGGAACTGGCCATGAGCAACCTGGCGCTGCAGGCCAGCCCCCTGGGGGTGACCATCGTCGACGCGCGCCAGGCCGACCAGCCGCTGATCTACTGCAACCCGGCCTTCGAACAGATGAGCGGCTATTCGCGAGACGAGGCCCTGGGCAATCACTGGCGCTTCCTGCTCCATCACGACCGCAACCAGTCCGAGCTGCCGCGTCTGCAGGATGCGTTGCAGCGCGGCGAACAGTGCCAGCTGGTGCTACGCAACTATCGCAAGGACGGCAGCCTGTTCTGGAACGAGATCACCGTGGCGCCCATGCGCGACGCCTTGGGCATCAGCCATTTCGTCGCGCTGCAGCACGACGTCAGCGGTCGCGAAATGATCTCCGAAGAACTGGATACCCGCCGCGACGAGTTGCTGCGCCAGACGCACCTGCTGAACCAGACCGAAGCCATCGCCGACATCGGCAGCTGGGTGCTGGAGATCGCCACCCTGAAGATGGCCTGGAGCGAGGGCAGCTTCCGCATCTATGAACTGGACCCGGGCGCCGGCGCTCCCAGCCTCGGGCAGATGCTCAGCTACTTCGACCCGGCCAGCCGCTCGCTGCTGGAAGACACCCTGGAGCAGTGCCTGCGTAGCGCCGAGCCCTTCGACGTGGAGCTGCGCATCCAGGCCGCTCGCGGTACTCCGCGCTGGCTCCGGATCAAGGGGCTGGCCGAGCACGATGGCGACCAGGTGATCCGCATCTACGGCGCCATGCTCGACCTGACCAGCCAGAAGCGCGCCGAGCGCCTGCAGCACGAGCGTGACAAGCACCTGCACCTGTTCTTCGAGGCGCCGTTGATCGGCATGGCCCTGTGCACACCGGACCAACGCTGGGAAGAGGTCAACTACAAGCTCTGCAGCATTCTCGGCCGCTCCCGCGAACAGCTGCGCGGCGTCGACTGGATGAGCATGACGGTGGCCGAGGACCGCGCCGCCGAAGAGGCCCTGCTGGAGGAGGTGCGCAAGGGCGAGCGCGATGGCTACGAGCTCGACAAGCGCTTCATGAAAGGCTCCGGTGGCACGGTGCACGCGCGGGTCAACGTGCGCGGTGTACGTGACCTGGACGGCCAGCTCTACGCACTGCTGGCGCTGGTAGAAGACATCAGCGCCCGGCACGAGGCCGAGGCGCGTTACCGGACCCTGGTGGAGCACGCGCCGGAAGCCATCCTGGTGTTCGATCCGCAGCACGGCATCGTCGAAGCCAACGAGAACGCCGCGCGCCTGTTCGGCATGTCCCGCGAGCTGCTGCACGGCCACATGCCCACCAGCTTCAGCCCACCACTGCAGGCCGATGGCCGTCCGTCGCGGGAGCTTGGCAATGCCTATACCCGCGCCGCGCTAAAGGGCGACACGCCCACCTTCGACTGGCTGATGCGTGATGTGAATGGCCGCGTGCGTCCCTGCGAGGTGCGCCTGGTGCGCCTGCCCGGCGAGGGCCGGCCGCTGATCCGCCTGAGCATCACCGACATTTCCGAGCGCCAGCGCTACCAGCGCGAGATCGAGCGCCTGGCCTACAGCGACGAGCTCACCGGCCTGCCCAATCGCCGCCTGCTGCTCGATCGCCTGCAGCACGCCATGGCCCGTGAGCAGCGCGAGGGCCGTTACGGGGCGTTGCTGTTCATCGACCTGGACCACTTCAAGACGGTCAACGACAGCCTTGGCCACCCGGTGGGCGATGCCCTGCTGCGGGAGGTCACGGCACGTCTGGCCGGTTGCCTGCGCAACGAAGACACCTTGGCGCGACTTGGCGGCGACGAGTTCGTGGTGCTGTTGGAAGCCCTGGCTGACAGCCCGGAACAGGCCGGCAAGCTGGCCGCCGAGGTGGGCGACAAACTGCTGCAGAGCCTGCACGGGAGTTACACCATCGGCGAACACGAACTGGTGGTCAGCGCCAGTATCGGCATCGCCCTGCATCCCTTCATCGAGCAGGTCGCCGCCGACGTCCTCAAGCAGGCGGACACCGCCATGTACCGGGCCAAGCAGTCCGGGCGCAACGCCCTGCATTTCTTCGCACCGGAAATGCAGGCGGCCATCGACCAGCGACTGCAACTGCAAAGCGAGCTGCGCCAGGCCATCGACCGCGGCCAGCTCAGCCTGGAGTTCCAACCGCAACTGGCCCTGGCCGATGGCCGCGTGCTGGGCGCCGAGGCGCTGATGCGCTGGCATCACCCCACACGCGGCGAAGTGCCGCCAGCGCAGTTCATCCCGTTGGCCGAAGAAACCGGCCTGATCCTCGAACTCTCGGACTGGATGCTGGAACGCGCCTGCACCTGCCTCGCCACCTGGCAGACCGACATGCCGTGGCTGGTGCTGGCCATCAACGTCAGTCCCCGCGAGCTGCGCAAACCCGGCTTCTTCGAGCGCATCGAAAGCGCCCTCAAGCGCCATGGCGTTCCGCCCGGCCGACTGGAGCTGGAAATCACCGAAGGCAGCTTGCTGGAAGAGGTGGAGCAGTGCATTTCCGCCATGCAGGCGCTCAAGTCGCTGGGCGTGCGTTTTGCCATCGACGATTTCGGCACGGGCTATTCATCCCTGGCCTACCTCAAGCGCCTACCGCTGGACAGGCTGAAGATCGACCGCAGCTTCGTCGATGGCCTGGCCGTCGACGCTAGCGACCTGGCCCTGGTGGAAACCATATTGGCCATCGGCCGCAATCTCGGCCTGGAGTGCATTGCCGAAGGCATCGAGAGCGAAGAGCAACTGTCCATGCTGCGCCAGCGTGGCTGCGAGCTGGGCCAGGGCTATTTCTTCAGCCGGCCGCTGGACGAGGGAGACTTCCGCAGCTGGATTCGCGAGCGGGAAGGTCGGCAGGCGGTGGTGCAGAGCCTGTAAGGCGCATGAATCTGCCCCATGTGGGGGTGAATTCATTCGCGAAGCGGACCGCAGGTCCGCCTGCTGACTTGCATGGGGCCAGCTTCGCTGGCCATTGCGATTGAAATCGCCCCACAGAGCGGGGCGCTTACCCCTTGCCTTTGGTCCTGGTCGAATTGGGGCAGGCGTTCTTCTCCAGGTACTGGATGATGATTCCAGCCACATCGTGCCCGGTGGTGGTCTCGATGCCTTCCAGGCCGGGGGAGGAATTCACCTCCATCACCAGCGGGCCGTGATTGGAGCGCAGGATATCCACCCCCGCCACCGACAGGCCCATGACCTTGGCGGCGCGGATCGCAGTCATGCGCTCTTCCGGGGTGATCTTGATCAGGCTGGCGCTGCCGCCGCGATGCAGGTTGGAGCGGAACTCGCCGGGCTTGGCCTGGCGCTTCATCGCTGCGATCACCTTGTCGCCCACCACGAAGCAGCGGATATCGGCGCCGCCGGCTTCGCGGATGTACTCCTGCACCATGATGTTCTGCTTCAGGCCCATGAAGGCCTCGATCACCGATTCGGCGGCCTTCTCCGTTTCGCACAGCACCACGCCTATGCCCTGGGTGCCTTCCAGCACCTTGATCACCAGCGGCGCGCCGTTGACCATGCGGATCAGGTCGGGGATGTCGTCGGGGGAGTGGGCGAAGCCGGTCACCGGCAGGCCGATGCCCTTGCGCGAAAGCAGCTGCAGCGAACGCAGCTTGTCCCGCGAGCGGGTGATGGCCACCGATTCGTTGAGCGGGAATACCCCCATCATCTCGAACTGGCGCAGCACGGCGCAGCCATAGAAGGTGACCGAGGCGCCGATCCGCGGGATCACCGCGTCGAAGCCCTCCAGCGGCTGGCCGCGGTAGTGGATCTGCGGCTTGTGGCTGGCGATGTTCATATAGGCGCGCAGGGTGTCGATGACCACCATCTCATGGCCGCGCTGCTGGCCGGCCTCGACGAGGCGGCGAGTCGAATACAGGCGCGGATTGCGCGATAACACGGCGATTTTCATTGGGCACCCGGAAGGGAAAGAGTCGGTTTTTCCTGAACGTAGGTGAGTGCCGGGTTGACCACCAGTTGCGCCTGGACCAGGGCCTTGGAGCCCAGCAGAACGCGGTAACGCATGGTCTTGCGGCAGGCCAGGGTGAACTCGATAGGCCAGATCCGGTCACCCAGCGCGAGCAGGGTGCGAATGACATAACGGGTCTGTGCCTGGCCGTTGGAGCTTTTTATGGTCTTCACCGAAACCACTTGCGCTTCGCAACGATGTCGCCGCTGCACCAGGGTGCCGAGGTGCGCGGTGAACCGGACCCACTGCTTGCCTTTCTTTTCAAAGGGGACGATGTCGCTGGCGTGCAGGGTGGAGGTGCTGGCGCCGGTATCGATCTTCGCGCGCAGGCCGACCATGCCGAGTTCTGGCAGGGCGATCCATTCGCGGAGTCCGATCACGGAGAGATGGTCGAAAGTCTTCAATGCAGGCTTTCCGGTAAAGTTGGCGCATTCTAGTGGGCCGATGTGACAACTGCATCTGGCCCTGGCTGAGCTTAGACCGGGCTGGCGAATGGGGCAGCCCGTGCAGGATGGAAACGAGTCATGCGTGCGAAAGAGAAAGACGACAAAGACGACGACAAGGTTCGCCTCGACAAGTGGCTGTGGGCCGCGCGCTTCTACAAGACCCGCGCCCTGGCCAAGGAAGCCATCGAGGGAGGCAAGGTCCACCATCACGGCGAGCGCTGCAAGCCGTCGAAGGAGCCCCGGGTCGGGGACGAATATGTGATCCGCACCGGTTTCGATGAACGCACTGTCGTCGTCCGCGCACTGTCGGTGGTCCGGCGTGGTGCCCCCGAGGCGCAGACACTCTACGAGGAAACTGCCGAGAGCCTGGCCAAGCGCGAAGAGGCCGCCGCCATGCGCAAGGCCGGTGCCCTGGGTATCCAGACCGATGGCCGGCCGACCAAGAAACAGCGCCGGCAGATTCATTTCCTGCGCGGCGGTCACGAATAGAGTCACAGCGAAGACCGGCCTCTGCCGCCGGGTTTTCGATCGATAGAAAACGCCCGCATCGGTGATAGACAACCGGCCCTTGGTCAGCCGGCGGATTTGCGCATAAAATCGCCAGCCTTTCGGCCAAATTGGCCCAAATGCAGCGAGTCCGGCATGACCGATTTCACCCAACGTTTTCTGTTCGACGACACCGATGTGCGCGGAGAACTGGTCTCCCTCGGCGAGAGCTACGCCCACGTCCTGGCCAAGCATCCTTACCCGGAACCGGTTGCCCAGCTGCTCGGTGAGATGCTCGCCGCCGCTTCCCTGCTGGTCGGTACCCTGAAGTTCGATGGCATGCTGGTGTTGCAGGCGCGTTCCTCCGGCGCGGTTCCGCTGCTGATGGTGGAATGCTCCAGCGACCGCGAAGTGCGCGGCATCGCCCGTTATCACGCGAGCCAGGTCAGCCCGTCCGCCGGCCTGGCCGAGCTGATGCCTGAAGGTTCGCTGACCCTGACCGTGGACCCGAAGCAGGGCCAGCGCTACCAGGGCATCGTCGCCCTCGAAGGCGCCACCCTGGCCGAGTGCCTGTCCAGCTACTTCGACAATTCCCAGCAGTTGCCCACCCGCTTCTGGCTCAACGCCGATGGCCGCAATGCCCGTGGCATGCTGCTTCAGGCCCTGCCGGCGGATCGCCTGAAGGATACCGAGGCCCGCGAGGCCAACTGGCAGCACCTGACCACGCTGGCTGACACCCTGACCGCTGAAGAGCTGCTCGGCCTGGACAACGAAACCGTGCTGCACCGCCTCTATCATGAAGAAGCGGTACGCCTGTTCGATCCGCAGGTCATCCATTTCCGCTGCAGCTGCTCGCGTCAGCGTTCGGCCAACGCGCTGGTCAGCCTGGGCAAGGACGATGCTGAAGCCCTGCTGCTGGAAAGCGGCGGCACCGTGGTGATCGATTGCCAGTTCTGCAATCAGCGCTACTCGTTCGACGCGGCGGACATCGCCCAGTTGTTCGCCGGTGGCGGCAGCGCCGCACCGTCGGAAACGCGCCACTGAATATGTAGTGTGCCCATCGGGTCGCTGCGTGACCGGGGTGCGATTATCGGTCAGGAATATGCCCGGCTGACAGGAGGTTTCTACCCAAAGCGGGCTTTTCTGGCATAATCGCGCGCACTTTTTTCGCTGTAGGGGGTCGCAGTACCCACTACAAATCGCTTGGAGGACTCGGCTTTTCGCCGACGGGGAACCACATGACGCAAGCCAATAACGCCGTGTACACCGATATCAGCGCCGCGCAACTGGTCGAAGAGGCCATCCGCCGTGGTGAGGGTGAACTGGCCGCCAACGGTTCGTTGGTAGTGAAAACCGGCCACCGCACCGGTCGTTCTCCGGCAGATCGTTTCATCGTTCAAGAGCCGAGCACCGACGCCAAGATCGCCTGGGGCAACATCAACCGTCCCTTCCCGGCGGACAAATTCGATGCACTGTGGGCTCGCGTTGAAGCTTATGTGACCGAACGTGAGTGTTTCGTCTCCCATGTGCACGTTGGCGCCGATCCTGAACACTACCTGGCCGTCAAGATGACCACCGAGACCGCCTGGCACAACCTGTTCGGCCGTTGCCTGTTCATCAATCCGGAACAGTACAACCCGCAGTCCCGCCAGGAGTGGCAGATCCTCAACGCCCCGAACTTCGTCTGCGAACCGGAGCGTGACGGCACCAACTCCGATGGTTGCGTGATCCTCAACTTCGCCGCCAAGAAAGTCCTGATCGCCGGCATGCGCTACGCCGGTGAAATGAAGAAGGCCATGTTCTCCGTGCAGAACTTCCTGCTGCCGGAAAAAGACGTACTGCCGATGCACTGCGCCGCCAACGTTGGCGAAGAAGGCGACACCACCCTGTTCTTCGGCCTGTCCGGCACCGGCAAGACCACCCTGTCCGCCGACCCGAGCCGTTACCTGATCGGTGACGACGAGCACGGCTGGGGCGTGGGCACCGTGTTCAACGTCGAAGGCGGTTGCTACGCCAAGTGCATCGACCTGTCCGAGAAGAACGAGCCGGTAATCTGGAAAGCCATCCAGTTCGGCGCCGTGCTGGAAAACGTGGTGCTGAACCCGGAAACCCGCCTGCCCGACTACAGCGACGACAGCCTGACCCAGAACACCCGTGCCGCCTACCCGCTGCACCTGGTGGAGAAGCGCGTCGAGGCCAACCGTGCCGGCGAGCCGAACGCAGTGATCTTCCTGACCTGCGACCTGACCGGCGTGCTGCCGCCCGTTTCCATCCTGAACAACGAGCAGGCTGCCTACCACTTCCTGTCCGGCTACACCGCGCTGGTCGGATCCACCGAAATGGGTTCCGGCGGCGGCATCAAGTCCACCTTCTCCACCTGCTTCGGCGCGCCGTTCTTCCCGCGTCCGGCTGGCGAGTACGCTGAACTGCTGATCAAGCGCATCCAGGGCTTCGGCTCCAAGGTGTACCTGGTCAACACCGGCTGGACCGGCGGTGGCTACGGCGTTGGCAAGCGCTTCAACATCCCGACTACCCGCGGTGTGATCGCTGCCATCCAGAGCGGTGCCCTGATCGGCGCCGAAACCGAGCACCTGGACACCATCAACCTGGACGTGCCGAAGGCCGTTCCGGGCGTCGACACCAACCTGCTCAACCCGCGCAACACCTGGGCTGACAAGGCTGCCTACGACGAAGCTGCCAAGGCCCTGGCCGTGCAGTTCGTCGAGAACTTCAAGAAGTTCGACGTTTCCGACGCCATCAAGAACGCCGGCCCGCAGCTCTAAGCCGCACCGCGTCCTTGCGAAGAAGCCGCCTCCGGGCGGCTTTTTCATTGTTGGCGGTCGAGTAGGATGGCGTAGAGCGAAGCGAAACCCATCAGGGGCCTGCGCCATTGGTACTCCTTCCAACCTCCGACGGTGGGTCGATGAAGCGTGACCCACCCTACGTCTACACCGAGCCGTAACATTCGCCCCGGAGTTCCGGAATCGTCCTACCCATTTGGCGCGCCGAGGCGGTGTGCTTGGGGTCATGATCGATGGCCCCTTCGATGGAGTGAAGCCATGCCCCTCAACACCCTCGCCGCCACCTTCGGTTACGACCATTTCCGCCCCGGCCAGGAAGCCGCCATCTCCGCCGTGCTGGCCGGCCGTTCGGCCGCCGCCATCTTTCCCACCGGTTCCGGCAAGTCGCTGTGCTACCAATTGCCGGCCCTGCACCTGCCGCACCTGACTCTGGTGGTGTCGCCGCTGTTGGCGCTGATGCAGGACCAGCTGGCCTTCCTGCACCGTCACGGCATCGCCGCCGCCAGCATCGACTCGGCGCAGAGTCGTGAAGAGGCGGCCGAGGTCATGGCGCGGGCCCGCTCCGGTGAGCTGAAGATCCTGATGATTTCCGTCGAGCGCCTGAAGAACGAGCGCTTCCGCGGATTCATCCAGCAGGTGCCGATCTCGCTGCTGGTGGTGGATGAGGCCCACTGCATTTCCGAGTGGGGCCACAACTTCCGGCCCGACTACCTCAAGCTGCCCGAGTACCAGCGCCAGTTCGGCATTCCGCAGGTGCTGCTGCTGACCGCCACGGCGACGCCGACCGTGATCGCCGACATGCAGCGCAAGTTCGCCATCGCCGATACCGACGTCATCACCACCGGCTTCTACCGCCCCAACCTCAACCTGCTGGTGGAACCGGTGGCCGGTGTGCGCAAGCTGGACCGGCTGGCGAGCTGGCTGGGCGATCGCACCGGGCAGCCGGCCATTGTCTACGTCACCCTGCAGAAGACCGCTGAAGACGTGGCCGGGTGGCTGACCGAGCGCGGCGTCGCCGCGAGCGCTTATCACGCGGGCATGGCCCACGAGGAGCGTGAGGCGTTGCAGCGCCGGTTCATGGCCGGCGAAGTGAATGTGATGGTCGCGACCATCGCCTTCGGCATGGGCATCGACAAGAGCGACATCCGCCAGGTGGTGCACTACGACCTGCCCAAGTCGGTGGAGAACTACAGCCAGGAAATCGGCCGGGCGGGGCGCGACGGCCAGCCTTCGGATTGCCTGGTGCTGGCCAATCGCGACAGCCTCAACGTGCTGGAAAACTTCGTCTATGGCGATACGCCGGAGCTGTCCGGCATCCGCCTGGTGCTGGCGGAGCTGAAGGCGGCGGGGCAGGGTGGGGACCGCTGGGAGCTGATGCTCGGCGCGCTTTCCGACCAGAGCAACATTCGCCAGCTGCCGCTCAAGACTCTGCTGGTCCAGCTGGAGCTGCGCGGCATCATCGCGCCGCTCTATGCCTACTTCGCCGACTACCGTTTCAAGCATCTGCTGGCGCCCGAAGCGCTGGCTGCGCAATTCGAAGGCGAGCGCCGTCAATTCGTCGATGCCTTGCTGCGCACATCCATCCGCGCGCGTACCTGGTGCACCGTGGATTTCGACCGCCTGTACCGCGAATACAGCGCTGAACGCAGCCGCGTGGTGAAGGCCCTGGACTACTTCCAGGAGCGCGGTTGGATCGAGCTGGAAAGCAAGCAGATGACCGAGGTCTACGCCCTGCAGAAACCCGACTTCGATTCGGAGACGTTGGCTGCGGAGCTGCATGGCTACTTCCGCCAGCAGGAGCGCAGCGAGATCGCCCGCATCCAGGCGATGCTGGCCCTGTTCGCCAGCGAGAATTGCCTCAGCGCGCGGCTGGCCCATTACTTCGGTGATCACGACGTCCCGCAGCGTTGCGGCCATTGTTCGGTCTGCCGGGGACGCGTGGCGCAGCTGCCGGCGCCGGCTGCGCTGCCGCCATTGGCGGAGCGCAACTTCAGCGCCCTGTGTGGCGGATTCATCCAGCGCTTCGAAGAACTGAAGGGCGAGCGGCCTGGCGTCGAATGCCTCACGCGCATGCTCTGCGGCATCACCGCGCCGCTCTTCACCCGGCTCAAGGCGCGCAACCTGCCGGGATTCGCCGCGCTGGAGGCCTATCCCTACGCCGAAGTGCGTGAATGGGTAAGCCAACAGCTGGGCGTGTAGGAAAAGCCCGCTCCCAACAGAACATTGGGCCATACGGATTTTTTGATCGATATCATCGTTAATCAGTGTTGGAAGCAGGCCTCTGGCTGCTTAGGATGGCGCCACTTTCAATCCCGCCTCTTCCAAGGATTCCTACATGCACATTGACGACGCCATCCGCAGCCGCCGGGCCATCAAGAACTACGACACCAGCTTCAGCATGAGTCGCGAGGACAAGGACGCCCTGCTGGAGCTGGCCCTGCTCGCGCCCACTGCCTTCAACCTGCAGCACGTGCGTCTGGTGGAGGTCAGCGACCCGGCCCTGCGCCAACGCATTCGTGATGTGGCCTGGGGCCAGGCGCAGGTGACTGAAGCCTCGATGCTGGTGATCGTGTGTGCCCGCCTCGACGCCTGGGAGCGGGATTCCGCCCGTGTCTGGGCCGAGGCCCCGCAGCCGGTGCAAGAGTTCATGGCCGGCGCCATCGACACCTACTACCGTGGCAAACCGCAGGTGCAGCGCGATGAAGTGATGCGCAGCTGCGGCCTCGTGGCCCAGACCCTGATGCTCGCCGCGCGCGGCAAAGGCCTGGACAGCTGCCCTATGGACGGCTTCGATTTCGACGCCGTGGCCGACGTGATCCGTCTGCCGGAGAATCATGCAATCGGCTTGATGGTCGCCGTGGGCAAGCAGACCGCGCCGGCCCGTCCGCGCATCGGCAAGCTGGCCTTCGACGAGGCTGTGATCCGCGACCAGTTCTGATGTTCGCTGTTGCGTGTGGGAGCGATTTCAATCGCGAGTAAACATCCACGTTCGTAGAACGTGGACTTGCGGTAGCCCCCTGGAAGGGGGCGAATCCACTACCGAGCACAACGCCGACCTCTTTCGCCCGGTCTGGACCGTAGGGTGCGCTGTGCGCACCGACTTCAGGACCCGCTTCGGCACCAGGCCAAACCGCCGGTGCGCACGGTGTACCCTACCCGATCGCCTTCATCCTGCTAGCCCAAGCAGTCGAATCGTCACAGGCAGAGCCGAT
>NZ_SSOH01000042.1:0-84889 GCF_029873155.1 Pseudomonas sp. BN515 | reverse complement strand
TGGTCAAACCGCTGGTGCGCACGGCGCACCCTACCGAATCGTCACAGCTCGTAGGGTGGGCTACAGGCTGGGCCGTAGGGTGCGCTGCGCGCACCGATTCCGGACTCGACCCCGGCACCTGGTCAAACCGCTGGTGCGCACGGTGCACCCTACCGAATCGTCACAGCTCGTAGGGTGGGCTAAAGGCTGGGCCGTAGGGTGCGCTGCGGGCACCGATTCCGAAGTCGGCCTCGGAACCCCGTCAAACCGCCGGTGCGCACGGCGCACCCCTCCGGATCATCACGGTTCGTAGGATGGGTGGAGCGCAGCGATACCCATCAACCGGTGTCCCTCAATGCGCCACCTGATGCGACCGCCGGCTGGGCGGGGCCATGGCCAGGGCGAGTTGCGTGCGGTTGTGCATGTGGGTCAGTCGCAGGATCTGCGACACGTAGAGCTTCACGGTGTTTTCCGTCAGGCCCAGCTCGCAGGCGGTCTGATAGTTGGTCATGCCCTTGCCCACCAGCCGGGCCACTTCCAGCTGCCTGGGCGAGAGCTTGTCGAACGGCGGCTGCACGCCCATGTCCATGCCCTCCATCGCCGGTGGCGTGTGGTCGATGGAGCCGCGGCGGCGTTTGTTGATGTCCTGGTACAGCTCGTCAATGGACTCGGCGAGGGTGCGCAGCTTGTTGTTCAGCTGGGCCAGTTCCAGATTGTCCCGGCGGCGCTGTTGCAGGCGTTCTTCGAGGCGGCGCACGGCGCGCAGCACCTGCTCCGGGTCGATGGGCTTCTGGTAGTAGTCGGCGACCCCGGCGCGCATGGCTTCGATCACATCGCGGGGCTCGGCCTGGCCGGTGAAGATGATGGCCTCGAAGGCGTGGCCGGGCGTGCTGAGGGTTTCCAGCTCCTGGACCAGGGCGATGCCATCCAGCTCCGGCATGTGCAGGTCGCAGAGGACGATGCCGATGCTGGCGTCTTCACGAAATCGCTGGATGGCCTCGCGGCCAGACGTGCAGCCGGTGCAGTTGTAGCCGCAACTCTCGAGAAATTCCTGAAGCTCGACGACGATGGCTTCGTCGTCGTCCACGACCAGCAGGGTGCAAGGTTGCGAATCCATATTCAGCCTTCCAAAGAATTGGGTTCTGGCGAATTGCTCTCGCGATCCCCACCCCGGCACGCGGGAATTGGTACGGCGGTGCAGTGCTAACAAAAGATATAGCACTTTCATATCACTGCCAGTCAGTTCGTCAGAAATAGTGATGCCAAAGAACCGACGAACAGAAAGGGGGCGAATGGATAGCGTCGGGCGCGCTCCGGCGCCAGTTGTGCCAGGGCGTTGCGCAAGCCCGTCGGCAGCACGGGCCAGAGCGGACGCGACAGCCCGGCCCAGGCCAGGTACGCCAGCCCCGCGCCGGCCAGGCAGTAGAGGACGAACAGGCTGTGGCTGCACAGGGCGATGCCGAGCAGCAGCTTCACGTCCGCCGCGCCCAGCTTGCCCAGCCACCAGCCGGGCAGGGTCAACAGCAGAGCGAGGCCAGCGGCGGTGAAGGCCTCGGCCGGCGATGCGCCCAGCAGGGTCCGTTCGTTCAGCAGCAGGTAGAGCAGGGCGGCCGTAGCGCCACCCAGGGTGAGCCAGTTGGAGATGCGTCGCTGCCGGAGATCCTGCAGGGCGCAGAGGGCGGTCCAGAACAGCAGGGGGAGGGCCGACATGAAATATCCGGTGCGTCTGTGAAGTGCTTCTATGCTGCTATCTGTGTAGCCGAATCTTCGGAAGGCAGCCGAGCATTTCTGCCGCAGTGCGGCCACCAGTCGGGAAGGTCTCCATGAGAAAAGGGGTATCACCGCGCTTCGCCCGGCAGCAGCAGGGTGCGGCTGCCATCGAGTTCTCCCTGGTCTTCATCATCTTCTTCGCCATCTTCTACGGCGTGGTCAGCTACTGCCTGCCCTTGCTGATGCTGCAGTCCTTCAACCAGGCGTCGGCCGAAGCGGTGCGCCGCGCCGTGGCGGTGAACCCCGAGGCCGAGAATTTCCTCGCCCTGGCCACCGCCGAAGCCAATGCCTCGATCAACCAGCAGCTCTCCTGGCTGCCCTCCGGTGTTCGCGCCCACCTGCCGGCCCCGGCCGTCAGCCTTACGGGCGGCGTGCTGACCGTGCGCGTCGCCTACCCCTATGAAGCCCATCCGGTGGTGCCTTTCCTGGTGCTGCCGGGCATCGGCCGGGTGCCGCAACTCCCCGCCGAACTGGCTGCCCAGGCCAGCCTGAAGGTACAGAACCCGTGAGGTTCGGCATGGGTGGTGCGACGGAGGCGTTGGAGTCGTCCAGCCAGGCGCTGCTCCAGGCTGCGCGGACGACCACCTCCAGCCTGCTGCTGGCGCTGGACCCCCAGGGCCGCGTGCTGGGCATCGCCGGTGCCCTGGGCGTGCGCCTGGGGCGCTCGGCCAATGGCCAGGCGCTGCCGCTGGCCGACTTCGTCAGTGTCAATTGCGCCGCGCTGCTGTCGGGGACGCCGGAGCAGTGGGCACGGGATTGTTTCGACCTGGACTTCATCGGCAGCGATGGCCGCCTCCTTCACACCCGTGGCTGGCTCACCGCCACCCGCGATGGCTGGCTGCTCCAGGCGATGGATATTGGCGACCTGATCCGTCATCAGGAAGCTGGCGACCTGCGCCGCCAGGCATTGCTCCACGCCGGGCAGGCGGCGGAACGGATTCGCCTGGCCAGCGCCTCGCTGCTGCCCCAGGTCACCACCGAATTACTGGAAGCCCTGGCACTGCGCTGGCGGGTGCCCTGCATGGCCCTGGCAATCTATATGCCGGGCGGGCAGGGCTGGCAGATCTACGCGCAGCACCGGGGGCACGGCGCGCCCGGATACTGGCAGGAGGGCCAGCGCCTTGGCCAGGAACTGGCGGACCTGCATGGCCGGGCACCGCAGCGCTGGAGCTGGTCGCAGCTGTCACAGCACCCACGGTTGTTCGCCCTGCTGGGCGATGGACCCGCCTTCCTGGTGCCCTATGTGGAGCTTTCCGGCATTACTGCCTGGTTGTTCTGCGCACCCTTCGAGCCCGATGCCCATTCGGCCCTGGGCGATGCCGAGTGGCAGCAGGTGTGCGCACAGCTCGCCGGCCCTCTGCTGGCGCGTCTGCGGGATCAGAGCCAGCGCCATGAAGGTGGCCGCCTGGAAGCCCTGCAGGGAATGCTGGGGGCCGGTTGGTGGGAATACCTGCCGGCGACCAGGGAAGTGCTGCTGGCGCCTGCCCTGGCCCGAGCCTGGCAGGCCGACGACCAGGGCCGCCTGCCGCTGGACGGCTGGTTGCAGCAGGTGCACCCGGCCGACCGGGATGAATTCCGCGCCCGCTTGCGCGCTGCCGAACTGAACGGTCAGGGCTTCACCCAATGCCTACGCCTGTACCTCTCCAGCACGCAGGAGGCGGCGATCTGGCACCGGGTCCAGACCCAGGTGCAGGGCGCCGGAACCCAGTCACGGGTGTTCGGCTTCCTGCTCGACATCAGCGACATCAAGGCCCAGGAAGCCAGCGCGGCGGCGGCTCACGCCCGCCTGCGCAACCTGATCGCCAGCGCGCCGGCGGTGATCTACGTACTGCGTTACGAGGACGGTGCCCTGCTGCCGGAGTTCTGCAGCGAAAGCCTCGGCCCCATGCTTGGCTGGACCCTGGCGGAGTTGCAGCAGGGCGGTCTGGCCGAGCGTGTCCATCCCGAGGACCACGACATCTTCTTCGCCCGCACCCGCAGCCTGTTGCGTGACGGCCAGGTCAGCTGTCGCTATCGCCTGCGTGATCGCCAGGGCGACTACCACTGGCTGCTGGACGAGGTGCGCCTGCTGCGCAATGAATTGGGCCAGCCCCAGGAAGCGTTGGGCATCTGGCTGGACGTGACCGAAGCCACACTGGCTGCTGAGCGGGTCCGGGAAAGCGAGGAGCGCTATCGCATCCTGGTGGAGGACTCCCCGGCGATGATCTGCCGCTACACCCCCGACCTCGTCCTGCGTTTTGCCAACCGGCCGCTGGCCGATTACCTGGAGTGCCGGCCCGAGGAATTGGCCGGCGCCAATCTCGGCGCCTGGCTCTCTGAGGAGCAGCGTCAGGTCTTCCAGGAACGCCTGATCAGCCTGACTCCGGAGCAGCCGGTGAGTACCGCGGAAATCTGCCTGCAACTGCCTGGCCGCGAACACGCCTGGTGGATCTGGGCCGACCGCGGCGTGTTCGATGAGCACGGCCGATTGCTGGAAGTGCAGGCCGTGGGGCGCGACAACACCGAAGTGCGCAAGGCCCAGCAGCAGCTCTACCAGGGCGCCAAGATGGCCACCCTGGGCGAGATGGCCACCGGGCTCGCCCATGAAATGAACCAGCCGCTGAACGTGATGCGCATGGCCGTGGCCAACGTGCTCAAGCGCGTGGCCAGCGATGAGGTGCAGGTGGACTACCTGCGCGACAAGCTGCTGCGCATCGAGGCGCAGGTGCAGCGGGCGGCCCGAATCGTCGATCACATGCGGGTGTTCGGCCGGCGCTCGGATGTGGAGCAGCAACTCTTCGATCCGCGCGAGGCGGTGGAGGGCGCCCTGTCGCTGCTGTCCGAAGGCTTGCGTGGCAAGGGTGTGGACGTTCGCCTCGCACTGGGCGAACAGCGCTTTGCCGTGCGCGGATTCGCCGACCAGTTGGAGCAGGTGCTGATCAACCTGATGGTCAACGCCCGCGACGCCATGCTCGGCAAGAAGGAGAAGGAGCCGGATTTCGCCCCGTCCATCCTCGTCGGCCTGGAGAGTCGCGGTGCCTGGGTGGAGTTGCGGGTGGAAGACAACGGCGGCGGCATCGATCCGCGCCTGCTGGAGAAGATCTTCGAACCCTTCTTCACCACCAAGCCGGTGGGCAAGGGCACGGGCCTCGGGTTGTCGGTCAGCTATGGCATCGTGCAGCAAATGGGCGGGCGCCTGAGCGCCGAGAACGGTGCAGAGGGTGCCTGCTTCCGCATCGCCCTGCCGTTGTTCGCGGAGTCGCCGGGCCCAGTGCCGGGCCAGGAAACCGCCGCGTCCGAGCTTGCCGGCCAGCACGGCTAGCGGCCCGCGCCAGGGCACCCTTCTGGCATTACCCCTGAAGCTGACTACCCTTAGATTGGATATGCCCGGCGATATTTCGGGCGCCGTCTGCTGATGAGGGAGAACACGATGGACATGAACCGTCGACAGTTCTTCAAGGTCTGCGCCGTGGGCCTTGGAGGATCCAGCCTGGCGGCTCTGGGGGTGGCGCCTCCGGAAGCCTTCGCCGACCAGGTACGCCACTTCAAACTGGCGCGCACCATTGAGACTCGCAATACCTGCCCATACTGCTCCGTTGGCTGTGGCCTGATCATGTACAGCCAGGGCGATGCGGCGAAGAACGTTGCGCAGAACATCATCCATATCGAAGGCGACGCCGATCACCCGGTGAACCGCGGCACCCTGTGCCCGAAGGGCGCCGGCCTGCTCGACTTCGTCCACAGCCCCAATCGCCTGAAGTACCCCGAAGTGCGCGAGCCGGGTACCAGCGAGTGGAAACGCATCGAGTGGGATGAAGCCCTCGACCGCATCGCCAAGCTGATGAAGGCCGACCGCGACGCCAACTTCATCCAGAAGAACGACCAGGGCCAGACAGTGAACCGCTGGCTGAGCACGGGCTTCCTCGCGGCGTCCGCATCGAGCAACGAGGCCGGCTACATCACCCACAAGGTGGTGCGTTCCCTTGGCATGCTGGGGTTCGATAACCAAGCGCGTGTCTGACATGGCCCGACGGTGGCAGGTCTTGCCCCGACGTTTGGCCGTGGAGCCATGACGAACCACTGGACCGACATCAAGAATGCCGATCTGGTGCTGATCATGGGCGGCAACGCCGCCGAAGCCCACCCCTGTGGATTCAAGTGGGTCACCGAAGCCAAGGCGCATAACAACGCCCGGCTGATCGTGGTCGATCCGCGCTTCACCCGTTCGGCCTCCGTGGCCGACTACTACGCGCCGATCCGCACCGGGACCGACATCGCCTTCCTCGGTGGCCTGATCAACCACCTGATCAGCCACGACAAGATCCAGCACGAGTACGTGCGCAACTACACCGACGCGCCCTTCATCGTGAACGAAGGCTTCACCTTCCAGGATGGCCTGTTCAGCGGTTACGACGAGGCCAAGCGCGCCTATCCGGACAAGTCCACCTGGAGCTACGCCAAGGGCGAGGATGGCTACGTTCGCGCCGACATGACCCTGCAGGACCCGCGTTGTGTATTCCAGCTGATGAAGCAGCACTACAGCCGCTACACGCCGGAGCTCGTCAGCAGCATCTGCGGCACACCGAAGGAATTGCTGGAACAGGTCTGGAGTCTGGCTGCCGAGACGTCCGCCACGAACAAGACCATGACCATCATGTACGCCCTCGGCTGGACCCAGCACTCAGTGGGCTCGCAGATGATCCGCACCGGCGCCATGGTGCAACTGCTGCTGGGCAACATCGGCATGCCGGGCGGCGGCATGAACGCCCTGCGCGGCCACTCCAACATCCAGGGCCTGACCGACCTCGGCCTGCTCTCCAACTCCCTGCCGGGTTACCTGACCCTGCCGGCCGACGCCGAGCAGGACTACGCCGCCTACATCGACAAGCGCGCCGCAAAACCGGTGCGGCCGGGGCAGATGTCCTACTGGCAGAACTACGGAAAATTCCACGTCAGCCTGATGAAGTCCTGGTTCGGCAAGTCGGCCACCGCCGAGAACAACTGGTGCTACGAGTGGCTGCCCAAGCTTGATGTGCCGGGCTACGACGTGCTGCGGTACTTCGACATGATGTACCAGGGCAAGGTGAACGGTTACTTCTGCCAGGGCTTCAACCCCATTGGCTCCTTCCCCAACAAGGCCAAGGTCAGCGCCAGTCTGGCCAAGCTCAAGTTCCTGGTGGTCATGGACCCGCTGGCCACTGACACCTCGGAGTTCTGGCGCAACGCCGGCGAATTCAACGACGTCGACACCGCCAGCATCCAGACCACGGTGTTCCGTCTGCCCGTCACCTGCTTCGCCGAAGAGGACGGCTCGCTGGTCAACAGCGGGCGAGTCCTGCAATGGCACTGGAAGGGCGCCGAACCGCCCGGCCAGGCACGCACCGACATCGCCATCATGGGCGGCCTCTACCATCGCCTGCGCAGTGCCTACGCGAAGGATGGCGGTACCTTCCCCGACCCGATCCTGGGCCTGGACTGGAGCTACCTGCGTCCGGACGAGCCGGGACCCGATGAGATCGCCCGCGAGTTCAATGGCAAGGCCCTGGCTGACCTCACCGACCCGGCCACCGGCGCGGTGCTGCTCAAGGCCGGCGAGCAGGTGCCCGGATTCGCCGTGCTGAAGGACGACGGCACCACCGCCAGCGGCTGCTGGATATTCGCCGGCAGCTGGACCTCCGCCGGCAACCAGATGGCCCGCCGCGACAACGCCGACCCCTACGCCATGGGCCAGACCCTTGGCTGGGCCTGGGCCTGGCCGGCGAACCGGCGCATCCTCTACAACCGCGCCTCGTCCGACCCGTCCGGCAAGCCCTGGGACCCGGACAAGAAACGCCTGGTGTGGTGGAACGGCAAGAACTGGACCGGCACCGACGTGCCCGACTACAAGGCCGACGTCGCCCCGGAAGCCGGCATGAGCCCCTTCATCATGAACCCCGAGGGTGTGGCGCGCTTCTTTGCCCTCGACAAGATGAACGAGGGTCCCTTCCCCGAGCACTACGAACCCTTCGAGACCCCCATCGGGCGCAACCCCCTGCACCCGGAGAACGCCAAGGTCACCAGCAACCCGGCCGCGCGGGTGTTCAAGGGCGATTGGGAAGAGTTCGGCAAGGCGGCGGACTTCCCCATCGCGGCGACCACCTACCGGCTCACCGAGCACTTCCACTTCTGGACCAAGCACTGCCGGCTGAACGCGATCACCCAGCCCGAGCAGTTCGTCGAGATCAGCGAAGTCCTCGCCAAGGAGCTCGGCATCGCTGCCGGTGAACGGGTCAAGGTGTCGTCCAACCGTGGCTTCATCAAGGCGGTGGCGGTGGTGACCAAGCGCCTCAGGCCGCTGACCGTGGACGGCAAGACCGTGCACCAGATCGGCATCCCGTTGCACTGGGGATTCTCCGGCGTGGCACGTAACGGCTATCTGACCAACACGCTTACTCCCTTCGTCGGCGACGGCAATACGCAGACACCGGAGTTCAAGTCGTTCCTGGTCAAAGTGGAAAAGGCATGAGGAGCTGAGCCATGGCATCACAAGACATCATCGCCCGCTCCGCCACCACGACACCCATGCCGTCCGTTCGCGAGATGGACGAAGTCGCGAAGCTCATCGACGTCTCCAAGTGCATCGGCTGCAAGGCCTGCCAGGTGGCGTGCTCTGAGTGGAACGACCTGCGTGACGAGGTCGGCCAGAACCACGGCACCTACGACAACCCGGCGGACCTCTCGGCCAACACCTGGACCCTGATGCGCTTCACCGAGTACGAGCCCGAGGCCGGCAAGCTGGAGTGGCTGATCCGCAAGGACGGCTGCATGCACTGCGACGACCCGGGCTGCCTCGCGGCCTGCCCGAGCCCCGGGGCCATCGTGAAATACGCCAACGGCATCGTCGACTTCAACCAGGACAAGTGCATCGGCTGCGGCTACTGCATCACCGGCTGCCCCTTCAACATCCCGCGCATCTCGCAGAAGGACCACAAGGCCTACAAGTGCACCCTGTGTTCCGACCGCGTATCCGTGGGGCTGGAGCCGGCCTGCGTGAAAACCTGCCCGACCGGCGCCATCGTCTTCGGCACCAAGGAAGACATGAAGGAACATGCCGCCGAACGCATCGTCGACCTGAAGTCCCGAGGTTTCGAGCACGCCGGCCTGTATGACCCGCCAGGTGTCGGCGGTACCCACGTCATGTACGTGCTGCACCACGCGGACAAACCCTCGCTCTACGCCGGCCTGCCGGACGACCCGGCCATCAGCCCCATGGTCAGCCTATGGAAAGGCGTGACCAAGCCGCTGGGCCTGCTGGCGATGGGCGTGGTGGCGCTGTTCGGTTTCTTCCACTACGTGCGGGTCGGCCCGAACAAGGTGGAAGAAGACGAGGCCCCGCGTGGCGATGCGACGGTGCAGAAGGTCGATCCCAAGTCGCCGAGTTGAGATAAACGCCCCCTCTCCCTCTGGGAGAGGGCAGGGGTGAGGGAAATCCGCCCCGACCAGGAGCTGGACATGAACAAAGACATCGAACGCTACACCCCCGCCGAGCGCAGCAATCACTGGGCGGTGGCCATTCTCTTCTTCCTTGCCGGGCTGTCCGGCCTGGCGCTGTTCCACCCGTCCCTGTTCTGGCTGACCAACTTCTTCGGCGGCGGGCCGTGGACACGCATCCTGCACCCCTTCCTCGGCGTGACCATGTTCCTCTTCTTCATCCTCCTGGCCATGCGCTTCGCCCGCCACAACCGCTGGGAGAAGTCCGACAGCCAGTGGCTGAAGCAGTGGAAGGACGTGGTCAACAACCGCGAGGACCGGCTACCGGAAGTGGGCCGCTACAACGCCGGGCAGAAGATGCTCTTCTGGGTGCTGCTGCTCAGCATGCTGGTGCTGTTGGCCACCGGCGTCGTGATCTGGCGGCAGTACTTCAGCCACCTGTTCGGCATCGACCTCATCCGCTTCGCCGCGCTGCTGCATGCCTTCGCCGCCTGGGTACTGATCCTCAGCATCATCGTCCACATCTACGCCGGCATCTGGATCAAGGGCTCGGTCAGCGCCATGCTCCACGGCTGGGTCAGCAAGGGCTGGGCCCGCAAGCACCACGGCGCCTGGTACAAGGAAGTCAGCAAAGGGCAGGGCAAGCGCTGAGCCTGATGACCTTCACCTGTAGGGGCGAATTCATTCGCCAAGCAGTCCGAAGGACTGCCTGACGACCCCACAGGGGGCAGCTACTCTGCCCCATGGCGAATACCTATCTCGGACACAAGGAGCTCTGCGTGTCAGGCCGAATTCTCCAACCCGGCGAAATCGAAGCCGCCGCCAACATCCCGCCCTTCCTCAACCTGCCGGACCGCGATCTGTTCACGGTCCGCGCCGAGCGCCTGCGGCAACTCGCCAACGGCCATCCGCTGGCGGGCTACCTGCAGTTGGTGGCAGCACTCTGCGATACCCAGCAACAGGTACTGGACAACCCGCCGCCGCTGCCCGGTCCGGCCCCTGAGTCCCTGGCCCGCAGCCGCGAACACGGCATGCCGCCCATTGCCTTCGAAGCCCTGGTGCGCGCCGATGGCTGGCTCGCGGCCCTCGATGCCCTGTTGGCGCGCATCGAGGTTCCGGCCAATGCCGCCGTGGCTGACGCCCTGTTCCAGCTGAAAACGGCTGATGCAGCCCAGCGCAAGACCTGGGGCGTCGGCCTGTTGAGCGGCCAGTTCGACCTGCTGCCGCCCGCCATCGCCCCCTTCGTGGGCGCCGCCCTGCAGGTAGCTTTCAGTCACTGGCTGCTGGCCCTGCCCGAAGGTGCCATCGTCGAGAACGACGCCAAGGTCCTCTGCCCGGCGTGTGGTTCGCCGCCGGTCATCGGCATGATCCGCCATCGCGGCAAACACAACGGCCTGCGCTACCTCGCCTGCTCCCTGTGCTCCTGCGAATGGCATTACGTGCGGCTCAAGTGCAGCCACTGCCAGGAGAGCAAGCACCTGGCCTATCTTTCCCTGGACCGCGAAGGCGTGAAGGGCGAAGAGGCACCCATTCGCGCCGAGGCCTGTCCCAACTGCCAGGGCTACCTCAAGCAGTGCTACCTGGAGTTCGACGCCCAGGCCGAAGCCCAGGCCGATGACCTGGCCAGCCTCGATCTCGATGTGCGCATGAACGAAGAAGGTTACCTGCGTCGCGCGCCGAACCTTCTGCTGGCACCCGGCGGCGAATAAGCACCTAGACTTCATAAGGACTTGATCGCCCCGCGCTAAGGAATGCCCATGTCGGCCGCTCGTTTGCCTTCTGTCGACCGCCTGCTGCGCAGCCCGGCCTGCGCTCCACTGCAACAGCGTTATGGCCGCGAGGCCCTGCTCAAGACCCTGCGCGACCTGCTCGACGAGCTGCGCGAGCCTGCCCGTCATGGCCAGCTCGCGGCGGTTGAACTCACCGATGCCGTATTGGCCGGTCGCGCCGGGGAACGCCTTGCCGTGGCCCATTCCAGCCAGGTGCGGCGAGTGTTCAACCTCACCGGCACTGTGCTGCACACCAACCTGGGCCGGGCACTGCTGCCGGATGAGGCCATCGAAGCCATCACCCTCGCCGCGCGTTATCCGCTGAACCTGGAATTCGACCTCGCCACCGGCAAGCGCGGCGACCGCGACGATCTCATCACTGGCCTGATTCGCGAGCTGACCGGTGCCGAGGCGGTCACCGTGGTCAACAACAATGCCGCCGCCGTGCTGCTGGCGCTGAACAGCCTTGGCGCGCGCAAGGAAGGGGTGATATCGCGAGGGGAACTGATCGAGATCGGCGGCGCCTTCCGCATCCCCGACATCATGGCCCGCGCTGGCGTGAAGCTGGTCGAAGTGGGCACCACCAACCGCACTCACGCCAAGGACTACGAAGCCGTCATCAATCCGCGCACCGGCCTGCTCATGCGCGTGCACACCAGCAACTACAGCGTGCAGGGCTTCACCGCCAGCGTGCCCACGGCGCAGCTGGCGGCCATCTCCCACGCCCATGGATTACCGCTGCTGGAAGACCTCGGCAGCGGCACGCTGGTGGACCTCACACGCTGGGGCCTGCCCAAGGAACCCACGGTGCAGGAAGCCCTGCGCGACGGCGCCGATATCGTCACCTTCAGCGGCGACAAGCTGCTGGGCGGGCCCCAGGCCGGGCTGATCGTCGGCAACAAGGAACTGATCGGGCGGATCAAGAAAAACCCGCTCAAGCGCGCCCTGCGTGTCGACAAGCTGACCCTCGCCGCCCTCGAAGCGGTGCTCGGTCTCTACCGCGACCCGGAGCGCCTCGCCGAACGCCTCACCACCCTGCGCCTGCTCAGTCGCCCACAGGCGGATATCCGTGCCGTGGCCGATCGCTTGGCGCCACTGCTGGCCGCCCAGCTCGGCGCGTCCTGGCAGGTGAGTGCAGAGGCAGCACTCGGCATGATCGGCAGCGGTGCCCAGCCGGTGGCGCGCCTGCCCAGCGCTGCGCTCTGCCTGCGTCCGCAACAGCCCAGGCGCCTGCGTGGCCGCGCCCTGCGTCAGCTGGAAGAGAGCCTGCGCACCTTGCCCATCCCGGTGATCGGCCGCCTCGACGACGACGCCCTCTGGCTCGACCTGCGCCAGCTCGACGACGAGCCGGCATTCCTCGCCCAGCTGCCGCAGCTCTCGGGAGTGATCGAGTGATAGTCGGCACGGCAGGGCATATCGACCACGGCAAGACGGCGCTCCTCAAGGCCCTTACCGGGCTGGAGGGCGATCGTCGTCCGGCCGAGCGCGAACGTGGCATCACCATCGACCTCGGCTACCTCCACGCCGACCTGGGCGATGGCCGACCCACCGCCTTCATCGACGTGCCCGGCCATGAGCGCTTCGTCCACAACATGCTGGCCGGTGCCTGTGGCATCGACCTGTTGCTGCTGGTGGTCGCCGCTGACGATGGCGTGATGCCGCAAACCCGCGAACACCTTGCCATTGCCGAACTGCTGGGCATCCGCCGTGCCCTGGTGGCCCTGACCAAGATCGACCGCGTGGATGACGCGCGCCTCGCAGACGTGCAATCCGAAGTCACCGCATTGCTGGCGCCGGGGCCGCTGGCAGGTGCTGAACTCTTCCCGGTGGACAGCCTGAGCGGCAGGGGCATCGATGAGCTGCGCGAGGTACTTAATACGGAGATCGCTCGGACCGCCGAGCGCGGCAGTGACGGGTACTTTCGCCTGCCCATCGACCGAGCCTTCAGCGTTTCCGGCGCGGGTGTGGTGGTCACCGGTACCGCATTCGCCGGGCGGGTGAGCGTTGGGGACGAACTGGTCCTCAGCCCCTCCGGTCGAACCGTGCGCGTACGTGGCCTGCACGCGCGCAACCTGCAGGTTGAAGAGGCCGAGGCCGGCCAGCGCGTGGCCCTGAACATCACCGGCGAACGCCTGGCCCTGGAGCACATCCACCGAGGCGATTGGCTGCTGGCCCAGCCGCTGCTGGCGCCCACTACCCGCGTGGATATCGAACTGCGCCTGCTCCCCGGCGAGGCCCACGACCTGGCCCACTGGACCCCGGTGCACGTCCACCTTGGCGCCCAGAACGTCACCGGCCGTGTGGCCCTGCTGGAAGCGAACAGCCTGGCGCCCGGCCGTAGCGGCCTCGCCCAATTGCTGCTGAATGCGCCCGTCCACGCGGTACACGGGGACCGCCTGGTGCTGCGTGACCAATCTGCCCAGCGCACCCTCGGCGGCGGCCGCGTACTCGACCCCTTCGCCCCAGCGCGCAACCGCCGCACACCGGAACGCCTCGCCCAGTTGGAAGCGTTGCGGTGGGATGGTTTGGAAACCGCGCTGCCAACCCTGCTGGGCGTTGCCGACAACGGCCTCGACGCGCAACGGCTGGAGCGCCAGTTCAATCGACCGCGCAGCGGCTGGGCATTGCCCGCAGATGCCCTGGAAATCCCCACGCGGCAGGGGCCGCGCCTGTTCGCCCAATCGCGCTGGCAGGCCCTGGGGGAGCAGCTACTCGCCGGACTCGCGCGCTTTCACGCCGAACTCCCGGACGAACTCGGCCCGGACCGCGACCGCCTGCGCCGCTACGCCCTCTCCGAACTGGAGCGCCCCGTCTTCATCGCCTTGCTGGAACAGCACCTCGCCAGCGGCGCCGTGCAAACCAGCGGTCCCTGGCTGCACCTGCCCGATCACCGCGTACAACTGAGCGACGCCGACGAAGCCCTGCGCCAACGCATCTGGCCACTCATGGAAGCCGGCCACTTCGACCCACCCTGGGTCCGCGATCTCGCCCGGGAACTGACCGTGGACGAGGGCGCCATGCGCCTGCTGGAACGCAAACTCGCCCGTCTCGGCCTGCTGCACCAGGTGGTCAAGGACCTGTTCTACCCCGAAGCGGCCATCCAGCAACTGGCAATACACGCCCGGCAACTGCAAGACGAAGAAGGCACGATCAAAGCCTCCGCCTGGCGCGACCACATCGGCATCGGCCGCAAACGCAGCATCCAGCTACTGGAATACTTCGACCGCATCGGCTTCACTCGCCGCATCGGCGACCAACGCAAGATCAGGGAAGACTCGGCCCTGGCCCAAGTGCCCAAGCCCTGATCACGAGTTATGGAAGGCAAGCACGCCCGGTGGCGTGGCCGGGCTTCAAACCCGGTGGGGGACGGCAGCCGTTCCTGGGTGAGTTCGACTCTCACTGCCTTCCGCCAATTCCCACGCTAGAGGCCCCGTATTCCGGGGCTTTCAGCGCATTACTCAAGCCCGGTTGGGTCGAGGTGTCGAAGAAGTGTCGAAAATCATAGTGACTCTAGGACCGTAAGGACGTTGCCTCACTCTTTCAGCAACCAGGAGTTGATGGCGTAAAAGGCCGAAGCATGAAGGCTGCCGAGAACCCCACCTGCCAGCATGGCTGGGATGCCGTAGAGGAATACGAAAGTGGCAGTTTCCCTGCTGAGTAGTGGATACCCTTCTAAGTGTCCGCCTGCGGCGAAGGCATCATTGGTAATGCTCAACACCATCCAGGCAAACCCGAGCGCTGATCCCCACCAAAGTCCGTTCTTCGCTGCGATGCGGAGTTTCATTTGCCCCGACCGTATTGCTCTTGCCTGGAGAGTGCCGAGGATCCCGACAGCGATTGAGACTGGTAGCAGATACCAGGCTGAAAACTGAAGCGCAGTGTTCAGGTTCGATGTGCCGGCGATGGCAATTGCAGTCCAGAAGAGCATGAACAGGGCTGCATCAATAAAGCCCACCTTCCATGTTTTCACTTTGATAATCCTTCAACGGGCCACCTAGATTCAGCGCTCGATCATAGATGAAGCTCCGTTGATCAACGCCAAGTTCTTCACATGGCTGAGCCATCGGCGCTATAGAGGTGCCTGAAGTCCCTAATCGGCCCAAGGCTGATCACGTCGCGCAGGTACTCCGGGGCCAGGTGTGCATAGCGCATCGTCATGTTCAGCGAGGCGTGGCCCAGGATCTTCTGCAGCGTGAGGATGTTGCCGCCGTTCATCATGAAGTGCGACGCAAAGCTGTGGCGCAGCACGTGGCTCTTCTGACCGGCAGGTAGATCGAGGCCAGACATTCTCACTGCGAAGTCGAAGCTGTCGCGGCAGTTGGTGAACAGGCCGTGGCGGGTGAAGTGTTCCTGGATGCAGTCCTGCAGGGCGGCGTCGATGGGCACCGAACGGCGGCGTTTGGACTTGGTGTTCACGAAGTGCACCGCACCATCCTTCACACGCTCAGGGCGCAGCCCTTGGGCCTCTCCCCAGCGGCATCCGGTAGCCAGGCAGATGGTCGCAACCATCCCGGTATGCGGCGTGCGGCAGTGTTCGCGGATGGCGTTGAACAGCACCTCGATCTGTTCCCGGCTCAGGTAGGACAGCTCCCGCTCCTGGAGCTTGAGCGGCTTCACCTTGGCCAGCGGATTGGGATAGTCGATCTCCCCCAGCTCCTGGAGGATGTTGAACACGGCGCAGAGGTGGCCGAGCTGGGTGTTTACCGTCTTGCCGGTGATGCCGGCTGCAAGGCGCTTGGCGCGGTACTCGGTGTATTGGGCACCACTCAATCGGCAGGCGATGGGGTTACCCATGCCTTCGGCCATACGCCGCAGTACCAACTCGGTGCGGTAGATGTCCGACAGGGCGTGGCCATGGAGCAGATGCCAGCGGTCGATCAGGTCCAGGAGCCGACGTGTGTCCTTGGGACGGGGTGACCAATCGGGGGCGTCGATCACCTTGGCGCGGCAGGTGGCTTCAAAGCGCAGGGCTTCTGCCTTGGTCTTCACCGTCTTGCGGAAGCGCTTGCCCTTGATGGGCTCGGTATCGACTTTCCAGCGGCCATCGGGCAGTTGCTCAATGGCCATCAGACCGCACGCCCCCATCGGACGACGCGTTCCTCCAGGAGCTGTTTGATGCGTTTGTAGAGGGCCCGTTCATCCAGGCCCTTGTGGGCGTAGTGGTCACGGATCACCGGCCAGCACTCCCAGTTGCGGAGGCTGGCAAAGGCCTTTTTTGCCCCCACCCGCTCTCGGGCCACCAGGCTGATGAAGTTGCCGATGAACAGGTCGACGTTCTTCCCGGAGAAGCCCTGCGAGGTCTTGTAGTGGCGCTTGTAGTGGGTACGGCCAGCGAGGGAGACGGCTGGCACGGAGACTTTCGTGTCCTGGCGCAGCAGGGTCCAGAACGCATCGAACACGCCCTTGCTGGAGCACAGGCGGAAGGATTCCAGGCCGTACTGGAACAGCCCGTCCAGGTGCGGGGCGAGGTCACGGTAGGTGCGGCTGTCGATCATGGCGCCGGTGTCCATGCTGGCCGAGCCGTCGGCAAACTGCTGGACGATGGAGTGGTGGAAGCGCAGCTCCACCCGCCACACTGGGGCCTTGGCGTCGTAGTTCTGGTCGTCGTCCGGGGCGAAGGGGTTGTCCATGGTCTTCCACACCGACTGCCAGTAGTCGAGCTTGTCGATGCTGTAGGCCTGCAGGGTCTTGTCGTAGATCGCGAGCTGCATGCCCGAGGCGGAGCCGAATAGGAAGGACTGGCCGTTGCCGTAGGAGACGGCTTCCCCGTCATAGAACACTTCGCTGATGCCGGTGATGCTGCGACGGGTGCGGGCGCGGCAGAGCAGACGGTCCATCAGGTCCTTCGGCGGTTGCCAGCCTTGCACGTCCAGGGCGAGGTGGACGGCACACTGGTTGGCCTCCATGCATTGCAGGGCGGCCGTGGCGAAGCGGTCCATCCACTCCTGCAGCACGTCGGGCGGGCTCGACTGGATCGCATGCGGGCTGACCTCGATCTTCATGTGCGCGCCGATCACATCGGCCTTCACGTTGAAGTTCTTCAGCAGCAGCACAAAGCCCAGGTCGTTGTTCTGCAGCTTGTACTGGTAGCCGGAATCCCGGCTGACGCGCCCGGCATGCCACTGGTGGCCGGCAAAGCTGACCAGACCGCTTTCCTCGAACAGGGCCAGGACCTCCGGGCGGACCATGCCCCGGTACAACTGGCGCACGGTGTCGACGCGACAGCCCAACAGGCGGACCTTCGACAGGTTGGTCATCCGGGCTGCCTTCGGGTCGAAGAACAGACGGGAGTTCCGGCACTCCTGGCCGGTCTGCAAATCGACGCGAATCTGGTCTACGGCTTTTCTCATGTCGTCAAACTCCATGAAATGACACGAATTGAAACGGCGTTAAGCCATTGATAGGACGTGCTACAGGGACGTCCTGCCGGCCTCCCGTGCGCGGGCTCCACCCGCAAGTAGCGGCGCTCTCGCGCTCGCGCGTTTGCGCGGTACGCGCTGCGCGCGTATCCGTGCAAAACGTGCGAACGCGCGAGGTTTCACAAGCAATCGGGGTAGTGAGGGGCGCGGAAGGGGAGGGGGAATCTGCTTCCAGGAGGCAGGGGAGCAGTAAGGCTTCGAGCGGAGGGGGCGGGTCCTGGAACTGCAGGCGGGACAGTGAAGCCAGTGCGGCGAAGAGGGCCAGTGCGCAGAGCCGGGCCCTGTTAACACCAAGGGCGCCGCCCTTGTCATCCCGCTCTTGCCGCCGAGGGCTCGGGAGCGCGGGGCGGTGAAGCTGCCCCACACTCCCCAGCCGAGGCTGTTCGGGCAGGAGTGTGGTCAAGGGTGCGCTGCGCCCGTGCTTCCGTTCGCCGGAACGGTGGAGCTGTTCCGACGAGCCGGGAGCGCGGCCCCTGACCGGATCAGGCCGCCGAGCGCGGGCGAAATCTGGTCGGAGCCTTCCAACGGACGGCGATGGAGCGTGGTGAGGGTGCGGATGTCGGACCAGAAGATTTCGCTTGGGAACTGCTCTTCCTGGAGCGCGTTGAACACCAGGAAGTGACCTTCCTGCACGAGGCCCGGTATCGGCGCCACCAGCCCCACGATGTGGAAGCAGCGCCAGAGGGATTCGGGATCGTCTTCGATGCGCAGCTCCACCATCACGGTCTGGCCGATCAGGGAGGTGGCAATACCTGCGTTCAGGGCGAGGGGCTGGCTAGTCATTGGCGTAATCCCCCTCATCGAACTGGTCCTTGCCTTGCTCCAGGTCCTGGCACAGGCGTTCAAGGTTCACCAGCTGGGCGCCCTTCATTCGCACGGCGGGAACAGTGCCGGACTTGATCCAGCCCATCACGGTGTCGTCAGACACGCCGCACATGCTGGCGAAGGCTTCCGGGCTGCACACCGCGTCGTAATGGCCAGCGGGCAGGTTGTTGAGGTTGAGGGATTCGTTGTTGCCGTTCATGCGGTCCACTCCTGTTCCAGAAGCCATTGGCGGAGCAGGGCGCAGTTCACCATGCGCAGCTTGCCGAGCTTCACTGAGGGGATGATTCCCCGATACACCCAGGCGCGAGCGGTGTCGCAGGTGACACCGTTGCGATCTGCCCAGGCGGCGATGGGTTCTACGTCCTGTTGCGGGCCGACCAGGTTGGTCGGGGAGAGCTCTTCCAGTTCCATGCTCGTTCCGTCACTATTCGTGGCTATTAGCGAATGCCCATGCAGGGGCAGTATTTACTCCGAGGCAAAGGTTACTCTCAATGCATTGTGGGAGTAAATACTGCCTCGATTAGTATTTGTGACTATGGACGAGATACGAGATAGAGCAGTTCTATTGATCCGGATGGCCGGACCCAAGAAGCTCAGCTTGCTTGGCGAGACCAATCACGAGCGATGGAAGAACATAAGCAAGGGAGCAATCAGAATGAGCACAGAGGAGATCGGCGTGCTCGTGAAGATGTACCCGCAGTACGCCTTGTGGCTGGCTAGCGGGGAGGTTGCACCTGAAGCAGGCCAGACAAGTCCTGCATACGACGAAGCCCATTCAAACTTGCCAACTCCGAACGCGGGTTAGCAATCACCGCCACAGTAGCGGACCGCTGGTTCTCCCGGCGGTCCAGGACCGCTTGAACTCACCTCGCTCCACCACCTCACGGCGGAGCAACCAATTCCTCAACGATCAGCATCTTCGCGGGCGCTCGAATAATCAGCCTCACCGCGTCGCCCTGGATCGCCGCAACCTCGATCGCTATCCCGTGAGTGAGCAACAGCCGCATTAGCTCCTCACTCGCTCTTCCTTCCAGGATGTTCAGCGACAGAACATCACCCTTCCGACACTCACCTTCGTGGACTTGCATTGGGCTTTCCTCGTGCGTTTGGGGAGAGGAGAACACAGCGATGAGGGGGCGTTAGGCTAGAGATGAAGATTCAGACATTTCCTCGTGAGGAACGAGAAATTGACTTGTCTATTGCCAAGACTTGCCCTAATGCTTACCAGGCTTGCCAAGCAAAGTGACGCCCGGCATAGGTGGAGCTAATTGATTTGAGTAACTTTGTGAATCTCATTTGGTCGTTGGTGTTCTTGTTTGTGGCTATATTCTTTCAGATATATACCCACCTGCGGTTTAGGGGCTCATTTTTATATAAGATCGCAAGAGTCTTTATAATGGTGGCTGTAATTTGCTTCCTCCATGAGTTGCTATATACGAAGAAATAGCGGAACAAAGGGGTGTGCAGCGTAAAAAGGGGATAGATTTATTTTCTTCCCCTAGATTGCACTTCGCCCAGCAGATCATGCACGAGATGGATGACCCGGCGGAGCAGTTGGGAGAAAAGTGGACAGATTCATTTAATTTCTTTAATCCTGGTCGCTCAGCTGGTCTTAGGGTGGAGAAAATGAATCTGTCCCCTTTTTGATTGCACTTATTTGTCGCAGGTGAGAAATGGTACGAAGAATTGAAAGCGAAAGCATCGCATGGATTGATGGTTACTTTTCAGCGATCTCTCGGCAAGCTTTGGTCGAGGGAGCATCTTCTATTTCCGCAATGCTGTGCGAGCTGGAAGAAGATGACCTTATTGGCTCTCTGAAAACATTGCAGGATTCCGAATCAATTGAGGGCTTGGTTTTAGCGGAAATAGAGTTTTTCGGCATAGAGACTTTGGTCGATGGTGTTCGGGAGTTTGAAAGATTTATTGCGGAATTCATTGATAATTCACTCTTGAATCAGTTGCCGGAACACTCACGAGGCAATACGGCTAAGCTTATGACTCAAGATGTAATGGAGGAGGTGTTCGGCCTATGTCCAGATATTGAGTCGAGAGTCGTGCTCTATTCTGACTGCAGGATCGGAAATCAATCTGGTCGGTATTTTATAATTCAAGCGTCTGTGGGGTATCTGATTCTTATTTATTCTAAGTTTGGCTGAATTTAGGGGGCGGGGAGCGCGGCAACCGCTACCAGGACTGCGGGAAAAGGGGACAGATTTATTTGATTGCTCTAATTTTGATTCGGCCTTTTTAAAGTTGGGAAAATGAATCTGTCCCCTTTTGCTGGATTTACACGTCTAGCAATGATTCGTCGAACCAAACATCCTCATATTCCCCAGCGACGAGGAACCTCCAGCCAGGTGGAAGTCCAAGGTATTTCTGAACTTCAGGGCACCAATCAGGTAAGTGATGCACGTGCAGGGGTTTAAAGAAGTCAGCATCCTGAGGAAGCTCTTCACCTGCCCAGATGTACCAACCAGTCGTATCGCCCTCCGGTGGATGGCGTAGTCCATTGATTGGAATGACTCCTTCTCGGGTATTGAGGGATATCCCAACCTTTAATTGATTGGGTGACGGGTAGTGGGCTACGCCATGCTCTTTGCAGACAGCCCTCTGTAGATTTTTTATTTCATCCGCCAAGTTCTAACCCTCATCATTAATCTCCCTGCATCCAGCTCGGAATATCTCTCATCTCATGCAATACGCGCCACACATCAATGTGATCATCACGCTCGATATAGAAGACCAGGTAGGGGTAGCGCTTCAGCCCCCAAGAGCGCAGTCCCGGCAGATCGAGTTCATGGGCGTATCGCGATGAGCCCGATTCGGGATGCCGGCTGATGTGCTTGTAGGCTCGCTCCAGGGCGTCGATGAAGCCGAGGGCGGCTTGCTCAGTTGCCTCGCTCAGGTAGTAGCTGATGGCGTCGTCGATATCCTGATTGGCCAGTGCCCGGGGGATGATGGGCTTGGCCTTCATGCCTTGGCGTTCCGTACCCGGTTGCGCAGTGCTTCGAAGTAGTTGTCATCAGCCGGGGCGGCGGGGGAGGAGGCGGCGCCTTCCAGGAGCAGGTTGCGTAGACGCTGGCGGTCCTGGTCCTTGCGGATCAGCTCGCGGACATACTCGCTACTGGTGCCGTAGCCGCGCTGGCTGACCTGGTCATCGACAAAGCTCTTGAGGGCGTCGGGCAGGGAGATGTTCATGGTGCTCATGGGAACCCACCTTTTGGCAAAATTTGCCAATCAATCTTAGCACCTGGTTCCCGTAGTGGGTGTCGAAGAAGTGTCGAAATCACAGGCACAAACTGTCGAAAATCGACACGCGCTGATGGTTGGAATCCCCATAACGAGCGGCTTTGCGACGCACTGATCCATCCATTTTTAGAGTTCGACTCTCACTGCCTTCCGCCACTTTCCCTTCACTCTTCAGCGAGCAGGCCGTTCTGCACTCGGCAGGACGGCAGAAGGGCGCTCCCCATTGCCGCGGACGCTGGACGACGGACGGTCATCCCAAGTGGATGCCGGGCTCTTGCGGCGGTCATGGGCGCTTAGCACTATTCGCAGCAGTTCACTCGGGAGTTGATCCGCTCTCCGGGGGGCACAGCAAGAGCATCACTGCAAAAGAAAAGCGCCTCCAAGAAGGTGCACTTACGCACGGCGACTATTAGGAGTTGATATGACCATCCGATTCGCACTGGGTAGCGCGCTGGTGCTCATGGCAAGCGTTTCGTTTGCCGCCGCCCCCGCCGCCAAGAAGCCGAACAGCGATAACTATTACCTGAACTGGCAGGAGCGTAACGGCGCCATCGCGCTGGATACCGTGTGCAGCAAGAACGAGAAGGGCTCGACGCAGTTCCGCAATTGCCAGAAGCACGCTCAGGTGATTTTCCGCAACTCGTGCACCCAGTCGAAAGACCCGGCCAGCAAGTGGTGCATTGCGCAGAGCCAGTACAAGCCCTGAGTTCCTATCGGTAGCGGGAGAGAAGCCGAACTTCGACCCGCTCGCCACCTTCCCCCTTGCGCCTCGACCGCTGGGTAGAGAGTTGCTGCCGTCGCCAATCCCGCGCGTATATTGAGTAGTTGACCATTGCAATGGCGCTTCTCACCGCGGGAGGCCAGCGATGAACGCACCAAAATGTCTGGCTCTGGTTCTGATGGCGGTCTTTGTTTGCGGATGCGCAAACGAGGCCAGGAAGGAGATGGTCCAGGTCAAAATGAACGCCACCCAGCGAAACGCCGGGAAGATCGCTCAGGCGATGCTGGTGCCACGGGGCGACAATACGAGCATTTCCCTGGTCATCGGCGGCGTACCTTCCTACACCACCCGGCCTGTCCGTCTTTACACCTATATCTATCCGGGAACCTGCGCGAATCAGGGCGCCTCACCCGCCTATGGGCTGAACAGGACGCTGATTACCGACCGCCGCTTCCGGGGCGGTGTGTGGTGGATGTCGAAGTCTGCGCCGGTGTCTCTCTCGACGCTTCGCGCGAGTGACCATTCACTCGTGCTCCGGACGACCCCGGCGGACGGCAACTACGACATCTTCTGTGGGGATATCCACTAGGGTCGCGCCATGTCCTGGGAACACGGTTCCTGCAAAGGGGCGGTGGTGGGCTGAAGCCCACCCTACGGCGTGGTCGGGAGGTGGATTCGGCGGCTTGCTACGTGGGAGCACGCGCCAGTCTTTTTTCCCGTCGGCATGGCGATTGAAGTCCCCAACTTGAAGGCAGCCCAACCTCCTCTGTGGGAGCGAATCTGTTCGCGAATAAATTCGCTCCCACAAGCGGCCTGAACCGCTATTCGCACAATTTCCCCCTTATCGCCTCAGGCATCAGCGCCATGTATTGCTTGCCGCTCATGTGCACCAGCTCGTCGTGGCGGCCGGATTCGAAGTAGATGTCCGACTGCTCGGTGAGCGACTGGTCGATCAGGGTTTCGAGACCGAAGAGGTTGCCGACGGCGGGGATGGCGCCGATGTCGCAATCGGCGAAGCGTTTGCCGAAGTCACGTTCGCGCACCAGGCGCCAGTGGCGGTGGGTGAGTCTGTGGACCTTCTCCAGGTCGACGTGGCGAGAGGCCGGGACCACGGCCATCATCCAGTGGCCCTGGAAGTCGTCGAGGATCACCGGCTTGGCCATCTGTTGGAGTGGAACGCCGGCGCGGCGGGCGGCTTCGCGGGTGGTCATGGCGGTGCTGTGGCTGAGCAGGTCGAAGCGGGTCTTGTGCTGCGAAAGGCAGCTCTGCAACTGGGTGATCATGGTCATGGGACACCTCCTGCCAGGCACTGGCCTGTCGCTCCCGGTAAGCCAGCGGTGCCGGCACACAAGGAGGAGCCTCCCGCTCCCCACCCGACATCGGCGCGGGCCGGTGTCTTGTGGATAAGTTTAGTGACGGAACGGGCCAAGGCGACGGGAAGCGCCGACCGGTTCAGGGCAGGTCCCGGCGCATGGCCACGCGATTGCGCAGGCCGGAGCGGGACTCGGCTGCCAGGATGCGTTGCAGGCGCTCGCCACATTCCTCAGGCGCCAATGCACGAAAGCCCAGACGCTCGTAGAACGGCCGGTTCCAGGGAACATGGCCGAAGGTAGTGAGGGTCAAGGCTGCGTACCCGGCATCACGCCCGTGGTCGATCGCCGTGGCCAGCAGCGCACGGCCCAGGCCCTTGCCGCCCTGTTCGGGCGTGACGCTCATTTCACAGATATGCAGCTCATCCCCGGCGCCTTCCGCTGCCAGAAAGCCCGCCACAGCCCCGCACGGAGCCAGGGCAACCCAGAGCAGGTCGTTAGCCCGGGCGTGCTGCAGGTGTTCCAGGGGCAGGGTGTCGCCGCGATGTTCAGGCGGCAGGTCGTCCGGGCTGAACAGTGCAGCGGCGTTCTGCTCGATGGTGGCCAACAGCGGCAGGTCAGCCTCCGTGGCGAGGCGGATGGTCATAAGGCTCAGTCCGTGAGGGGCTTGTCCATCTGTACCAGGGCGATGCGACGGCCTTCCGGGGAAATCCGTTCGACGATGGCGCGTGGCTGGTAGCCGAGGCGGGTGTAGAGCAGCAGGCCGCCGGCGTTGGCGTTGAAGCAGGAGACCTTCATCAGTTTGGCCTTGTACTGCTCGCGGGCCTGTCGCTCCATGGCTTCGATCAGGAACTGGGCCACGCCGTGCCCACGGGCCCAGAGGGCCACCATCATGTTGCCCAGGGCGCAGAACTCGCCGTGCTGCCATTGGTAGAAGTTGGCGAAACCGGCGACCTTGCCGTCCAGCAGGGCGACGGTGCTGCCCCGGCGTTCGGCCATGGCGGCGGCCAGCTGGCCGACGGTCAGGGGCCAACTGGCCTTGGGGTAGGCGAAGAAGAGTTCGTCCGCATCCTGGGGGAAGCGGACGACTTCGTGCAGGTCCTCGGCGATGGCGGTGCGGTATTGCAGATGGGGATTGGCTGCGGACATGCGGTCCTCAATGCGGCGGATATTGTTCGATCACCTTGGCGATCGTTTCACGGATGGCGGCCTCGCGCTCGGCGGGGCTTGGTGGCGCACTCTGCATGATCTGTTCGGCGCTGCCGCGCCAGACCAGCTTGCCGTCCTTGCTGTCGTACAGGTCCACCTGGATGGTGGCGACCTTGTAGTTGTAAATGCGGGTTTCGGTGTAGGCCGGGCCGCCCCAATAACCTCCCCAATAGCCGCCCCAGGCGCCACCGTAGTTGTAGCTGGTCTGCTGCTGGCGCTCGTCGACGATCAGCCAGGACTGGACGTTGAGGTCGGCCTTGCCATTGGCGGCCGGGCGCAGGCCGCGCTGGTCGAGCTGCTGGCTGACGGCATCAAGGATGCGTTGCTCGGTGAGGTCACTCTTGATGCGCGGATCGTCGGGGGAATATTGCAGGGCCGGCTCCTTCCAGCTCCAGCTGCGATAGGCACCGAAGTCGCGGGTGCTGTCGTAATCGCGGTTCACGTTGTAGCTCTGGCAGGCCGCCAGGAGCAGGGCGGTGGATAGGAGTAACGTGCGGCGGATCATGGCGGAATCTCCTCTGCCGGAATCATTATCGAAACGCAAGGCAGGGCGGTCGGCAAGGGGAATTTGCGAGCTTGGCGGAGCGGCGGATCGCCTCCTGCACGGCCCCTGGTCCCGGGCGGGAAGGCGCGCCACCAAGGTCAGTGCGGCGGGTAGCCGTCGAGCGCATTCTTCACGGCCTGCCGCAATGCGCTGACGCTCTCGCTGCGGCTGCCGTTGGCGTACGCCTCGCCGCTGCCGCTCCACACCGACTGGTTGTCGTGGGCATCGAAGAATTGCAGGTAGACCACTGCCACCTGTTCCTCGTAGGTGCGCACCACCGGCACGCTGGCCCAGGCGCCGTACTGGTCGTGCCAGGGGCCGCTGCCGTAGTAGGCGCCGGCATAGTCGTTGTACTGCCGCAGGCGCCGCTCGTATTGCAGGCTGGCGGTGACCTTGAGGTCGGCCTGGCCGGGGTCGCGGGCCTGGCGCAGGCCGTGCTGGTCGAGGCCGGCATTGACCATGTCGGCCATCTGTTCGGGCGTCGTCCAGTTATTGCCGGCGGGCAGTTGGCCGTCGAGCCAGGTCCAGCTGCGATAGCGGCCAAAGTCGCGCGGCGGCGCGGGGTAGGCACTGCGGTCGAAGGTGGTGGCCGCGCCCGGCGGGGCGGGCGGCAGCGGGCGGGATTGATACTGGTAGGGATTGGGGCTCTGGCAGGCGCCGAGTAGCAGCGTGAGGGCGAGCAGGGCAGGACGTTTCATGGGGCCTCCGTTCAAAGCGGGCGGCAGATCCAGTGCAGGTACCGGCCCAATCCCTGATAGCTGGGATGGCGGCGGTAGGCGAGCTCCATTTCCAGCAGGTCCACCAGTTCGGCCTTGGCCTGGAACTCCTGGGGCATGTAGTCGTGGAACACCCGCACGCCGCTTTGTCTTTCGACCTGCCAGTGACCGTCGAGTTGTTTCGCCAGGTCGCGCGGATCCAGCGGTTGCTGCGGGGTCAGGCTCTGTCCTTCGCCGGCGAACTTGTGCTTGCGCAGCTTGCGGAAGTGGCCCTTGAGCAGGTTGCGGTAGATCAGCGCGTCCTTGTTGTAGAAGGCCAGCGACAGCATCCCGTCCTTGGCGGTGAGCTGGTGCAGCACCGGCAGGATGGCGTGCGGGTCGGCCAGCCATTCCAGCACGGCGTGGCACAGCACCAGGTCGTAGGGCTCGGTGAGCTGGCCGAGCAGCTCCTGCCAGGGCGCCTGGATGAAGGTGGCGGCGTGGCCGGCCTCGGCGAAGCGTTGGCGGGCGCCTTCGAGCATGGGCTCGGCGGGTTCGGCGAGGGTTACCTGGTGGCCGCGTTCCGCCAGCCAGAGGGCCATGTGACCGAGGCCGGCGCCAACGTCCAGCACCCGCAGCGGCCGGTCGGGGAGGACTTCCGACAGGTCGGCCTGGAGCACGGCGAGGCGGATGGCGCCCTTGGCGCCGCCGTAGATCTTCTCGGCGAATCGAGTCGCCAGTTCATCGAAATGACGGTCGCTCATGTGAAGCGCCTTTCGCTGTCGGCGAGCTTGGCGCGCACCACGGCGTCCATGTCCAGGCCGAGTTCGGCACAGAGCAGCAGGAGGTAGAGGACGATGTCGCCCACTTCCTGGCCGGCGTGGGCGAGTTTTTCCGGGGGCAGCTGGCGCGACTGGTCTTCGGTCAGCCATTGGAAGATTTCCACCAGCTCGGACATTTCCACGCTGGCGGCCATGGCCAGGTTTTTCGGACTGTGGAATTGCCGCCAGTCGTTGTGATCGCGGATGGCGTGCAGGCGGGTGGTGATTTCGTCGAGGTTCATGGGGCTCTCCTTGAGCCGCCAATGGTCCCGCCGCTTGCACCGCCATGCAAGGGTCAGCCGAGGGGGCGCCAGCTTCCGGTCATGTGCGGGGTGTCGTCCTTGCCGCGCAGGGCAAGCTGGCCGGAAGGCCCCGGCGCGCTGGCCAGCAAGGTGACTTCGGCGGGCAGCAGCACGGGTTTCTGGAAGCGCACCTCCACTTCGTAGCCGGCGGCGGGCAGGTGGATTTCCAGCGCCGCCAGGCTGCGGGCCTTGTTCCACAGGCCGTGGGCGATGGCGCGGGGGAAACCGAACAACCTGGCGCTGGCCGCCGCGAGGTGGATGGGGTTGTAGTCGCCGGCCACTCGCGCGTAGCGCCGGCCGATGTTGGCGTCGGCGTACCACTGGTCCAGGTGATCCAGGGGCAGGCTCTCCACTGCAGCACGCGGCTCGGGCTGGCCGGACAGGCGCAGGCCACGGAAGAGGATGCGGCTGTCGCCTTCCCAGACCAGACCGAGCTGATCTTCCAGGCGGGTGATCAGGCTGAAGGTGACGCCCTTTTCATGGGGCTGCAGGTTGGCTGTCTCCACGCTGACGGTGAAGGGGCCGAGGCCGCCCAGCGCCCGCAATACGCGGATACGGTTTTCCAGGTGCACCAGGCCCAGCAGCGGAAAGGGGAAGCACGGGTTGGTGAGCAGGCGCATCTGCAGCGGGAAGGCGAGGATGTGCGGGTAGGTTGCCGGCAGCAGGCCTTTGTCGCTGAAGCCGCAGACGCTGCGGTAGCGCGCCAGGTGTCCGGCGTCGACGCTCACCTGGCAGCGCACGCCCAGCTCGGGCAGGGCCTTGCCGCGTGTGCCACGGCGTACGGCGGCGCGGGCGAACAGGCCGGGGAGGGCGGGCGATGCGGACAGATCGAGCCAGTCGGTGGCCATGGGGGATCTCCTTGAGGCGAATGGCACTCAGCATAGCCAGCGCTTTCCCATGCACATTGGCCGGCCCTCCCGGGGCGTCGGCAGGGCAGTCAATCGCGGCCTTGAGCGGCGGGGAAGAAGCCGCATAAGATTGCCGCGACTCGCAGACAATAAGAATTCTCCGAAAATGATGCGTGATCTGACCGACGATGTGGCGCTGATGCGCCCGGTGATCGACGCCCTGCGTGCCAGCGGCACCGACCCGGACAAGGTTCTGGTGCGCGTGGGCCTGCCGCCTGGCGGGCTGCCTGCAGGTCGCTTTCCCCATACAGCGCAAACCCAGTTCTGGAAGGCCGCCGCCGACGAGTGCGGTGAGGAGCATGTCGGCCTCTATCTGGCGGGTCACCTGCCGGCATTCCACGGGCTGCTGCTGGAATACCTGTTCCTCTCCAGTGGCACCTTTGGCGAGGGGCTGCGCCACGCCCTGCGCTATGTGCGCCTGCTCTCGGACACCCTGAGCGCCCATCTGGACGTGGAAGACGACCGCGCCGTGCTGTCCCTCGGCCGGCACGCGGGCAGTAACCGGCACTTTCCGGAGATGCTCGCCGGTGCGGTGATCCGCCTGTTCCACGCCCTGACCGAGGGCCAGTTCAAACCCCATGAAGTGCAACTGATGCACGCCGAAGGCGCCCCCGCCGAGCGCTATCAGTCGGTCTACGGCTGCCCGGCGAAGCTGGGAGCTGACCGTTACGCGCTGATCTTCGATGCCGAAGTGCTCAACAAGCCTTCGCGCCACGCCGCGCCGGACCTGTTGCGCATGCACGAATCCCTGGCCCGTCGCCAACTGGCTGAGGTGGAACGCCTGGACCTGGTGCGCCAGGTGCGCGAGCTGATCGGCGAGCTGCTGGTCAATGGCGGCGCGACCCTGGAGCAGGTGGCCGCGCGCCTGAACATGCCGGCCCGCCGACTGCGTGAACGCCTGGCCATGGCCGGCGTGCGCTTCAACGACCTGGTGACCGACTACCGCTGCCGGTTGGCCAAGGAACTGCTGCTGAAGACCGACGAGCGCATCGAGGTGATCGTCGAGCGCACCGGGTTTTCCGAGCCGAGCACCTTCTACCGGGCGTTCAAGCGCTGGGTGGGGGATACGCCGGTGGAGTTCCGCAGGAAGGGGAAGGGCGAGGGGTGAACACCGCGCGGAAATTCCCTCACCCCAACCCCGCTCTGCGCCCCGGCCAGATCGCTTCGCGCCCTGGCGTTCATCGGCACCGAAAGCAGTGCTTTCGAAAGCGTGCCTCTTCACCCCAGAGGGAGAGGGGGCTGTCCGTGCAACGGTTGGTCGAGTTGCTCTTCCTGTAGGGGCGAATTTATTCGCCAAGGACAGCGCAGCTGTCCCCTGTGGGCCCTGAAGGGCAGACCTTCGGCCTGCTTGGCGAACGAATTCACCCCTACAGGGATTTGATTCGCGCCGGCTGCCTTGGCTCAAGCCCCCAACAGGCTCTGCCCACACACCCGCATCACCTGCCCGGTCAGGGCGCCGGAGCCGGGTTGGGCGAACCAGGCCACGGCTTCGGCCACGTCCTGGGGCAGGCCGCCCTGGTTCATGGAGTTCATGCGCCGGCCGGCTTCGCGGATGGTGAGGGGGATGGCGGCGGTCATCTGGGTTTCGATGAAGCCCGGCGCCACGGCATTGATGCTGATGCCACGTTTGCCCAGTACCGGCGCCCAGTTCTGCGCGAGGCCGATGACGCCCGCCTTGCTGACCGCGTAGTTGGTCTGGCCCAGGTTGCCGGCAATGCCGCTGATGGAGGCGATCAGCACTACGCGGCCGTTGTCGTGCAGCTTGCCGGCGTCCAGCAGGGCCTGGGTGAGCACCTGCGGCGCGCGCAGGTTGACGTTGATCACCGAATTCCAGAAGTCGTCGCTCATCTTGGCGAGGGTCTTGTCGCGGGTGATGCCGGCGTTGTGCACGAGGATATCCACACCCTCCGGCAGCGCGTCCACCAGCTGGCTGGCGGCATCTTCGGCGGTGATGTCCATGGCCACGCCACGACCGCCCAGGCGCGCGGCCAGGCCGGCGAGGGCGTCTTTTGCCTGGGGCACGTCCAGCAGGATGACCTCGGCCCCGTCGCGCGCCAGGGTTTCCGCGATGGCGGCGCCGATGCCCCGGGAGGCGCCGGTGACCAGCGCGCGCTTGCCGGCCAGCGGGCGGGTCCAGTCCTGCACCTTCTCGGCGCAGGCCGTCAGGCGCAGCACCTGGGCGGACACATAGGCGCTCTTCGGCGAGAGGAAGAAACGCAGCGTGCCTTCCAGTTGGTCCTCGGCACCCTTGCCCACATAGACGAGCTGGACGTTGCCGCCCCGGCGGATTTCCTTGCCCAGCGAACGGGTGAAGCCTTCCAGGGAACGCTGCACGCTGGCGGCCACCAGGTCCTTGGTGGCTTCCGGAGTGCGGGCCAGGACCACCACTTTCGGGCACTTGCCCAGGCCCTTGATGGCCGGCTGGAAGAAGTCGCGCAGTTCGATCAGTTGCTCGAAGCGGGTCAGGCCGCTGGCATCGAAGATCAGCGCCTTGAGTTTCGGGCCGTGCTCGGCGGTCCAGCGCGGCAGGCCGAAGCGGCCCTCAACGTCCGCAAAGTTCTGATCGGTGAGCCGGTTCAGCGCGGCGCTGGCGGCTTCGGCCAGGCTGCCCGAGCCGCCGATCAGCAAGGCGCCATCCACCGGCCGTGTGCGGCCCGCCATCCAGCGCTCCAGGCGCACCGGCGCCGGCAGGCCGAGGGCGCCAACCAGGCGCCGGCCGGCGTTGGAGTTGGCGAAGGCGAGGTAACGGTCGTTCATGGGATAGCGCTCCTGCTGGTCAATCGAAAGTGGGCCCACTCTACGCAGAGGCAGGTTGCGCGCAATTGACCGCGCTGACCTGCCAGCCGGCAAGGCGGCCAATCCAGGCGTCTAGTCTTGTAGCCGACACTGCAACCTGCAAACCCTCATCGCAAGGAGTCACCATGGCCCAGCTTCGCCGGGTCGCCATCGTCGGCGGCAACCGCATCCCCTTCGCCCGCTCCAATACCGTCTACGCCACGGCGAGCAACCAGGACATGCTGACCAGCGCCCTCGAAGGCCTGGTGGAACGCTTCAACCTCCATGGCGTGCGCGTAGGGGAGTTCGCGGCGGGCGCGGTGCTCAAGCACTCCCGCGACTTCAACCTGGCGCGCGAGTGCGTACTGGGCTCGCGCCTGGCGCCGGAAACCCCGGCCTACGACATCCAGCAGGCCTGCGGTACCGGCCTGGAGGCAGCGATCCTGGTGGCCAACAAGATCGCCCTGGGGCAGATCGAGTGCGGCATCGCCGGCGGCGTGGACACCACTTCCGATGCGCCCATCGGCGTGCACGAGGAGCTGCGCAAGATCCTGCTGGAGGCCAATCGCGGCAAGACCACCGGCGACAAGATCAAGACCCTGCTGAAGGTGCGCCCGCGCCACCTGGCGCCGCATATTCCGCGCAACGGCGAGCCGCGCACCGGGCTGTCCATGGGCGAGCACTGCGAGCTGATGGCGCAGACCTGGGCCATCCCCCGTGATGAGCAGGACCAACTTGCCGTCGCCAGTCACCGGAAGCTGGCGGCAGCCTATGCCGAAGGCTGGCAGAACGACCTGATGAGCCCCTTCCGTGGCCTGAACCGCGACCAGAACCTGCGCCCGGACATCGACCCCGCGAAGTTGGCGAGCCTGAAACCGGTGTTCGAGCGCGGCCCGCGCGGCACCCTGACGGCGGCCAACTCCACACCGCTCACCGATGGTGCCTCGGTGGTGCTGCTGGCCAGCGAGGAATGGGCCAAGGCGCGCGGGCTGCCGATCCTCGCCTACTTCAAGGATGGCGAAGCGGCGGCGGTGGACTTCGTCGGCGGCAAGGAGGGGCTGCTGATGGCGCCGGCTTATGCCGTGCCGCGTCTGCTCGCGCGCAATGGCCTGACGCTGCAGGATTTCGATTTCTACGAGATCCACGAAGCCTTCGCCGCCCAGGTGCTCTGCACCCTCAAGGCCTGGGAAGACGCTGAGTACTGCAAGACCCGCCTCGGCCTGGACAAGCCGCTGGGCTCCATCGACCACGGCAAGCTGAACGTCAAGGGCAGCTCCCTGGCCGCCGGACATCCCTTCGCCGCCACTGGCGGGCGCATCGTCGCCAACCTGGCCAAGCTGCTTTCGGTGGCGGGCGAGGGGCGCGGGCTCATCTCGATTTGCGCCGCAGGTGGCCAGGGTGTGACCGCGATCCTAGAAAAGTAATCCAATACCCGTGGCGGCAAGTCATCGCTGCCACGTGATGTAAGCAACTCCGTGATTTAGGGCGGCCCGCAATGTCGGGGCCGCCCTTTTTTTTTTTGCCTCGCGGAACCCCCTGCCGCGCCTGCAGGGGCGCTCTGCGCAGGGGAAGCGGAGTTGGGCGACGGAGCGAGTGGGCATCAGGCGGCGCTGGCCGCCAGGGCCCGGCCGCGCAGGGAATAACGCTCGGCCATGACCGCGCAGACGATCAGCTGCATCTGGTGGTAGAGCATGATCGGCAGCAGGATCAGGCCCAACGTCGGGCTGGCGCCGAAGATGATGGCGGCCATCGGCGCGCCGGCGGCCAGGGACTTCTTGGTGGCGCAGAACACCGCGGCGATCTCGTCCTCATGGTTGAAGCCCAGGCTCCGGGCGGATCGGGTGGTCAGCCAGAGCATCAGGGCCAGCAGCAGGGCGCAGCCGACGAAGGCCACCAGCAGGGTTTCCGGTCCTTGCTGTTGCCAGACGCCACCGGCCACCGAGTCGCTGAAGGAGGCGAACACCAGCAGCAGGATCACCAGCTTGTCGAAGATCCCGGTGTAGCGCTTGTAGCGGGCGAAGAATTTGCCCCACAGCGGCCGCAGCGCCTGGCCGAGCACCAGCGGCAGGAGCAGCAGCAGGCTGAGGTCGAGCAGGGTCTGGCCGAGGTCGATGCCACCGTTGGCGTCGGCCACCAGGCTGATCAGCCAGGGCGTCAGGAACACCCCCAGCAGGCTCGACAGGCTGGCGTTGAGGATGGCCGCCGGTACGTTGCCACCGGCGCTGCCGGTCAGGGCCACGGATGAGGAAATGGTCGAGGGCAGGGCGCAGAGGTAGAAGAAGCCCAGCATCAAGGCGGGCGGCACCTGGCCGTCCAGCAGCTTGTTCGCCGCCAGCCAGAACAGCGGGAAGATGGCGAAGGTGAAGACCTGCACCATCACGTGCAGGCGCCAGTTGCCCAGGCCCTTCCTGATCTGCTCGGTGGACAGGTTGATGCCGTGGAGGAAGAACACCAGGAACACCCCGGCGTTGATCAGGCTGCCGGCATGCAGGGTGCCGCCGTGCTTGCCGACATTGGGGAACAGCCAGGCGAGGGTGACCGCCAGCAGCATGCCGCCGAGGAACCAGTCGGTGAACAGGCGTTTCAGGGGTTTGAGTGCTGACATGGGGCCTCCGAAGTCGCGCGAACTTGAGGCCGGAGACTAACGGGCGCAGAATCCGACCGTCTAACGACATGGGATCAACATATGTCGCCAAACGGACAAATCGACCTGCAACGCCAGATTCCTCGGCTCGAGCAGTTGCCCCGTCCCCTCTATGCCCGTGCGGAAAGCCTGCGTGCTGGTTCCTGGACGGCCCGTCACACCCACGACTGGGTGCAGCTTTCCTATGCCATCAGTGGCGTGCTCGGTGTGCATACCGCCGAGGGCAGCTATTACGCGCCACCGCACTGGGCGGTGTGGGTGCCGGCCGGGCTGGAGCATGAGGTGGTGACGTCGATGAACGCCGAGATGCGCAGTCTCTACGTGCGCCGCGATGCCAGCGCCTGGGCCCCCGAACGCTGCCGGGTGCTGGAAGTGACGCCGTTGGCGCGGGAGCTGATCAAGGCCTTCTGCGAGCTGCCGGTGGAGTACCCCGAGGGCGAAAGCGCCGAGGCGCGGCTGGTTAGCGTGCTGCTGGACCAGCTACGAGCCTTGCCGGAGGCGGGGTTCTCCCTGCCGATGCCGGCTGAGCCACGCCTGCTGCGGTTGTGCAGCGAACTGGTGGCCCAGCCGGATCTCGGGCACAGCCTGGGGGAGTGGGCGGCGCGGCTGAACAGCTCGGAGAAGACCCTGACCCGCGCCTTCCAGCGCGAGACGGGACTGAGCTTTCGCCAGTGGCGGCAACGCCTGCGCTTGCTCGCCGCATTGCAGCCTCTGGAGGGCGGTGCCAGCGTTACCGAAGTGGCGCTGGCCAGCGGGTACGAATCACCGTCGGCGTTCATTGCCGCATTCAAGGGCTTGTTCGGCGTGACGCCCGGTGAGTTGTTTCGGTAGAAGCCGGTGAAGGATTGGATTTTGTAGGGGCGAATTCATTCGCCAAGGGCAGCGCAGCTGCCCCGAGGTCATCGCCACTCCAGCGTCAGCTCTTCCTGCCACGCCACCCGTACGAAGTGGCTGCCGACGATGTCCTTCAGGCGCTCCAGGCCTTCCGGGCTCTGGCTTTCCACGGCCAGGGTCAGGCCGTCGCCTTCGGCGCGGAGCAGGCCGAGGCCCAGGTCGAACTCGATGCGGCCCTGCTGTTCGTCATGGCTCACCGGCACGCGGTGGGCGAAGTGTTTGCACAGGCGGGTGATGTAGCGCGCCGGGGTGGCGGTGACGACATGGGCGGATGCGGTCAGGGTCATGGGCGTGGTCCTCAGTAACCTACGGTGAAGCGTTGACGGATGTGCTGGGGCTGTTCCAGCTCGTCGACGATCGCCACGGCAAGGTCGGCCACGCTGATGCGCGCCGGGTGTTCGCCGCTCATCAGCAGCTGGTCGCCGCCGATGCGGAAGCGGCCGCTGCGCTCGCTCGGTTCCAGCGAGGCGGGCGGGGAGATGAAGGACCAGTCCAGGCCCTGTTCCTCGCGGATCAGGTTGAGTGCCTGGCGCGCGCCTTCCGCGCCTTCCTTGTACTCGGCGGGGAAGTCTGGCGTGTCGATCAGTTGCAGATTCGGTGCGACGTACAGGCTGCCGGCACCGCCGACCACCAGCAGGCGTTTGATGCCGGCCTGCTTGACCCCGGCGAAGATGGCGCGGGTGCCTTCGATGAACAGTTCGCGAATCCGCGCCTCGCCCCAGCCGGGGTTGAAGGCGTGGACCACTGCGTCATGCCCGGCGACGGCCTGGGCGATGGCGGCGGCGTCATAGGCATCGCCTTTCACGGCGGCGAGGCCGGTGTGCTGGGGCAGTTTTTCCGGGTGGCGGACGATGGCGGTCACCTGGTGGCCGCGTTGCAGGGCTTCGCTGAGGACAGCGGAACCGACGAATCCGGTGGCGCCGATCAGGGCGATTTTCATGTGCGTCTCCATGGCAGGTTGCGAGGTGACGCATAATCGCTGCTGGATAATCGGCGGAAAAAGTGCCGAAAGGTGCTTTCACAATTAAGCGGAGCTTACGAATGGAGCAGCTCAAGCGCATGGCGGTATTCGCCACGGTGGTGGAGCGCGGCAGCATGGTGGCGGCGGCGGAAGTGCTGGGCATGACGGCCTCGGCGGTCAGCCAGCAGATCCGCAAGCTGGAGGAGGAAACTCAGGTCAGCCTGCTGCACCGCACCACCCGCAAGCTGACCCTGACCGAGGCCGGTGCGGTGTTCTACAAGAGCTGCGCCCAGGTGCTGGAGTTGGCGCAGCAGGCCGAGCAGCGGCTGGCCGAACTGCGCGATGCGCCGGTGGGGGAGTTGCGCATCGCGGCACCCGTGGGTTTCTCCAACGGCATGCTGACCGAGGCCCTGGCGCCGCTGCTGGAGGCCCATCCGGGGCTGAGCCTGCAGCTGTTCTTCCATGACGAACAGATCGACCTGGTGGAGCAGCGTATCGACCTCGCCATCCGCGTCGGCCGCCAGGAGGATTCCAGCCTGGTGGCCCGTCACCTCGCCGACTGGCCGGCGGTGCTCTGCTGCGCGCCGGCCTATCTGGCCCGCAGTGGCCCGATCCAGCGACCCGAACAATTGCTGGAGCTGGACTGGATCAGCCTCAACGGCGAGCGCCAGCAGCATCAACTGACCTTCACCGGCCCCGGCGGCGAGCAGCAACGGCTGCGCCTGGAACCGCGCGTGGGTTGCAACAACATCCTCGCGGTGCGCAGCTTCACCCTGGCCGGGCTAGGCCTGTCGTTGCAGCCGGAGCCGGAAGTCCGCGAGGAACTGGCCAGCGGCCGCTTGCTGGCGCTGTTGCCGGAGTGGCAGCCGACGCCGGTGGGGCTGTATATCGTCACCCCGCGCCGTGATGCCCTGCCGGCCAAGGTGCGCTATGGAATAGAGGCGCTTCGTCGCGGCCTTTCACGACGTGGATAGCCGCCGCTGCCCGCATGCCGTATAACGTCGGCCCATTCTCTCCTCTCCTTTGAAGGCACCCGCAGCACCTGCATGAAGACCCCGAAGCGCCTCGAGCCATTGCTGGAAGATGGCCTGATCGATGAAGTCCTGCGTCCGCTGATGAGCGGCAAGGAAGCCTCCGTGTATGTCGTGCGCTGCGGCAGCGAGCTGCGTTGCGCCAAGGTCTACAAGGAGGCCAACAAGCGCGGTTTCCGCCAGGCCGCCGAGTACCAGGAGGGCCGCAAGGTCCGCAACAGCCGCGACGCCCGCGCCATGGCCAAGGGCTCGAAGTACGGCCGCCGCGAGCGCGAGGAGACCTGGCAGAACGCCGAGGTGTCGGCGCTGTTCCGCCTGGCCAATGCCGGGGTCCGGGTGCCCAAGCCCTACGACTTCCTCGACGGCGTGCTGCTGATGGAACTGGTCAGCGATGGCGAGGGCGATGCCGCACCGCGCCTGAACGATGTCGATCTGACCCCTGAGGATGCCCGCGAATTCCATGCCTTCATGATCGGCGAGATCGTGAAGATGCTCTGCGCGGGCCTGGTGCATGGCGACTTGTCCGAGTTCAACGTGCTGCTCGACCCCTACGGCCCGGTGATCATCGACCTGCCCCAGGCGGTGGACGCTGCCGGCAACAACCACGCCTTCCGCATGTTGGAGCGTGATGTCGGCAACATGGCGGCCTATTTCGGGCAGTTCGCCCCCGAGTTGCTGTACACCCGGTACGCGAAGGAAATGTGGGCACTCTTCGAGGAAGGCAAGCTGACCCCGGAATCCCCGCTCACCGGTCACTTCGACGAGCCCGAAGACGCCGCCGATCTGGATGCCGTGATGCGCGAGATCAAGGCGGCCCTGGCCGATGAAGCCCGGCGCCAGGCGGCGCTTGCCGAACAGGACGCGCCGGAAGGACGGGAAGAGCCTGAGCCACCGTGGATGCGCGGCTGAGCCGCACTTGACCAGTTCGGGGCGGCGCACGATCCTTGCTCATTGGTTTTTTCAGGAGATGGACAGATGCAAGGCCAAGCCGAAGTGGTGGAGTACCTAAAGGACCTGTTGCGCGGCGAGCTGGCTGCCCGTGACCAGTACTTCCTGCATTCGCGGATGTACCAGGACTGGGGCTTCAACAAGCTCTTCGAGCGCATCAACCACGAGATGGAAGAAGAGACCCAGCACGCCGATGCGTTGCTGCAGCGCATCCTCTTCCTCGAAGCCACCCCGGACATGCGCCCGCGCACCATCCATCCCGGCCACACCGTACCGGACATGCTGCGCGCCGACCTCAAGCTGGAATACGAAGTACGCGCCGCGCTAAGCAAGGGCATCACCCTGTGCGAGAAGCACAAGGACTACATGAGCCGCGACATCCTCGCCGCCCAGCTCAAGGACACCGAAGAGGATCACGCCTACTGGCTGGAACAGCAGCTTGGCCTGATCGACCGCATCGGCCTGGAGAACTACCTGCAGTCGCAGGTGTGAGGGTTTCAGGTTGAAAGAAAGGGCCGCGCTTGCGGCCCTTTTTCTTTGGGCGTCGTTCCGACGCCATTCGCGAATGAATTCGCTCCCACAGGGAGTGGCAGGAGTGCACGCAATTGCCGGCGCGACTCACCCCTCTCCTCTTCAGGGAGAGGGGCCGGGGGTGAGGGCAGGCGGGTATTGCACGGCCTTGCAGGGCAGCCCTTCGGCCTGCTTGGCGAATGAATTCGCCCCTACAGGGATGTGCAATAGCTGGACGCCCGCACGGACAGCTCCCTCTCCCTCTGGGAGAGGGTTGGGGTGAGGGATGGTGGGAGTGGCACGGTATTGAAGGGCAGCCCTTCGGCCTGCATCGCGAATGAATTCGCCCCCACAAGGAGCGGATAGCGCGCACGGCGCATACAGCCCACCACAGTTTTCCCCGGAATCTGTATCCATACATTTCAGCGCCTGGCTGCTAGCGTGTGCCCCAATTCCCGGAGCCCTCGCCATGCCTCTCCCGCACATTCTCCTGGCCCTGCTGGTCACCCTGATCTGGGGCGTCAACTTCGTGTTCATCAAGGTCGGCCTGGAGGACTTCCCGCCGCTGCTGTTCTGCGCCCTGCGCTTCGCCCTCGCGGCGCTGCCGCTGCTGTTCCTGCGCGGACCGATGCCGGCGCCGTTCTGGCGCATCGTGCAGATTGGCGTGCTGCTCGGGGTGATCAAGTTCGGCATCCTGTTCGTGGGTATGCACATGGGGATGCCGGCGGGGCTGTCGTCGCTGGTGCTGCAGAGCCAGGTGTTCTTCACCATCCTGCTGGCCGCCCTGTTCCTCGGCGAGCGCCCCAGCCGCCGGAGCCTGGTGGGGCTGGTGCTGGCGGCCTCTGGCCTGGTGCTGATCGGGCTCGACCGGCCGATGGGGAACAGCCTGGTGGCGTTCATGATGGTGATCGCCGCCGCGCTGGCCTGGGCTTTCTCCAATATCGCCACCAAGCGCAGCGGTGCGACGGACATGCTGCGGCTGATCTGCTGGGTCAGCCTGATCCCGCCGTTACCGCTGCTGGCGCTTTCCTATCTGCTGGAGGGGCCGGAGGCCATCGTCGCAGCCCTGACCCATCCCAGCTGGGGCGGGATTGGCGCGCTGCTCAACGTCGCCTTCCTCGCCACCACCGTCGGCTACGGCTTGTGGAGTTTCCTGCTGCATCGCTACCCGGCCAGCCTGGTGACGCCCTTCGCTCTCGCGGTGCCGGTATCCGGCCTGCTGGCCGGCTGGCTGTTGCTGGGCGAAGCACTCAGCACGAGCGGCTGGCTCGCCTGCGTACTGGTGTTCACCGGTCTCGCGATCACGGTGCTGCCCAAGTCGGTGATCGATCGTGTCTTCAGTGGCAACAGCCGCCTGACTCCAAGTCCTTGAGGATCGGGCAGTCCGGGCGGTGGTCGCCCTGGCAGTGATCCACCAGTTCCTGCAGGGTGTCACGCAGGCCGGCCAGTTCGGCGATCTTGCGGTTCAGCGCCTCGATATGGTCGCGGGCCAGGGACTTCACGTCGGCGCTGGCGCGTTGGCGGTCCTGCCAGAGCTCCAGCAGCCGGCCCACCTCTTCAAGTGAGAACCCCAGGTCCCGCGAGCGCTTGATGAAGGCCAGGGTGTGCAGGTCCTGGCTGCTGTACTGGCGGTAACCGCTGTCGCTGCGTCCCGCTTCCGGCAGCAGGCCGATGCCTTCGTAGTAGCGGATCATCTTGGAGGTCAGCCCGCTTTTCTTTGCGGCTTGGCCGATGTTCATACCGATTTCCTCTCTTGTGCACGCGCTCGACCGTAGGAGCGAGCTTGCTCGCGAACCTTCGCCAGCAAGCTGGCTCCTACAGGAGCGTGCATCATTCGTCCGGCTTCCAGGTTTTCAGCAGCAGGGCGTTGCTCACCACGCTGACACTGGACAGCGCCATGGCCGCGCCTGCCACCACGGGGCTGAGCAGGCCGGCAGCGGCCAGGGGAATGCCGATCAGGTTGTAGATGAAGGCCCAGAACAGGTTCTGGCGGATCTTCGCATAGGTGCGCCGGGAGATATCCAGGGCCGCTGGCACCAGGCGCGGATCGCCGCGCATCAGGGTAATACCGGCCGCATGCATGGCCACGTCCGTGCCGCCGCCCATGGCGATGCCGACGTCGGCCGCGGCCAGGGCCGGGGCGTCGTTGATGCCGTCGCCGACCATGGCGACCACAGCGCCCTTGGCCTTGAGCTCGGCCACGGTGGCGGCCTTGTCGGCCGGCAGCACTTCGGCATGCACCGACTCGATGCCCAGCGCTTCGGCCACCACCCGCGCGCTGCCACGGTTGTCGCCGGTGATCAGGTGGCTGTGGATGGCGCGGTCACGCAGGGCCGCCACGGCGTCAGCCGCGCCGTCCTTCAGGGTGTCGCCGAAGGCGAACAGGCCCAGCACACGCCGCTCCGGTTCCAGTTCCAGCAGCCAGGACAGGGTGCGCCCTTCGGCTTCCCAGGCCTTGGCGTGATTGGCCAGGTCGCCGGCCGGGAGATTCTGCTCGTCCAGCAGGCGACGGTTGCCGAGGGCCAGCAGGCGGCCATTCACCCGGCCCTGGATGCCGCGTCCGGCTAGGGCCTGGCTCGCGTCCACCGTGGGGGCTTCGAGATGGCGTTCGGCGCAGGCATCCAGCACCGCCTTGGCCAGCGGGTGCTCGCTGCCGCGCTGCAGGGCCCCGGCCAGTTGCAGCAATTCGCCTTCGTCGCCGTTCAGCGCTACCAGATGGGCGATGCGCGGGCTGCCGGAAGTCAGGGTGCCGGTCTTGTCGAAGGCCACCGCTTGCACTGCGTGGGCGACTTCCAGGGCTTCGGCGTCCTTGATCAGGATGCCGTGACGCGCGGCGACGCCAGTACCGGCCATGATCGCGGTGGGGGTGGCCAGACCCAGGGCGCAGGGGCAGGCGATCACCAGCACGGCCACGGCGTTGATGAGCGCCGTTTCCACGCTGGCGCCGGCCAGCAGCCAGCCCACCAGGGTGGCGAAGGCGATGAGCAGGACCGCCGGGACGAACACCTGGCTGACCTTGTCCACCAGCTTCTGGATCGGTGCCTTGGCTGCCTGGGCGTCTTCCACCAGGCGGATGATCCGCGCCAGCACGGTTTCGCCGCCGAGGGCCGTGGTGCGCACCAGCAGCCTGCCTTCGCCGTTGATGGCACCGGCGGTGACGCGGTCGCCGGGCTGCTTCGGCACCGGCAGGCTTTCACCGCTGATCAGGGCTTCATCGGCGTGGCTTTGGCCCTCGCTGACTTCGCCGTCGGCCGGGAAACGTTCACCGGGCTTCACCACCAGCAGGTCACCCAGTTGCAGGGCGGCGATGCCGACTTCTTCCTCGCGACCTTCGCGCAGGCGGGTGGCACGTTCCGGCCGCAGGGCCTCCAGGGCGCGAATCGCGGCGCTGGTCTGGCGCTTGGCGCGGCTTTCCAGGTACTTGCCCAGCAACACCAGGGCGATCACCACCGCCGAGGCTTCGAAATACAGGTGCGGCATCTGGCTAGGTTGTGCGGCCCACCACTGGTAGAGGCTCAGGCCATAACCGGCGCTGGTGCCGATGGCCACCAGCAGGTCCATGTTGCCGGCACCGGCCTTCACGGCCTTCCAGGCGGCGCGATAGAAGCGCGCACCGAGGATGAATTGCACCGGCGTCGCCAGGACGAACTGTACCCAGGCCGGCAGCATCCAGTGGCCGCCGAACCATTCCAGCAGCATGGGCACCACCAGCGGCAGGGCCAGGGCGAGGGCGAGCAGTACCGCCCAGCGCTCGCGGCTCAGGCGGGCCTCGGCGTCGTCGACCGGGGGCCGGGTTTCATCCACCAGGCTGGCGCTGTAGCCGGCGCCTTCCACGGCCTGGATCAGGGCGGCGCTGTCGGGCTGACCGAACAGCTCCAGATGGGCGCGCTCGCTGGCCAGATTCACGCTTACCTGCGCTACGCCCGGCACCTTGCGCAGCGCGCGCTCCACGCGGCCGGCGCAACTGGCGCAGGTCATGCCGCCGATGGCGAGCTCCAGGCGCTGGGCGGGAACCTGGTAGCCCGCCGCCTCGACGGCCGCCACCAGGGCCGGCAGGCTGTCGCCGGGGGCTTCGACGCGGGCCTGTTCAGTGGCCAGGTTGACGCTGGCGGTCTGTACGCCCGGCACCTTGGCCAGGGCACGCTCGACCCGTCCAGCACAGCTGGCACAGGTCATTCCGCTGATGGGCAGATCGATGGAAATCGACTGGGTCATGGGCTGATCCTCCTAATCTGCGAACTAGGATCAACCTTGACACAAGGGTAAGGTCAAGCGGTCATTGCACCGCTGTGGTCGGCACCAGGTACAGGCCTTCGGTGCTCTGCGCGAGACGGTACTTGCGCACCTCCCCGGCCCCCAGGGTGATGGTCTGCTGGCGCAATTGCTCGATGCCCGGCTTGCAGCGACCCGGTCCGAGCAGGCTGAGGCGGATCGACACGGGCCCCGGCGGCAGGTTGAAGGACACGATCTGCCCCTGCACCAGCCGCGCGGCCAACTGGTCTTCCAGATAGAGACCGACGTCGCAGGCGGTGGCGAGCTCGATGCGCTCGCGGGAGATGATCAGCACGCCGTAGTCGATCGGCGGCTGGGCCTGGGCCAGCAAGGGCGCGGCCAGCAGGGCCAGAAGGGCAGGGCGCAAGCCGTACATGGCGGGAATCTCCTGCGAGGTGGACAGCACCATTCTAGTTCCACGGAGTGAACCCGTCGGTGCGGATGCAGGCTGCAAAAAGGCCTATTGACCTTGCCATGGTGGGAAGGATGAGACTGGCTCCAGTTTCCACTCGAAAGGAGAACGACCATGCAGGTATTCAAGGTTCAAGGCATGTCCTGCGGCCATTGCGTCCGCGCCATTACCCAGGCCGTGCAGGCCCGCGACCAGGCTGCCGAAGTGCAGGTGGACCTGGCGGCAGGTGAAGTCCGGGTCGCCAGCCGGTTGGCGGAAGAGCAGGTGCTGGAGGCGATCCGCGAAGAGGGTTATCAGGCCGAGGCGGCCTGATACCAGGTCAATCATTGATTGTGGGAGCGATTTCAATCGCGAATGAATTCGCTCCCACGATCGACCCCCGGGCTCCCGTCCGGGTCAGTCCCAATCCTTCACCAACCCGCGGAACAGTGCGTCCACCATGGGTTCGGCATCCGTCAGCGGGTCGAACAGCGTCGGGTCGCGGGTCCAGTCACTGAACAGACCGATCACCAGGCCGTGCACCGCACGGGAAGCCTGTAGCGACGTGATGCCCGGGCGCAGGCGTTCGCGGCAGGGCGCCCGCGCGAACAGGGCATCACACAGCTGGATGAACTGGTCGACGAAGGCGTAATGGCGCTCTTCGGCCTCACGCAATTCTTCGGTGAATTCGCAGCGGTGCAGCAGGATGTTGAAGATCCGCTGGCGCTGCTCGTCCCGCGCGAGATTAACGATGGCCTCCAGGCACAGGTCGCGTAGCGACAGCATCGGGTCCTGCCCGTTGCAGCCGCCGAGGCGGTCGATCATCTGCTCCTGGGGCAGGCGCACCTGGGACAGCATTTCGTGGAACAGGTGTGCCTTGTTCTGGAAATGCCAGTAGACGGCACCCCGCGTCACGCCGGCGGCACGGGCGATCTGCTCAAGCGACGTGTGCGCCACGCCGTTCTCCAGGAACAAGTGTTCGGCTGCGACCAGGATCGCACCACGGGTTTTCTCTGCTTCTTCTTTCGTTCTGCGCATAGCAGTTGGGCCAATACTGTCTAGGCTTCTTGTTTGGGGGTCGGAGTTTACCGATTTTGCGTGGTAAACAATCATTTACATACATATGTGGATGTAGAGTTCCGCTCCTGTTCTTTTTGCCAGTTCGGCACCGTATGGAGACACCTTATGCCGTTTGTTCGCAGCCTTCCTTTTAGCCTTGCACTAATCGCCGCAAGCGCCAGTTTTGCTGGATTAGCTGGTGCCGCCGATGCTCCGGGAGGTGCACCGCCCGCCCCGGAAGTGGTCGTGGAGACCGCCAAGGCCGCGCCGTTGCCGCTGGTTCTGGAGTACGCCGGGCGCACTGCGGGCTATCGCGAGGTGGAGGTGCGGGCCCAGGTGAGCGGTATCCTCCAGCAACGCACCTACACCGAAGGCAGCCGGGTGAAGCAGGGCGAGATCCTGTTCCGTATCGATCCGCGCACCTACGAAGCGGCCCTGGCGCGGGCCAAGGGCGCCCTGGCCCAGGAGCAGGCGCGCTACCGCCAGACCGAACGTGATCTGAAACGTACCCGTGAACTGCAGAAGAAGGGCTACGCCAGCGAGAGCGAACTGGACAACGCGATTTCCAACTTCGAACAAAGCAAGGCCAACGTCGAAGCCGCCCAGGCCGAGGTGAAGGCCCGTCAGATCGACCTCGACTACACCACGGTGGAAGCGCCCATCTCCGGCATGACCAGCAAGGAGACCCGTTCCGAGGGCAGCCTCATCGTGGCGGGCGACCCCAACGGCAGCCTGCTGACCCAACTCACCCAGCTCGACCCCATCTACGTCAACTTCGCCTACCCGGATACCGAAGCCGAGCGCCTGCGTGACGGCGTGAAGAACGGCAAGATCCAACTGCCCCACGATGGCCTGCTGAGCGCCGACCTCAAGTTCGGCGACGGTTCCACCTACCCGCTTTCCGGCCGCGTGGACTTCACCGACAGCTTCGTCAACACCGGCACCGGCACCGTCAGCGCCCGTGCTGTGGTGCCCAACCCCGAGCAGAAACTGCTGCCCGGCATGTTCGTGCGCGTCCTGGTGAAGGGCTTCACCCGCCCGCAGGCCATCACCCTGCCCGAACGCGCCCTGGCCCAGGGGCCGCGCGGCACCTTCGTCTACGTGGTCGACAAGGATGGCATGGCGCGGGTGCGCCAGGTGAAGACCGGGGATACCCGTGATGGCCGCTGGGTGATCGAGTCCGGCGTTTCCGCCGGCGACCGCGTGATAGTCGAAGGCCTGCCCAAGGTACGCCCCGACTCGCCGGTGAAGGCGGTGGAGGCCAGCAAGGCCGCCGCCGAACAAGCTTCCAAGCAATCTTGAGGAGCGCACGCCGTGATCTCGCGCTTCTTTATCGACAGACCCGTCTTCGCTGCGGTGATCTCCATCGTCATCGTGCTCGCCGGCCTCGCCGCCATGCGTGCACTGCCGATCGCCCAGTACCCTGAAATCCTTCCGCCCCAGGTCTCGGTCAGCGCCGTCTATCCGGGCGCCAGCTCGCAGGTGATCGCGGAAACCGTGGCCGCGCCGCTCGAGCAGGAAATCAACGGCGTGGAGGGCATGATCTACCAGCTGTCCAACTCCGACAGCAGCGGCGCCATGAGCCTGACCGTGTACTTCGAGGTGGGCCGCGACCCTGACCAGGCCACCATCGACGTCAACAACAAGGTCCAGGCCGCGCTCGCCAAGCTGCCTGAAGAGGTGCGCCGGCAAGGTGTGAAGGTGGAGAAGAAATCCTCCGACATCCTCCAGGTGGTCACCCTCTATTCGCCGGACAACTCCCGCGATCCGATCTTCATCAGCAACTACGCGCTGATCAACGTGATCGACGAGCTGAAGCGGATTCCCGGCGTGGGTGATGCCAGCCAGTTCGGCTCCAAGGACTACTCCATGCGCATCTGGCTGCGCCCGGACAAGCTGGCGCAGTACGACCTCACCCCGACCGACGTGGTCAACGCCATCCGCGAACAGAACTCCCAGTTCGCTGCCGGCAGCTTCGGCCAGCAGCCGCTGAACCAGCCCCAGGACTTCACCTACACGGTGACCACCCAGGGTCGTTTCACCGATCCCAAGGAGTTCGAGAGCGTCATCCTGCGTTCCGACGCCACCGGCGCCAGCCTGCTGCTCAAAGACGTAGCGCGAGTGGAACTGGGGGCCCAGGACTATTCCCTGATGACCTCCCTCAACGGCCAGCAGAACGCCGCGTTCGGTATCTACCTGCAGCCGGGCGCCAACGCGCTGGACACCGCAGATGCGGTGAAGTCGACCATGGAGCGACTGGCCAAGCGCTTCCCCGAGGGCATCGCCTACAAGATCCCCTACGACACCACCAAATTCGTACAGGTCTCCATCGAAGAAGTGATCAAGACCTTCTTCGAAGCCCTGCTGCTGGTGGTGCTGGTGGTCTTCATCTTCCTGCAGAACTGGCGCGCCACCCTGATTCCGGTACTGGCGATTCCGGTTTCCCTGGTGGGCACCTTCGCCGGCATGTACATGCTCGGTTTCTCCATCAACCTCTTGACGTTGTTCGGCATGGTGCTGGCCATCGGCATCGTGGTGGACGACGCCATCGTGGTGATCGAGAACGTCGAACGGGTGATGTCGGCCAAGAAGATCGGCCCGCGCGAAGCGGCCATCGAGGCCATGGAGGAGGTGACCGGGCCGATCATCGCCATCGTGCTGGTGCTCTGTGCGGTGTTCATCCCGGTGGGCTTCCTCGGCGGCCTGGCGGGGCAGATGTACCAGCAGTTCGCGATCACCATTGCGGTATCCGTGGTGATTTCCGGCATCGTCGCGCTGACCCTGTCGCCGGCGCTCTGTGCCCTGATGCTCAAGCCCACCCATGGTGTGCCGGCGGCGCCGTTCCGCTGGTTCAACAGCTTCTTCGAGCGCATGACCAATGGTTATGGCGCCGGGGTGCAGTTCTTCCTCAAGCGTTCGCTGCTCGGCCTTGTGCTGTTCGGCGGAATGATCGCGCTGCTGGTCCTCCTCTTCGGGCGGGTGCCTGGTGCGCTGGTGCCGGACGAGGACCAGGGCTATGTGCTCAACGCCTACTTCCTGCCCCCGGCAGCCTCGTTGACCCGTACCGAAGAACTCACCAGCACGGTCACCGAGGAACTGATGAAGCACCCGGCGGTGCAGGACGTGGTGACCTTCGCCGGCTTCGACATCCTCACCTTCGGCACCCGCAGCAACGCCGGGGTGTCCTTCGTGCCGCTGAAGGACTGGAGCGAGCGCACCACGCCGGAACTCGATGCACGCAACCTGACGCACACCTTCATGCAGATGGGCGCCGGGCAGAAGGACGGCATCGTGATGTCGTTCAACCCGCCGCCGATCACCGGCATGAGTACCACCGGCGGCTTCGAGTCCTATATCCAGGACCGCAGCGGCGGCACCGTGCAGCAGCTGGAAACCGTGGTGCAGAAGTTTGTCGCCGCGGCCTCCAAACGTCCCGAACTGGCGGGGGTGAATACCACCTTCAACGCCAACGTGCCGCAGTACTACATCGACCTCGACCGCACCAAGGCGCGTGCCCTGGGCGTGGCGATCAACGATGTATTCACCGCCATGCAATCCACCTTCGGCAGCTACTACGTCAACGACTTCACCCTCTACGGACGTACCTGGCAGGTGAGCCTGCAGTCGGAGCCGGAGTTCCGCCGCAAGCCGGATGACCTCAGCCAGGTCTACGTGCGCTCGGCCTCCGACGACCTGGTGCCGTTGTCCTCGCTGGTGCGGGTGGAGCGCATCCTCGGTCCGGACTCCTACGCGCGCTTCAACGTCTACCCGGCGGCCAAGGTGCTGGGCGGACCGGCGCCGGGCTACAGCTCGGGCCAGGCACTGGAGGCAATGCAAGAGGTGGCGAACGAAGTACTGGGTGAGGACTACAGCCTCGGCTGGATCGGTTCCGCCTACCAGGAACTCGCGTCCCACGGCTCCGGCAGTACCGCGTTCGTCTTCGGCCTGATCATGGTGTTCCTCATCCTCGCCGCCCAGTACGAGCGCTGGACCCTGCCGCTGGCAGTGGTCACCGCGGTGCCCTTCGCGGTGTTCGGCGCCATCCTTGCGGTGTGGCTGCGGGGCATTCAGAACGACGTGTACTTCCAGGTCGGCCTGGTGACCCTGATCGGCCTCGGCGCGAAGAACGCCATCCTCATCGTCGAGTTCGCCGTGCTCTGCCGCGAACAGGGCATGGGGCCGGTGCAGGCGGCGCTGGAGGCGGCCAAGCTGCGTTTCCGTCCGATCGTGATGACCTCCCTGGCCTTCATCCTCGGTTGCGTGCCGTTGGCCATCAGCTCCGGCGCGGGCTCGGCGAGCCGCCATTCCATCGGCACCGGGGTGATCGGCGGGATGCTCGCCGCCACCATGCTGGCGACCTTCCTCATCCCCATGTTCTTCATGCTGGTGGAGAAGGCTTCGGACTGGCTGGAGAGCCGGAAGGCGCCCAAGACTCCCAAGGCCGAGGAGGTCCACGAGGGCTAGGCGCCGGCTGTCGAGTCTGTGGGAGCGAATTCATTCGCGAATGAATCCGCTCCCACAGGCCAGTGAAATCCCCTGTTAGTATCTGGCGCTTGTCCGCAATGGATGGCGCCCGATATCACCATGACTTTCCGCATTCTCCTGCTCCTTGGCGCCCTCAGCGCTTTCGGCCCCATGGCCATCGACTTCTACCTGCCCAGCTTCCCCGCCTTGGCGAAGGCGTTCGTCACCGATGTGGAGCATGTGCAGCTGACCCTCGCTTCCTACTTCATCGGCCTGGCGTTCGGTCAATTGATCTACGGCCCGCTGGCGGACCGCTTCGGCCGCCGTCCGCCGCTGTTGGTGGGCGTGACCATCTTCACCCTGGCATCGGTTGCCTGCGCCCTGGCGCCCAGTCTCGAATGGTTGATTGGCGCACGCTTCGTCCAGGCCCTGGGCGGTTGCGCGGGGATGGTGGTGTCACGGGCGGTGGTTCGCGACCTCTGCGACCCAATCGCTTCGGCCAAGGCGTTCTCGCAACTGATGCTGGTGATGGGGCTGGCACCGATCCTGGCGCCGCTGGGAGGCGGCCTGCTGCTGGAGCTGTTCGGCTGGCAATCGATCTTCTGGGGACTGACCCTGTTCAGCACCCTGGTGTTGCTGGGCATCGCCGCCTGGCTGCCGGAAACCCTGTCCCGCGTCATGCCGCGTGCCCCTTTGAGCGGCGCCCTCGGGCAGTACCGGCGGTTGTTCGGCGACTGGCAGTTCCTCGTTTATGGCATGACGGGCGGCTTCGCCATCGCCGGAATGTTCGCCTACATCGCCGGCTCGCCCTTCGTCTTCATCCAGCTCTATGGCGTACCGCCGGAACACTACGGCTGGTTGTTCGGCTCCAATGCGGCGGGCTTCATTCTCGTTGCGCAGGTGAACGCCTTCCTGCTGCGCCATCGCGGGCCGGCCTTCTGGATGCGTCGGGTGGTCTGGATCTATCTGATGTGTGCGGTAGCGCTGCTGCTGGTGTCCAGCCTGCATACCGAATCGCTGTGGCCGCTGCTGCTGCCGCTGTTCGGCTGCATCGCGAGCCTGGGGTGCATCCTGCCCAACGCATCGGCCTGCGCCATGGCCGGTCAGGGCCAGAACGCCGGTAGCGCCTCTGCGTTGATGGGAAGTTTGCAATTCGGAGTGGCGGCGGGGGCCGCCGCCCTGGTGGGGGCACTGCACGACGGCAGCGCCATGCCCCTGGCCCTGGTCATCAGCCTGTGCGGCTGCGCGGCAGTTGCCTGCTCGCTAGTGACCGGGCGCCTTGACCGTAATGGCCAGGCGCCGCTGGGCTAACTCGCGATCCGTCGTGACCAGTCCGGCAGTACGTGGGGCGCTTTCAGGCGCTCCTCGAGAACCGTGACGAAACGGCGTGCTTCGGCTTCGCTACGGAAACTCACCGCATGCTGGTCAAGGCAGACTTGCCAGCTGGAGCCCTTTGGGGTGGTGGTCGGACGAACGAGAATTTTCACCTCAGTCATCTCCCTTTCAAGTGGCGGGGAAAATGAGTGTAGACCCGCCGAGATGGCAGAAAATGACTTGGGTCAAACAGCCGACTGGTGGTCGCCGCCGCCCGTCCTATCCTTGTTCCCCGCCGCTTGATTGGCCTTCTGGAGCGCGCCGGCCGATGCTTTCCAGCAACGCCTGGTAACGTTTTTCGCTCTGTCGAAGCGCGTCCCGCGCAGACTTCAGGGCGCTGAAATCAATGTCCACGCAGTAGAGCTCCAACTGATTGTGCAGGTTGCGCAGCAGCAGATGGCTGGAGAACACCGTCACCGGGCTGCCGTCGCGGCGTTGCAGGGTCAGCTCGCTGGCGGGGATGGCCGTGCCGCCGATCAGCCAGTTGTTGATGTCGGCAATCACCTGATCGCGCATGGCCGGCGGGATGATCAGCTCTTCCAGATACCGCCCCATGGCCTGGTCCATCGTGTAGCCGTAGAGCTGCTCGCTGGCGCGGTTCCAGTAGATCACCCGGCGCTGGCGGTCGTAGCCCTGCACGGCGATGCGCGGGGTCTGCTCGAACAGCTGGCGAAAGCGCAGCTCGCTGGCGCGCAATGCTTCCTCGTCGCGTTTTTGGGTGCTGATGTCCTGCACCGTGCCGAAGGCGCGACCGTCGGGTTGGGCTTCACCGCGCAGGGCCAGCCAGATCGGTGGCTGGTCGCTGGGCAAGTTCAGGCGTGCGTTCACCGTCAGGGCGATGCCGTGGAGGATCAGCGATTCCAGTGCACGCTGCACGCCGCTGCGGTCGGCCGGGTGAACGCGATTGAGCAGGCCGTCGACATTGTCTTCGCCAGCGCAGCCGAGGATGCGCTGGGCGCCGGGGCTCCAGGAGAAACCGCGGTCATATTCCCAGTTGCCGAGGATGGCGTCGCGCTGTGCCTGTTCCAATTGCAGGTTGGTGCGTCGCAGGCCTTGGCGCAATCGCTCACGTCCCAGGCGATGGCGGCGTTCGAGGAAGAAGATCAGCAGGGTGGTGAGCAGGATGAGTCCGAAGGTGCCGAGCGGTCCTGTCCCCCAGGCCAGGAGCCAGGCGCCTGCGCACAGCAGGTAGAGGCCCGCGCGAATGACGGGCCGGGCGAGGGTGGGATGCATCCTGAACCCCGGCGGAGAAAAGTCGATGCGGCGCAGCCGGCCGCTGGCGAGACGAGAAAAGTCTAGCCTCTTCGCACTCACGTACCGGACCGTTCGCCAGCGCATCTGCTCGCCGGTCAGTGTTTGTCTTGTAGGAGCGGGCTTGCTCGCGAAGTCCAAGCACAAGTTTTCGCGAGCAAGCTCGCTCCTACAGAGAACGGCTCAGAACCCTTCGAGCACGATCTTGCCCTTGGCCTTGCCGCTCTCCAGCAGGGTGTGGGCGCGGCGCAGGTTGGCGGCGTTGATGGCGCCGAAGTGCTCGCCCACTGTGGTTTTCAGTACGCCGGCGTCGATCAGTTGGCTGACCCGCTCCAGCAGGCGGTGCTGTTCGAGGATGTCCGGCGTCTGGAACATCGACCGGGTGTACATGAACTCCCAGTGCAGCGACAGGCTCTTGCGCTTGAGCTTGGCCACGTCCAGCGAGGCTGGGTCGTCGATCAGGCCGAGGCGGCCCTGGGGCGCCAGGGCTTCCACCAGTTGGTCCAGGTGCTGGTCGGTCTGGGTCAGGCTGGCGACATGCGTGACCTGGGAAAGGCCGGCACGGCGCAGTTCTTCGGCCAGCGGCTTGCTGTGGTCCAGCACATGGTGGGCGCCCAGTTCGCGGACCCAGGCCTGGGTTTCCGGGCGCGAGGCGGTACCGATCACCGTCAGGCCGGTGAGTTGTCGGGCCAGTTGTACCAGGATCGAGCCTACGCCCCCCGCAGCACCCACCACCAGCAGGCTCTGGCTCTGTTCGGCCGTGCCCTCGGTGATCTGCAGGCGATCGAACAACAGCTCCCAGGCGGTGATGGAGGTCAACGGCAGGGCGGCGGCCTGGGCGAAGTCCAGGCTTCTGGGCATGTGGCCGACGATGCGCTCGTCGACCCGATGGAGCTCGGCATTGCCGCCCGGACGGGTCAGGTCTCCGGCGTAGAACACCCGGTCGCCGGGCTGGAACAGGGTTACCTCGCTGCCCACCGCCTTCACCACGCCCGCCACGTCCCAGCCCAGCACCTTGGGCTGGCCGGCTTCCGGTGCGGCGTTGCGACGGATCTTGGTATCCACCGGGTTCACCGAAATGGCGCGGACTTCCACCAGCAGATCGCGGGGGCCTGGTTGTGGCTCAGGCAGCACGATGTCCTGCAGGGATTCGGGGTTATCGATGGGAAGGTTCTGGAAGTAGGCGACGGCTTTCATCGGGATTCTCCGCGTAAGGGCTGGATGGGCCCCATGTTCGGTTATTCCGCAAACAAGAAAAATCGGCTAGAAAACGACAGTCTTTCAATGGAGTTTTGAAAATGCTGCGCCTCGACGATCTCGCCCTGTTTGTCAGCACCGCTGACCACGGTAGCCTCTCGGCCGCCGCCCGCAAGCGTGACGTCTCGCCCGCCGTGGCCAGCGCCGCGCTCAAGCGCCTGGAGCAGCAGCTCGACACCCGCCTGTTCGCGCGCTCCACCCGCAGTCTGCGCCTGACCCCGGAAGGCGAGCAATTCCTGGCCCATGCGCGCAGTGCCCTGGAGAGCCTCGCCGAGGGGCAGCGGCAATTGGTCGGCGGCCGTGAGGACATTGCCGGCATGCTGCAGCTTTCCGCCCCGTCGGATTTTGGCCGCAATGTGCTGCTGCCCTGGCTGGACGAGTTTCAGCACGAACACCCGCGCCTGGGCATCCGCCTGCACCTCAGCGACCGTGTCGCCGACCTGTTCCGCCAGGCGGTGGACATCGCCATCCGCTACGGCGAGCCGGAAGACTCCAGCCTGGTGGCGCTGCCCCTCGTGCCCGGCAACCGTCGCGTGCTCTGCGCCGCGCCGACGTACCTGGAACGTCACGGGCGCCCGCGCCAACCCGAAGCGCTGACCGGCCACAACTGCCTGCTCTATCAATTGGGAGGACGTGTCCACGACCGCTGGACCTTCGGCGAGGGGCGGCGCGAATTCGTGGTGGCAGTGACCGGCAACCGCGTCTGCGACGATGCCGATGTGGTGCGGCGCTGGGCGCTGGCGGGGCAGGGGATCATCTACAAGTCCTGGCTGGACGTTGCCGAAGACGTCCGTGCCGGGCGCCTGGAGCTGGTGCTGCCGCAGTACCTCGGCCAGGCCACGCCGCTGAACCTGATCTGTGCCCATCGCGCCCAGCTCAGCAAGCCCGTGCGTCTGCTCCGCGAGTTCGTCCAGGCGCGTTGTGCCACGCTGCTCGTCGGCGCGCCCTGGCGTTGAGTGTCGGGCACGGGCAGGTCGGCGTCTGAGCATCGAATTGCTCGTAACCCAGGTTCCGCTATCGTCTGGATAAGCCGTGGCCGCATGGAGGTTCCCGTGGCTGACCTGACCCCGACCTGCCTGATCCCTGCCGGGCCCGTGCCCGGCGCAAGCCGTTGGAGACTCGACTGATGCCGCGCATCCGCGAGCCTGGAAGCCTCCTACCAACCCTGCTGCTGGTGTTCTCCGGTTACCTGTTGCTGGCCATGGGAGCCGTCTGGCTGTCGCGCCAGCCCGGCAGCATCGCCACCCTCTGGTACGCCAACGCCTTCGCCGTGGCGCTGCTCTGGGACCAGCCCCTGCGCCGCTGGCCGGCCCTGCTGGCGGCGGCGATGCTGGCCGATCTGCTGGCCAACCTGGCCTTCGGCGATGCCCTTGCCCTGGCGGCCAGCTTCGTCCCGCCGAATCTGCTGGAGGTCATCCTCGCGGCGGCCCTGCTGCGGGTCAGCGGCGCCGCATTGCGGATGAACGAAAGCCCGGGTGCCTTCCTCCAGTTCATCTTCTTCGGTGCCCTGTTGCCACCGCTGGCCAGTGCCAGCCTGGGGGCGAGCATCCTCGCCTGGCAGGGGGTGGGCTCCTTCGAGCGTGGCTGGATGTACTGGGTCGAGGGCGCCATGCTTGGCGCCGTCTCGGTGCTGCCCCTGGCCGTTTGGATGCGCCAGCAGGGCTGGTGGGAATTCCTCGGTGAACGGCGCCGGCGCGAACTGCTGCTCTATGGCGGCGTGGTGTTGCTGGGCACGCCCTTCGCCTTGCTGCTGTTGCCGTTCCCCTTCGTCTACCTGGCCCTGCCGCTGATGATCGCGGCGGTCCGCCTGACCTTCGCCAGCACTGCACTGCTGGTGGCGCTGGCTTCGGTGAGCGGCGGGCTGATCATCGCCCTCGGCCTGCTTGAAACGCCGGATTTGGAGAAAGGCTGGCGCGACCTGCTGATCTACCTGCCGCTGCTGCTGGCGTTGCTGCCAGCCCTGCTGCTGGCCTCGGCGGTGGAGCAACTGCGCAAGCGTCGCCGCGAACTGGCGGCCAGTGAAACGCGCTTTCGCGACGCCATGGATCACTCCGCCATCGGCATGGCCCTGGTGGGGCTGGATGGCCGCTGGCAACGGGTCAACCATGCACTCTGCGAGATGCTCGGTTACGACGAAGCAGAGCTGTCTGCCCTGAGCTTCCAGGATGTCACCCACCCGGACGACCTGGCCGGCGATCTCGAACTGGTGCGGGAAATCATTGCAGGCCGCCGCCACAGCTATCGCCTGGAAAAGCGCTACCTGCACAAGAGCGGGCGGGAGATTTGGGGCCTGCTGGCGGTGTCGCTGGTGCGCGACCACGAGGGAGAGCCGCTGTATTTCATCTCGCAGATCGAAGACATCGACCGCCGCAAGCGTGCCGAAGAGCGTGAAGCCGTATTGGCGCGGCGCTACTCGGTGGCCACCGAGGCCAGTGGTGTCGGTGTCTGGGAATGGGACCTGGACAGCGACCGCCTGCTTTGGGACGAAGGCATGTACCGCCTCTACGGCCGTACGGCGGGTGGCGAACTCTCTTACGCCGACTGGCTCGCCCACCTGCATCCGGATGACGCCGCCCGTGCCGAGCGCGAAGTGCTGGCCGCACGGGAAGGCAGTCGTCGCCTGGACATCGAGTTCCGAATCCGCCGCGGCGACGGCGACCAGCGCGTGCTCAAGGGCCACGCCCGGCTGGTCTGCGATGCCCAGGGCCGGCCGCTGCGCATGGTCGGCACCAACTGGGACGTCAGCGAATTGCGCCAGCTCGCCGAGCGCTTGCGCGACGAGCGTGAACGCCTGCAGGTGACCCTCGATGCCATCGGTGACGGCGTCATCACCACCGACCTGGAAGGCCGGGTCAGCTTCCTCAACCCGGTGGCCGAGCGCCTCAGCGGCTGGCGCAGCGACGAGGCCCAGGGCCTGCCCATCGAGCAGGTGCTGCTGCTGGAAGGCGAAGATGGCCGTCTGGTACCCAACCCGGTGCGCGACTGCCTGGAGCAGGGCAGTGCCGCCAGCCTCCAGGGGCTGGCCTCGCTGCGCCATCCGGCCGGCGGCACCATCGCCCTGCGTGGCCAGGCAGCGCCCATGCGCGCGGGCGACGGCACCCTACTGGGCAGCGTGCTGGTGCTCACCGACGTCAGCGAAGCACGGGCCATGCAGAAGCACCTGCGCTATGCCGCCACCCACGACGCGTTGACCGGCCTGCTGAACCGTTCGGCCTTCGAGGACGCCCTGGCCGAAAGCTGTCGCGACGTACTGCAGAACGACGGCAACAGCGTGCTCTGCTTCATCGACCTGGACCGCTTCAAGCAGGTCAACGACAGTGCCGGCCACGCTGCCGGGGATGAACTGCTGCGCCAGATCGCCAGGCTGATGCAGGCCCAGGTGCGGGCCGGTGATCAACTTGCGCGGCTGGGCGGCGACGAGTTCGCGCTGATCCTGCGCAGTTGCCCGCTGCCCCAGGCGGAAATGCTGGCGGCGCGGCTCATCGCGCAGATCCAGGGCCTGGTGCTGACCTGGGAAGGGCAGGAGTTTTGCGTCGGTGCCAGCGTTGGCATCGCCTGCATCCACAGCGCTAACGCGCAGCCTGCAGAGCTTCTGAAACAGGCTGATACAGCTTGCTATCGGGCCAAACACGCAGGTCGGGGACAATTCGCTGTCGAACACCGCTGAGATCGGCGGACCGACATATGACAGCCGCCAAGGCCTGGCCTACTCTCCATCGTCATGGCAGTGAATGAGAAAGCCTTGCATTGCCTTTCGCCATACAACGCAAAATTCGAGGTCGATACCATGCGTAAGCTCCTGCTCCTTTCCCTGGTCCTTGTCAGCCCGCTGACCTTTGCCAAGACCGAATGCACGTCCGCCGACAAGGCCCAGTGGCAAGACCAGACCAAGTTCCAGGACGACCTCAAGGCCCAGGGCTACGACATCAAGAAGTTCAAGGTCACCGCCGGCAACTGCTACGAGATCTACGGCTGGGACAAGGACAAGCGCAAGGTCGAGATCTACTTCAACCCGGTTGACGGCAAGGTGGTCAAGCAGGAGATCGAGGACTAAGCCGTGAGCGCCGAGACTGTTCGCCTCTGGGACCCGGTAGTGCGGATCGGCCACTGGTCCCTGGTGGCCGCCTTCATCGGTGACTACTTCCTCAACGAGGCGGGTGACGGCTGGCACCGCTGGCTCGGCTATTACGCCGTGGCGGTGGTGCTGGTGCGCCTGGTCTGGGGCTTCGTCGGCCCCGGGCCTGCACGCTGGTCGGACTTCTGGCCGCATCCGGCGCGCCTGGTGGCCCACGCCAAGTCGCTGCTGACCGGTGGCCACATGCACCGCCTGGGCCACTCGCCTCTGGGCGGGCTGGTGATGATCCTCATGCTGCTGCTGATGGTCGGCCTGGGCGTCACCGGCTTCCTGATGGAAGAAGTCGACTACTTCTGGGGCGAGGACCTGCCCCGGGACATCCATGAGTTCATGGCCGACGGCCTGTTCTGGCTGGCCTTTGTGCACGTCGGCGCTGCGCTGGTGGAAAGCGTGCGCATGCGCGAGAACCTGCCCTGGTCGATGGTGACCGGGCGACGCAAGACGCTTAACGACTAAGGGCCGCATCGCGGCCCTTTTCGTATGCATTCCCTTTGTAGGGGCGAATTCATTCGCCAAGGACAGCGAAGCTGGCCCATTTGGGCAACATCAGGGCAGCCCTTCGGCCTGCTTGGCGAATGAATTCGCCCCTACAGGTTTTTTTGCCACCGATGCATGCGTCCGGACGATCCGTCTTTTCCTGACGCGCGGGTCAAGTTAGAATGCGCGCCGTCGTCGGCCAGGGGGCCGCGACATGGGTTCCCTCACCCCATCGGCAAAAAGGATGCAAATCACCATGCCCGCAGCTTCTCCCACGGTCTGGCGCCCGGCACTCACCGGCCTGATCGCTTTCCACATCCTGATCATCATCGCCAGCAATTACCTGGTGCAGTTGCCGATCACCCTGTTCGGCTGGCACACCACCTGGGGCGCGTTCAGCTTTCCTTTCATCTTCCTGGCTACCGACCTGACCGTTCGCCTGATGGGCAAGCAGGCTGCGCGCCGGGTCATCGCACGGGTCATGGTCCCGGCATTGCTGGCGTCCTATGGGGTGTCGGTACTGTTCCAGGAAGCGAGCTTCCAGGGCTTCGCGGCTCTCGGCGAATTCAACCTCTTCGTCGCCCGCATCTCCCTGGCCAGTTTCCTCGCCTACGTACTGGGCCAGGTGCTGGATATCCAGGTCTTCGACCGTCTGCGGCAGATGCGCCAGTGGTGGATCGCCCCGGTGGCCTCGACCATCGCCGGCAACCTGCTGGATACCTTCGCCTTCTTCTCGGTGGCCTTCTGGCGCAGCGACAACCCCTTCATGGCGGCGAACTGGGTGGAAATCGCCACCGTGGACTACGGCGTAAAGCTGGCCATCAGCCTGGTGCTCTTCGTGCCGCTCTACGGCATGTTGCTTGGCGGCATCCTGCGCTTGCTGACGCCGCGTCCGGCAGCTTCCCTGTAGGAATCGCCGAAGCCGATCCGGTAGGGTGCGCCATGCGCACCGGCGGTTTGACAGAGTGTCGAAGCCGGTGCGCGCAGCGCACCCTACGAATTCAGCAGCTGCCTTATTTGATCAGTCGCGCATCCAGGCTGTTCTGCGCCAGGCGTTTGGCCTGGTCCTCGGTCATGCCCAGGTGCTCGTGCAGGGCGGCGAAGTTCTCGGTGACGTAGCCGCCGAAGTACGCCGGATCGTCGGAGTTCACCGTTACCTTCACGCCGCGCTCCAGCATGTCGAGGATGTTGTGCTGGCGCATGTGGTCGAACACGCAGAGCTTGATGTTGGACAGCGGGCAGACGGTGAGCGGGATCTGTTCGTCGATGATGCGCTGCATCAGTCGCTCGTCTTCGACGGCGCGTACGCCGTGGTCGATGCGCTCGATCTTGAGCAGGTCCAGGGCTTCCCAGATGTACTCCGGCGGGCCTTCCTCGCCGGCGTGGGCGACGGTGAGGAAGCCTTCGGCACGGGCGCGGTCGAACACCCGCTGGAACTTGCTTGGCGGATGGCCCTTTTCCGAGCTGTCCAGGCCGACAGCAATGAAGGCGTCGCGGAAGGGCAGGGCTTGATCGAGGGTCTTCTGCGCCTCGTCTTCAGAGAGGTGGCGCAGGAAGCTGAGGATCAGCCCGGAGCTGATGCCCAGTTGCTCGCGACCGTCTTCCAGGGCCTGGCGGATGCCGGACAGCACCACTTCGAAGGGAATGCCGCGATCGGTGTGGGTCTGCGGGTCGAAGAACGGCTCGGTGTGAATCACGTTCTGCGCCTTGCAGCGCTGCAGGTAGGCCCAGGTGAGGTCGTAGAAATCCTGCTCGGTGCGCAGCACATCGGCGCCGGCGTAGTAGAGGTCGAGGAACTCCTGCAGGTTGTTGAAGGCGTACGCCTTGCGCAGGGTTTCCACGTCGGCCCAGGGCAGCACCACCTTGTTGCGTTCGGCCAGGGCGAACAGCAGTTCGGGCTCCAGCGAACCCTCCAGGTGCAGGTGCAGTTCAGCCTTGGGCAGGGCATTCAGCCATTCGTACATGGTGGATTCTCTTCATCAGGCGGGGATGGCGGAAAGTTTACCTGTTGTTTGGGCAGATTCATTCGCCGGGGCTGGGCACTCTTCGCCTGTCTGGTTTTGCTCGTTTTTTGATCAGTCTTCCGCAAGGCTCGCCAGCCCTGGGCTGCGGCGGATACTCCCAAGCTTATCCACAGCCTTTTCCCCGTTGAACGTGGACAAGGGCGGACCTGTCGAGCGCTTGCTGCGCTGCATTGGTGCGTGGAGGAATGCACCAAAAATCAGGTGCTTAAGTTTGGGGCAGGGGATAAGCCGGGTATTGGGCAAAAAGCGAACAGTTCTCGCTAAGCCGCGTCGTTGTGGCGTTACAGGCAAAAGCCCACGAGTTATCCACAGCGGGCTCCACAGAAAATGTGGGTGGTATTCGATAGGGTCAGACCCGCTTTACTTCCAACCGTCCCCGGCTGATATCTCGCAGGACTTGCTCGAACCCGGCAATGCGGCCCTCGGGCAGGGCCAGGATCAGCTCGGCGCCTTCGGCATCGAAGCTTTCACTTTCCACCAACGCTTCGAAGTCGCCAAGGCGCGCCTTCAGTAGCGGCAGTTCGGCAAAACCGGGATGGCAACTGATGCGGCTGCGGGCTACCAGTTCCACACGCTGGCCGCCTTGCAGGCATTTGGCGGCGCTGCCGCCGTAGGCGCGGGCGAGGCCGCCGGTGCCGAGCTGGATACCGCCGTAATAGCGGATCACCAGGACCGCGACCTGGTCGCAGTCCTGACCTTCGATGGCAGCGAGGATCGGGCGTCCGGCGGTGCCGCCGGGTTCGCCGTCGTCACTGAAACGGTACTGGTTGCCCAGCTTCCAGGCCCAGCAGTTGTGGGATGCGCCAGGCTCGGACAGGCGTGCGATGAAGGCCTGCGCTTCCTCGACGCTGGTCACCTGCGCGGCATGGGCAATGAAGCGGCTCTTCTTGATCTCCTCGCGGTACTCGGCGGGAGCGGACAGGGTGAACGGCATCAGGCAGTCGCGGGCGGAGTCAGGCCGCAGCCCTTGAGGATGATCTGGATGAGGTTCTGCGTGGCCGCTTCGAAATCGTCCTTGGTCAGGCGCTTGCGGCCGGTGACGCGGCAGATCTGGGTGTTGAAGTCGGCGTAGTGCTGGGTGCTGCCCCAGAGCAGGAAGATCAGGTTCACCGGGTCGACCCGGTCCATCTTGCCGGCAGCGATCCAGGCTTCGAATACCCCGGCGCGGCCCTTGAACCAGGTGCGGTAGTCCTGATCGAAGTGGGCTTCCAGGCAGCCGCCGCCACTGATGATTTCCATGGCGAAGATCTTCGAGGCCAGCGGATGGCGACGGGAGAACTCCATCTTGGCGCGGATGTAGCGGGCCAGCGCCTCGGCCGGGTCGTCTTCGGCGGTGAGGGCGTTGAAGGTGCTGTCCCAGAGTTCCAGGTGGTTGCTCAGCACGGCGATGTACAGGCCCAACTTGTTGCTGAAGTAGTAGTGCAGGTTGGCCTTGGGCAGCCCGGCGCGCAGGGCGATGGTGTTCATGCTGGTGCCCTTGAAGCCGTGGCGGGCGAACTCCTCCTCCGCGGCGGCGAGGATCAGCTCTTCGTTCTTCTGACGAATGCGGCCGGCGGGCTTGGTGGGAGGGTTCGGGCTGTGGGCGGGCACCAGTGAAGTCATAGGCTTCCTTATTGTAAGAGGGGGTTGGCGACAGCACTGATAACCCAGGATGACCGCGCCTACAAGCAAAACTGGAGCATCGGTCAGGTTATTCGTGGATTTGTCCGGACCGCACCGGAATGGGGCTTGAGCGGCGCCGGGAGGCTCTCGTTGTGGGAGTGAATTCATTCGCGAATGAATTCGCACAGGTGGATGTCAGCTCGTCGCTGCCAGCGCTTCCAGGAAACTCTCCAGCACCAGGTGCGGCCGGCGGCCCTTGCGGGTCACCGAAGACAGCGACAGGTCATAGAAGCGCGTCGCCGGCTTCAGCGCCCGCAGCCGCCCTTGCTGTACCCAGAAGCTGGCGTAGTGGTCCGGCAGGTAGCCGATGTAGCGCCCGGTGAGGATGAGGAAGGCCATGCCTTCGCGGTCCGAGGCGCTGGCCGTGCTGTTGAGCACCTGATAGTGCGCCTGGATGTCCGCCGGCAGGCGGAAGGTTGGGGCGATGGCGTCTTGCTGGTTCAGGCGGTCGTCGCGCAGTTGCGCATCGTCCACATAGAACAGCGGATGGCCCACGGCGCAGTAGAGCAGCGAGCGCTCGCTGTACAGGGGTTGGTATTCCAGCCCGGAGAGGGCAGCGGTCTGCGGCACCACGCCGACGTGCAGGCGGCCGTCGAGCACCCCCTGTTCCACCTCGCTGGGCGGCGTCATGCGGATGTTGATCTGCACGTCCGGGCCGCGCTCCTTCAGGCGCGACAGCGCATGGGTGATGCGCATGTGGGGCAGTGTCACCAGGTTGTCGGTGAGGCCGATGTTCAGCTCCCCGCGCAGGTGCTGGTGCAGGCCGTTGACCTCGGTCCGAAAGGTTTCCAGCGACGCCAGCAACTGCATGGACGACTGGTATACCTCGCGGCCTTCCTCAGTCAGGGCGAATCCGGCACGGCCGCGCTGGCACAGGCGCAGGCCGAGGCGTTGTTCCAGGTCGCTCATCTGCTGGCTGATGGCCGAACGGCCGATGCCCAGTACGCTCTCGGCAGCGGAGAAACCGCCGCATTCCACCACGCTGCGGAAGATGCGCAGCAGGCGGATATCGAAATCGCTCACCTGCGCCAGCGGCTCGGGACGGCGGGTACTCATGGTTTAGCAACCTCTAACCTAAAGATTTGAAAAGTTGGATTTTCGTGACTTTATGCCCGTGGCAATGTCGGCAGCAAGTAGCGCGTCGTTCCTCAGAACAAGACACTTTCGAGGCCACACATGAACATGCCGCAGACCGCCCAGCTCCCTCTCGCCAGCCAGCTGAAGCTGGACGCCCACTGGATGCCCTTCTCCGCCAACCGCAACTTCCAGCGCGACCCGCGCCTGATCGTCGCCGCTGAAGGCAGCTGGCTGATCGACGACCAGGGCCGTCGTGTGTACGACAGTCTCTCCGGCCTGTGGACCTGCGGCGCCGGCCACTCGCGCAAGGAAATCCAGGAAGCCGTGGCCAAGCAGCTCGGCACCCTCGACTACTCCCCGGGCTTCCAGTACGGCCATCCGCTGTCTTTCCAGCTGGCCGAGAAGATCGCCAACCTGACTCCCGGCGAACTGAACCACGTGTTCTTCACCGGTTCCGGCTCCGAGTGCGCCGACACCTCCATCAAGATGGCCCGTGCCTACTGGCGCCTGAAGGGCCAGCCGCAGAAGACCAAGCTGATCGGCCGCGCCCGTGGCTACCACGGCGTGAACGTTGCCGGCACCGCCTTGGGCGGCATCGGTGGCAACCGCAAGATGTTCGGGCAACTGATGGACGTCGACCACCTGCCGCATACCCTGCAGCCGGGCATGGCCTTCACCAAGGGCGCTGCCGAAACCGGCGGCGTGGAGCTGGCCAACGAACTGCTGAAACTGATCGAACTGCATGACGCGTCCAACATCGCCGCCGTGATCGTCGAGCCGATGTCCGGCTCCGCTGGTGTGATCGTGCCGCCGGCCGGCTACCTGCAGCGCCTGCGCGAAATCTGCGACCAGAACAACATCCTGCTGATCTTCGACGAAGTGATCACCGCCTTCGGCCGCATGGGCAAGATGACCGGCGCTGAATACTTCGGCGTGACTCCGGACCTGATGAACGTGGCCAAGCAGGTCACCAACGGCGCCATTCCCATGGGCGCGGTGATCGCCAGCCGCGAGATCTACCAGACCTTCATGAACCAGGCGACGCCCGAATACGCCGTCGAGTTCACCCACGGCTACACCTACTCCGCACACCCGGTCGCCTGCGCCGCCGGCCTGGCCGCCCTGGATCTGCTGGAGAAGGAAAACCTGGTGCAGCAATCCGCCGAACTGGCCCCGCACTTCGAGAAAGCCATCCACGGCCTGAAAGGTGCCAAGCACGTCATCGACATCCGCAACTGCGGCCTGGCCGGTGCCCTGCAGATCGCCCCGCGTGACGGCGACGCCATCGTCCGTCCGTTCGAGGCCGGCATGGCCCTGTGGAAGGCTGGTTTCTACGTCCGCTTCGGTGGCGACACCCTGCAGTTCGGCCCGACCTTCAACGCCAAGCCGGAAGAACTGGACCGCCTGTTCGACGCCGTCGGCCAGGCCCTGCAGGGCGTGAATTGATGAGCCAGCGCCCGCAGGCCGTGCCCACCGTGCAGGTGGATAACGACGAGGTGATCGTCACCGAGTGGCGCTTCGCCCCCGGTGCCGAAACCGGTCGCCACCGCCATGGCTACGACTACGTCGTGGTGCCGATGACCAACGGCACCCTGCTGCTGGAAACCCCGGAGGGCGACAAACACGCCCCCCTGGTGGCCGGCCAGAGTTACTTCCGCAAGGCCGGCGTCGAACACAACGTGATCAACGCCAGCGACCATGAAGTGGTCTTCGTCGAAACCGAATTGAAATAGCGCATGGACAACCCCCTCTCCCACTGGGAGAGGGCTGGGGTGAGGGTAACTCCCGCCCCTTGGATCATCCGGCGCCGCAAAGACAAAAGCCCTACAAGAGACCCCACCCATGAGCCTCATCCCGCACCTGATCAACGGCGAACGCATCGACGACCAAGGTCGCACTGCAGACGTGTTCAACCCGTCCACCGGCGAAGCCCACCGCAAGGTTGGCCTGGCCAGCCGCGCCACCATCCAGCAGGCCATCGACGCTGCCAAGGCCGCTTTCCCGGCCTGGCGCAACACCCCGCCGGCCAAGCGCGCCCAGGTGCTGTTCCGCTTCAAGCAACTGCTGGAAGCCAACGAAGCGGTGATCTCCAAGCTGATCGCCGAAGAGCACGGCAAGACTCTGGAAGACGCTGCCGGTGAACTGAAGCGCGGCATCGAGAACGTCGAGTACGCCTGCGCCGCCCCGGAAATCCTCAAGGGCGAATACACCCGCAACGTCGGCCCGAACATCGACGCCTGGAGCGACTTCCAGCCGCTGGGCGTGGTCGCTGGCATCACCCCGTTCAACTTCCCGGCCATGGTGCCGCTGTGGATGTACCCGCTGGCCATCGCCTGCGGCAACACCTTCATCCTCAAGCCCTCCGAGCGTGACCCGAGCTCCACCCTGCTGATCGCCGAGCTGTTCCATCAGGCCGGCCTGCCCAAGGGCGTGCTGAACGTGGTCAACGGTGACAAGGAAGCCGTGGACGCGCTGATCGAAGCGCCGGAAGTCAAAGCCCTCAGCTTCGTTGGCTCGACCCCGATCGCCGAATACATCTATGCCGAAGGCACCAAGCGCGGCAAGCGCGTGCAAGCCCTGGGCGGCGCGAAGAACCACGCGGTACTGATGCCCGACGCCGACCTCGACAACGCTGTCAGCGCACTGATGGGCGCGGCCTACGGTTCCTGCGGCGAGCGCTGCATGGCCATCTCCGTGGCGGTGTGCGTGGGCGACCAGATCGCCGATGCGCTGGTCGACAAGATCGTTCCGCAGATCAAAGGCCTGAAGATCGGCGCCGGCACCAACTGCGGCCTGGACATGGGCCCGCTGGTCACCGCCGCCGCCCGCGACAAGGTGGTCGGTTACATCGACGACGGCGTCGCTGCTGGCGCCAAGCTGGTGGTGGACGGCCGTGGCTACCGCGTGGCCGGCCATGAAGACGGTTACTTCGTCGGCGGCACCCTGTTCGACAACGTCAAAGCCGACATGCGCATCTACCAGGAAGAAATCTTCGGTCCGGTGCTCTGCATCGTCCGCGTCGGCAGCCTGGAAGACGCCATGCAGCTGATCAACGACCACGAGTACGGCAACGGCACCTGCATCTTCACCCGCGACGGCGAAGCCGCCCGCCTGTTCTGCGACGAGATCGAAGTGGGCATGGTCGGCGTCAACGTGCCGCTGCCGGTACCGGTGGCCTACCACAGCTTCGGCGGCTGGAAGCGCTCCCTGTTCGGCGACCTCCACGCCTACGGCCCGGACGGTGTGCGCTTCTACACCCGCCGCAAGGCCATCACCCAGCGCTGGCCGCAGCGCGCCAGCCACGAGGCGGCGCAGTTCGCGTTCCCCAGCAACGGCTGAGTGATGCGTTGAACCAAAAGCCCCGGCAATCGCCGGGGCTTTTTAGTTTGATGGGTATCGCTTCGCTCTACGCCATCCTACGGGGGTGTGCTTCGTAGGATGGGTAGAGCCTGCGAAACCCATCACCATTCCCCCACACCGTGCGCCATGTCCGCTCCATCCCCCGCCCAATCCACCGGCAAGATTCCCGCATCTACATAGCGGTGAAACGATGACCACGGCCAATCCGCCACCCGCTCCACATGCCCATGTTTGCGTGGGTTGTGGTGGATGTAATCCACATGTCGGGCGAAGTCGTCGCCATCGCGGACACGGTGCTCCCAGAAACGGCGTTGCCAGATACCGCGTTCGCCTTTGCTCAGTCGGCTGGCCGACAGGGGCTCGCACGGCGGCAATGCACGGGAAAAGCTGCTCTTGATCTGACGCCAGCGCAGGGCGTAGTCCGCATCGTCCGGCGGCAAGGTACAGAGCGCGTGAAGGTGATCGGGGAGTATGACGATGGCGTCGATGCGCCAGGGGTGGCGCTGCATGCAGGCGCGGAAGCTGGCGCGGAGCAGGTCAATTCGATCGATCAGCAAGCGGCTTCGGCGTTCCGCCAGATTGAGGGTGAAGAACCAACTGGCACCTGGGGTGTGGTCGCGGCGGTAATTGGTCATCGGATGGCTTCCTTGCCGGGGCTGTTCATGGGTTTCGCAAGCTCTACCCATCCTACGAACGATCTCCCACGGGAGCAGCGCGACGAGTTGCCCGATGATTGCGCTGTGCTTTGTAGGATGGCGCAGAGCGAAGCGAATCCCATCACCGTTCAAGAGCCCACGTGCCTTGGTACTTCCTCCCACGGCATCCACAATTCACCCTGCCATTCCAGTAGCGTCAGCCGCTGGGATTGCCAGCTCAGCATTACCCGACGAGGTCGGTAGAAATCCTCGGCGTGTTGGTCGCGCAGAGTGGGGATGACGTCGCGGGTGAGCCATTCATCCAGCTGCTGGCATTCAGGGTGACCGAAGCGGATCAGCGCCTTGTACAGGCCGGCTTCGTTGATGACGTGAATCTCTTCTTCATGGCCGTTGGCGTACTGGATGGGGATGCGGCGGGTCTCGTGGGGACGCAGGCGGCGGTGAAGGGATTGGGGATGGTGTAGACCGAGCAGGCGGGCGAAGTCGTAGGCGGAGAACCAGGGCTGGTTGTCGATCATCACGCCGCGCAAAGGGCGGTTGTGGCGGTGGAAGAAGGTGGGGATGTATGCGTCGTGCATGGTGTAACTCCTATGGCTCGTTAAGGAGCTGCCACCTTCGTCGTCAAGCGAAAGGGTGGCAGACCGCACGGGGTTGACGAACCGGGCCATAGATCCGGCAGACCCCGAGGGATCTCCCCGCGCGGTATGCCATTAGGGCGGTGCAGTGTAAGAAACTGCACACAAGGTAGGGGCGGTAGGAATCGTCCGTCGTTTCCCACATGCACCGTAGGCAAAGTCGCGCGTATGGCTTCAGGTCGTCAAACCCGATCGCGGGATTGACCGCGACCGGGGCACGTTAGGGAGAGAGGAGGGGACGAACAAGGGCCGCCGAATGGTTTGGGAAAAATCCCACGATCACCCTGGGAGCTGTTGCGGCTACTTGCTGTTCTTGCGATTGCGGACGAAGAGCACCTTGCCTCCTGTGCTCGTGGTTCCGCGCTCTTCAAGCTCGAAGCGATGAGGGTTTCCCTTGATCAGGTCACTCAGCTTCTTGAAGCCGTACAGGCGTGGATCGAAGTCGGTTCGAATCTTGGTGATATCGGAGCCAACTGCCGCGAGCGGAGCCCAGCCGTCTTCGTCGTCGAGTCCGTCGATCACCGTGGCGATCGCATCCACGGGAACCTTCTGCGGCTTGATCGGAGCAGGCTTATCAGTCGGTTTGGCAGGCTCGGCGGCTGGCGCCGGAGCTACGGGCTGTGGTTTGTCGCCGCTGGCAGCGGGCTCCGGCAGCGCTTCCGCGCGCAGTATCTCCGTATAGATGAACTTGTCGCAGGCGGAGACGAAGGGCTTGGGCGTCTTCTCTTCACCGAAGCCGTATACCGTCAGGCCTTCCTCCCTCAAGCGCGCGGCCAGACGGGTGAAATCGCTATCGCTGGAAACCAGGCAGAAGCCATCGAAACGCCGGGTGTAGAGCAGGTCCATGGCGTCGATGATCAGTGAGCTATCGGTGGCATTCTTGCCCTTGGTATAGGCGAACTGCTGGATGGGTTGAATGGAGTGGTCGAGCAGGACCTTCTTCCAGCTACCTAGCTGCGGCGCGGTCCAGTCTCCATAGATGCGTTTGACGCTGGCGACGCCGTACTTGGCGATTTCTTCGAACAGCCCTTCGATGATGGACGCTTGTGCGTTGTCGGCATCGATAAGCACGGCGAGGTGCTTCTGCTGGTGCGTCGGGTGAGCTTTGCTGGCCATGGCTCGTCCTTGAAGAGGGATGGCTGAACATACTGCGAAGTCATTGGGCAGCGCCAACCCATCGGACGGAGGAATTGCGGTTTGCTGTTTGGTGGTTACTATAACCACCAAATCTGGGCCAAGGACTGGACGTGAACAGCCGACAACTCATGGAACTGATCGAAGCCGATGGATGGTTTCTGGTCAGGATCAGGGGCAGTCATCACCACTTCAAGCACCCGAGCAAGCCGGGTCTGGTGACGATCCCCTATCCGAAGAAGGACCTGCTACCTCGGACCGCGGCTAGCATTCTCAAACAGGCAGGGCTCAAGTGAGCTTGTCTTCATCTCTTCCGAAGGGCTTCAACATGCTTTATCCGATTGCGATTCTCCCCGGTGACGATGGGCACGCCTGGGGTGTGGAAGTACCGGACCTGCCTGGCTGCTTCTCGGCTGGCGATGATCTGGATGAGGCGATGGCGATGGCGCGGGAAGCCATCGAGGGGCATCTGGAAATCCTGGCGGAGGAGGGGGCGCCAATTCCGGTGGCGAAGAAGGTCACGTTCCACGCCGCCAATCCAGACTATGCCGGCTGCACCTGGGCGCTGGTGGAAATCGATGTGACCCGCTACATGGGCAAGGCGGAGAAGCTGAACATCACCTTGCCCGGCTATCTGTTGAATCGCATCGACGATTACGTACGGAATCACCCCGAACAGAAGAGCCGCTCGGGCTTTCTGGCCGCGGCGGCTCTACGAGTGTTGCAGGAGTCCTGATTACCGATTCAACCGCCGTGCATCGAACGCATCGCGGGCCTGGAAGGCGGTGTAGGTCATCTGCGCGGCAACCAGCCCGGCGAGGCCGAAGGTGCGGGTCAGGCCGAATCGGCTGAAGCCGGGGGGAATCGGCGTGGCGTTGGCGATGGCGTCGGCCAGCACTTCGCCCGCCACTGTGGTCGGCGCCATGCCGTGGCCACCGAAGCCAACCGCGTGCCAGATGCCATCGGCGTCCCGGCCGATCTGCGCCATCTGGTGGCGGCCGTAGCTCATCAGTCCTCCCCAGGAATACTGGATCTCCACATCCTCCAGCTGCGGATAGACCGCGACGAGGTCGGCCTTGAGCAATCTCGCGATGGCATCTGGATTACGGTCGAGGATGGAGATGCGGCCACCCCAGAGAATCCGGCTGTCCTGCATCGGACGGTAATAGTCGAAGGCGAAGCGGGTGTCGTAGACCGCCGACTCGCAATCGATGGCCTCCGCCAGGTGCGCGCCCAGGGGCTCGGTGGCGACCACGTAGGTGGCGATGGGGAGCACCGCGCGCTCGACGGGGCGGTGGAGGCCGCGTGAATAGCCGCCGCCGGAGAACACCACATGCTCGGCGTGAACTTCACCGCCTGCGGTCCTGACCACGTACTTTCCGGCGCGCTTCTCGATGGCCAGGGCGGGGGATCGTTCGTGGAGGCGGACGCCCAGGTTGGCCAGTGTCCGGGCGATGCCACAGACGTACTTGAGCGGATGGAAGTGGAAGGCGTTGCGCTCCAGCAGGCCGCCGAAGTAGCGCTCGGTCCTGAGCATCTCCTTCAGTTCGCCGGGCGGGATGTACTCCCAATCCACGCCGTAGGCCTGCTTCATCAACTGGCGCGGGGTCTCCAGGCGCGCGGGGTCGTTGAACCAGTTGGCGAGGATTACACCCTTGTCCACCAGGTCGCAGTCGATGCCGTAGTGGCGGCTGCGGTGACGGATCAGTTCGACCGCATCGAGGGTGAGTTGATACAGGCGACGCGCCTCCTCGGCGCCCAGGGTGGCCAGCAGATCGGCGTTGCCCAGGCTGTAGCCGCCGAAGACGAAACCGCCATTGCGCCCCGAGGCGCCGTGGCCGACATCGTGGGACTCCAGCACCACCACATCGGTGACGCCACGCTCGGCCAGCCCCAGGGCGGTGGACAGTCCGGCCAGCCCGCCACCGAGGATGCACACCCTGGCGTCGGTGCGGCCCGAATGGGCAGGGTAGGCGGTCCGATCGACCGTGGCTTCGTAGTAGGTCTTGGGAAATTGGGGGCTCATCAGTCGTTCCTGTCGCCGGCATCCTGCTGCTCGTTGAACGACTGTTTAGCTTGGTGGGGCGATGGAGGACAACCGAAAAATCCTCCGCATGTCAGTCCAGGGCGGAATGACAGCGGGATAGGCGGCAAGGCGCTGCCTGGCCCACAAAAAAGCCCGGCACAGGCCGGGCTTTCTCGGGGTGGATTCGTGGCTCAGACCTTGCGCACGAATTCCGACTTCAGCTTCATCGCGCCGATGCCGTCGATCTTGCAGTCGATGTCGTGGTCGCCGTCCACCAGGCGGATGTTCTTCACCTTGGTGCCGACCTTCACCACCAGGGACGAGCCCTTGACCTTGAGGTCCTTGATCACGGTGATGGTGTCGCCGTCCTGCAGGACGTTGCCGACGGAATCCTTGATCACCTTGTCATCACCGGTGGCATCGCTGCTGGCGTCAGCGGACCACTCATGGGCGCACTCGGGGCAGATCAGCATCGCGCCGTCTTCGTAGGTGTATTCGGAGTTGCATTTGGGGCAGGGCGGCAGGGTGCTCATGGGGACCTCGACTTCGGTGTCACGAAAAACCATGAATTATATAAGGTTTTGCCGCTGCTTTGCCCATTTCTGCGATTTCGTATGTCAGATGTATCGGATGCTTTATCGACTTGACCCTATCCAAATCTATTCGCGCAGAACGGCTGCTAGTCTCCCAGCTCGGAGAAATCGCGGGCTTACGAAAGTGACTACGAGTGGCTGGGATTATGAATGACGCCGTTCCCTACGAACTGACCCTGCCGATGTGGGCCAGGGCATCGATCAAACATCAGCGCCCGCGCTGCATCTGGCTGACCGGCCTGTCCGGCTCGGGCAAGTCCACCTTGGCCAATGCGCTGGAAGTGGAGCTCAACGCCCGTGGCCTGCACACCTATGTGCTGGATGGTGACAACCTGCGCGGCGGCTTGTGCCGGGACTTGGGCATGTCTGCGGAAGATCGCCGCGAGAACGTCCGGCGTATCGCCGAGGTGGCGCGGCTGATGGTGGATGCGGGGCTGGTGGTGATCGTGTCGGCGATCTCGCCGTTTCGCGCCGATCGCGAGGCTGCGCGGCAGATGTTCGCGCCGAGGGAGTTCTCCACCGTCTACGTCAGCACCTCGTTCGACGCCTGCGCCCGCCGCGACCCCAAAGGGCTGTACCGGGCGGCGCTGGAAGGGCGCATTCGTAACTTCACCGGCCTGGACAGCCCCTACGAACCGCCACTCGATGCGGACTGGGAAGTGGACACCGAGGTGACCGCACTGCCGCTGGCAATCCACGAACTGCTTGGGTTCGTGCTGAGCAACTGAGGATCAGGGCGTGTCGATCGGCTCGGGAATGCTCAACACGCCGGCATCGGAGAAGCGCCGGGTTCCCCAGAAGCCACCACCCAGTTTTCCGCGCAAGGCATAGGGGACATTCTGGATCGGGCTGCCGCCAGTGAGGTTCCAGGTTTGGCGCAGCACCGAGAAGGCGGAAATAGTCACCGGCACTTCGATCAGCTTTTCCCCGAAACCCTCTACCGTGCCGTCCTGGCTGCTGACGCCACTGGCCAGCGGCAGGTCGTTCAGGTCCAGTTCCAGGGCGATGCCGCTGTAGTGGATCGCGCTTTCATTGGGGTTCTGCACCCGCAGCTTGAGGTTGAAGCGCATTTCCATGCCCTCGCCATGGATCGGCTCCATGCCCGCCATGTCCACCTGCAAGGGATCGTGCTGGACGAAGCCGACGCATCCGGCCAGGAGCGACAAGGCAAGTAGCAGGGCGGCGGGGATGATGGCGCGCATGAACGGAATCCTGCGTGGAGGCTTGCCTTGAGTAAAGAACAGCCCGGCGTCGACGTACCCACATTTTCTGTGGATCGGGCTGTGGATATCGTCTGGATGGATTGCGCCAGAGCCCGTGCTGCAAGGGCTGGTTCGGGTTGCTCGTTTCCTGGGCGAATGAGGTGCAACCCTGTCGAGCGTGCAGCCCATTGCGGATACCCACGGATTCTGTGGGGCAAGCTGTGGATAGCTTTGGGGTGAATGGCTGGAGGGCTCGATCTGCGAGGCTTTCAGCGCGGTGATCGGATTTTGTTCAGGTGATGATGGTGCTCGCGGGATGGGTTGCGATGCTGGGGCGTTTCACAAATGGATTCGCTCCCGGAAGGTCCGGATAGCGCGTCGCACACGAAGGGGGAATGCCCACAAAATCTGTGGGCCGTCCTGTGGATATCTTCGGGATAACTGCGTGGGTTGCCCATGGGAGCTGGGCTGGAAGCGGTTGCTCGGTTTTTCGGCGTCAGTCGTACTCGGCAGCCTCGTGATCGCCCAGTAGCCGGCGCTGGCGTGGCGTGCAGGCAGCGAGCACCTGCGGGTTGAAGCGGAAGTCCAGATAGGGCGAGAACTTCTGCGCCACCATGCGCCGTCCGTAGTGGACCTGCAGCAGGTAGCGGCTGCGGTCGTGGGTGCGATTGCGGCTGCCAGCGTGCCAGAGCTCGCTGCGGAACATCAGCACATCGCCCGCCCGACACAGTACGGGCTCGGCCGTTTTGCCGTGCCAATGGGTTTCGCCGGGCCGGGGTTTACGGCCGGCGCGGTGGCTGCCGGGGATCACCAGGGTAGGGCAGAGGTCGGCGTCGATATCGTCGAGGTACAGGTGCGCGGTGCAGACCTGCATCGGCAGCGTGAAGGACGGATCGGCCAGCAGGCTTTCCGGCAGCTCCATCGCCAGGTGATCCAGGTGCAGTTCGGCGCCGACGAAGCCCGGATGGCAGCGCCAGGCGGTCTGGCCAATCACATGGCAATCCCCGCCCAGCGCCGCTTCGGCCAGCTCGATCACGCCGGGCAGGTCGAGCCAGGGCAGCCATTCCGGCCCCCGGTTGAACACGCATTTGAAGTGATCGTCCACCAGGCCGAGGTAGTCCCAGTGGACGGGCTGGAGTTGGTCCATCAGCTGGCGCAGGGTGGCGACGGCGGTTGCATCGAGCACGCCGGGGAGGAGGGTGAAGCCCTGCTCGTGCAGGGCGGTGAGATGGTCGGCGGTGGACATGGGCATGTCCTCTTGCACTGGGGAGCTACAAGGGTGGACCAGGCTCCAGCGGTCCACCATTGGAGCCCGGGACTTCGCCGTAGGGTGCGCCGCGCGCACCAGCCGTTCGGCACAGGACAGCGGTGCGCGCAGCGCACCCTACCGTCAGCCCTGGAGCAGGCCGGCCAGGCGAAGTTGCAGCGGCTCGATCTCGTCGTCCGTGAGATTCAGCAGGAAGTCGTTCTTCAGCACCTCCACCAACTCGGCGGCATCCTCGATCTTGCGGCTTTCCAGACGGCCGTCGCGGTGGCGCCTGTTGAAGGTGCCGTTGGCCAGGGTCAGGCGCCACTCGCCGTCGCTGCAGGCGGTCATCAGCATCTTGCGGAAAACGCTGTCGGGGTGAGTGGAGGTGTACCAGTTGCGCGGGATGCAATCGACCCAGGCGTTCACCTCGGGGCCGAAGCGGTAGCAGGCCGCCCAGCCCGTCTCGGCGCGGAAGTTTTCCAGTTGTACCTCGCCCGTGCCGTCGACCTGGGGGCTCAGCCGGTACGGCAGGTCATCGGGCATCGGCCCTTCGAGGGGGACGGCGCGCCAGGGGGTGGCGGAGCCGAAGCCGACATCCGCCAGATGCGGACCTTCCGGCAGCAGCACGCGCAGCATCAGGTGGGAGAGCATGGTCTGCGGCGCGTCCAGCGGCAGGCCCCAGCGCACCCGGCCGCCCAGCGTTTCGACCTGGTAGCCGAGGGCGAGCAGCAAGCGGGCGAAGAGGTTGTTCAGCTCGTAACAGTAGCCACCCCGGCCACGCTCCACCACCTTGGCGAACACCGCATCGGCGTCGATGTGGATGGGGCGGTCCAGCAGTACGTCGACGTTCTCGAACGCCACCCGCTGCTGGTGGGCGGCGATCAGCCGGTCGAGGCTGGCAAGGTCGGGACGCTGTGGCGCGGGGGTGTCCAGGTGGCGCAGATAGGCTTCGGTCTGCTGCGGGGTCAGCGCGTACATGCGGAGCGGCTCCGTGGGGGTGACGCGTGGATGCTAGCAGATGCTTCCTGCACGACGACGAACGGTAGCTTGGTGTTTTTCTTAAGCAACGGAGCATGTAAAAAATAAAAAACTGACGAGTCACAAGCTGACGTTCTGAGGCCTTTCAAATCAAGGCATTGCATTCATCGTTGTGTCGTACTTGCACAGGCATCCTGTCGATTTTTTTGCTCATAGACGCCGTAATCGTTTGACATATTTTACGTCTTTGGCAGACTTCGCTCCCGTGGTAACCGTCCGGTTCGCTCCGTGCCGGGCTTCGCCGTCAATAACAAAAACTCCGTCAGTCGAGACACCTGAGTACCAGGTCTCCGGCCCGACGGGCGTGCCTCTGGAACAAGAACAAATGCTGATCTGGTTTGTTGCGGTATACCTGCTGGTCACCGTAGGTGTCGGTTTCTACGCCTCCACCCGTGTGAAAAATTCCAAGGACTTCGCGGCCGGCGGCCGGAGCATGTCCTTCCCCCTGGTCGCGGCGATGGTGTTCGCCACCTGGTTCGGCTCGGAAGCCGTGCTGGGCATTCCCGCGAGCTTCATCGAGGAAGGATTCGCCGGAATCATCGAGGACCCCTTCGGCTCCTTCGGTTGCCTGATGCTGGTGGGGCTGGTGTTCGCCCGTCCGCTCTACCGCATGAACCTGCTGACCATCGGTGACTTCTTCAGGAAGCGCTTCGGTCCGAACGTCGAGATGATCACCAGCCTGGTCATCATCGGTTCCTACCTGGGGTGGGTGGCTGCACAGCTCACCGCACTGGGCCTGGTGTTCAACGTGCTGTCCGATGGCTCCATCACTACCACCCAGGGCATGCTGATCGGCACCGGTATCGTGCTGCTCTACACCCTGTTCGGCGGTATGTGGTCGGTGGCCCTGACCGACTTCATGCAGATGATCATCATCGTCGTCGGCCTGGTGTACCTGACCTGGCTGATCGGTGACATGGCCGGTGGTGCCGACGTGGTGATCAGCCATGCTGCCAGCGAAGGCAAGTTCACCTTCATGCACAGCTTCGAGCCTCGGGACATCGTCGCCTTCATCGGCGCCGCGGTGACCATGATGTTCGGCTCCATTCCGCAGCAGGACGTATACGCCCGCGTGATGTCGGCCAAGACCGAGAACATCGCCGCCCGCGCTTCCATGACCGGCGCCGTGTTCTACCTCTCCTTCTGCATGCTGCCGATCTTCCTGACCTACGCCGCGTCGCTGATCGACCCGGCCATGGTGCAGAAGTGGCTGGCCGAAGACTCCCAGATGATCCTGCCGCACCTGATCATGGAGCGCACGCCGCTGTTCGCCCAGATCATGTTCTTCGGTGCGCTGCTGTCGGCCATCATGTCCACTGCCTCCGGCACCCTGCTGGCACCGTCGGTGACCTTCACCGAGAACGTGCTCAAGCGCTTCATCCCGGACATGAGCGACCGTCAGTTCCTGCTGGCCATGCGCCTGAGCGTAATCGCCATGACCATCGCGACCTCGCTGTTCGCCCTGTACTCCGACGCGAGCATCTACGAGATGGTGGGCAACGCGTACAAGGTGACCCTGGTTGCCGCCGTGGTCCCGCTGTTCGCCGGTCTGTTCTGGAAGCGTGCGACCACTCAGGGTGCCCTGGTAGCCATCGCCCTCGGCCTGGCCTCCTGGGTTTTCCTGGAAGCGACCTACGCAGAAACCGACTTCTGGCCGCCGCAACTGGCTGGCCTGTTGATGAGTGCCCTGGGCATGGTCATTGGCTCGCTGCTGCCGCAGTTCGTGCGCAGCCGTGCCGAGATCATCGGTGCGACCCCGGCTAGCGCCTGATCGACCGACGCATGAAAAAGCCCCGCCAAGTGCGGGGCTTTTTCATGTGCGGCGAATTGCTTGTAGGGGCGAATTCATTCGCCAAGGGCAGCGCAGCTGCCCCGTTTGGCACTACAGGGCAGACCTTGGGCCTGCTTGGCGAATGAATTCGCCCCTACAGGAGTAGTGCCCGACCCACGGGTGGCAATCAGGCCATCAGTTCGACGAAGCCGCGCAGCACGGTCAGGCCGACGAACAGGCTCATGGCGATCTGGCTCTTGCGGGGCACGGTGTCGCACAGGTGCTTGTAGTCGATGGGGGCGATGAAGAGCTTCGGCCAGCAGGCGAAGGCGGCGCAGAGGGTGATCAGGGAAAGCGCGGCGAGGCTTGCGGAGAAGTCGAAGGGCTCGCTGGAGAAGATGCAGCTGACGGGGATGGCAACGGCCAGGGCGAGCCAGCCGCAGGTAACCAGTTTCTCACCCCGGGTGCGAGGGGAGGCTTGGGCGCTGTCGCTGGCCATCGGTGGGTTCCTTGTCTGACTGCAGGCTGAGACTGTCGCGCATTCTCTACCTGCCTCCCCAATGGCGCAAGCCAGAGGGGCCCGCCGTTGCGACGGGCCCCACGGATATCAGAAGTGCACCTTGGCCAGCAGGCTGAAGGTGTTCTGGTCGGTGCCGCCGAGAATGTCGTCGCCGAGGAAGCCGTTGTCGTCAATGGCGTACTTGTTCTTCCAGTAGTCGTACTCGATGCCGACGTAGAAGTGCTTCACCGCGCTCCAGCCCATGGCCTTGCCCAGGTCGTACTTGATCTGCGGGTTGAAGTGCAGGTTGGCGTGCAGGTCGTTGGGACGGTCGGAGGTGGCGTCCTTGTTGTTCCACACCCAGTCCATGAAGCCGTCGATCACAACGTCCGAGTTGCCCACCGGAATGGTGTAGGACCACACCGGGGTGACCTGCCACTGGCCGGACGGGTTGTTGGTGATGCCGTCGGGCTTGCGGTAGTAGAAGTTCAGCTGGAAGTAGTCGAAGCCGGGGACCTTGAGGTCGAAGCCCGGGCCGAGCAGGTAGTTCTGGGTGCGGTTCTCGCCACGCTCATAGGTAGCGGCCAGCAGCACGTCGCTGATGGGGCCGAATTCCAGTTTCTGGTCGAACATCTTGCCGAAGGACAGGCGCGGGGAGATTTCACCGTAGTAGGTGTTCTTGCCCAGGTTCGCGTCTTCCTCGCCGTTGTAGTTGATCTGGTCGACGAAGATGAACAGGTCGCCGAAGCTCCAGCCGCTGGCGTGCTCGAAGGTGAAGGTCTGCTGGGTTTCCGGGTTGATCTGGAAGTTCTGGCCGTACAGGTAGGTCAGGCTGTTGTCCTGCCACAGCAGGGGGCCGTCGGCCAGGGCGTTGCCGGTCGCCAGCAGGCCGCCGGCGAGCATCAGGGAAGAAAGGGCGCGATTCATCAAGGGTTCCAATGGTTTTCGAGCGTTTCCATCTGTGTGGAAACTTGACTGGTTGGTCATGGCCGCCTGCGAGGCAGGAAGGGCAGGGGGCGGGATTATCGGGAGATAACGCGGTTTTTCAAGCGTTGATGTGCATTTTTTGTGCAGGTGCCGACCGTCGGGGGAATCGTGAATGAGTCCGCTCCCACGGGGAAAGGTGTCCCATCAACCCCGGACAAAAAAATCCCCCGGCGCGCCTCGCGCGGCCGGGGGCAACTGGAGCCGGACCGTCAGCGCACGGTGATCGGTGCGGTGCTCACGCCGCCGAACGTGGAGCGGACGGTGACGCTGGGGGTGGCGCTGGGGATGAAGGTGGTTGAGTTGTTCACCGACAGCTTCCAGCGGCCATTGCCGGCCGGGGTGGCGGTGCCCAACTGCACCACGCCCCGGGTAGTGGTGACTTCAATGCGGATCTGGTTGCCCTGGGGCCGCGACGTGGTGCCCTGGATGTCCCAGGAAACGCGCCCGTTGTTGCCTGCCTTCACGTTGGCCGTGGTGATCGCCAGGGTATCGGCGGCCGTCGCCGGGTTCACCGTCACGGTCACCGTCGCGGTGGTGGAGGTGGCGCCGATGGCGTCCTGCACCTGGTAGGTGAAGGTGGCGGTCAAGGGGGCGTTCAGGCTTGCCGGCGCGATGTAGGTCACCGTCGTGCCATTGGTGCTGACGGTGCCGCTCCCGGCCGCCGGCGGCGTCAGGTTCACCACGGTCATGGCATTGCCTTCCGGATCCACATCATTGGCCAGCACGTTGATCGTCACTTGCGCGCCGGCGCTGGTGGTGGCGGTGTCGTTGGCGACCACCGGCGCCAGGTTCGGCTGCACGGTGAGGGTCACCGGTGCCGGGATGGAGAGGGCGCCGAGATTGTCGCGGACCTGATAGGTGAAGGTCAGCGTCTGCGTCGTGTCGACCTGCGCCGGTGGGGTGTAGATCAGCGAGCCGTTGCCGCTCTGCACCAGGCCGCCGAGGGTGACGCTGCCAAAATTGTCGATGATCAGCGGCAGGTTGCCGTCCGGGTCGCTGTCGTTGGCGGTCAGGGCCAGGGTCACCGGCACGCCGGCGGTGGTGCTGGCGCTGTCCGGATTGGCCACGGGCGGCTGGTTGTCCGGGCGGGGGAAGGGGCTGCCTTCGATGACCACGAACTCGGTATCGCTGCCGCCTGCGGCGGACTTCACCGTGATCATCGCCGGCGGCTGCTCGATGCCCACGGCCACCAGGCGCTGGGTCGCACCACTGACCGGCAGCAAGCGTCCGAAGCCCTCGGTCACCATGGCCGGGATCTCGACTTCATCGCTGGAGCGCGCCTCTACCGTCAGCGTCTTGTCCGGCCAGGAGTAGCGGGCCTGGGTGATGTTGACGACGTCGACCAGCGGCTGGGTCTGGGTGGTCGCCGAGGCGTTGGTGTCATTGGCGGTGACCAGCACGAAGGGCGGCAGGCTGGCCGGGGCGACGTCCTGGCCGAAGAAGTGGCCGCTGCCATCGCCGGTCATCTGGAACTGGCAGGGTGACGGCGGGTCGCCCACCAGGTCGAGGCTCTCGCGGAAGCACAGCGTGGCATTGGCGCCGGAGTTGGCGAACACCGAGATCCAGGTGCGCTGGGCATCGCGGCTGTAGGTCGCGCGGTCGACGCCTATCTGGCTGGCGATGCCGCCGGTGAACACCTTGCCGGACAGGTTGAACAGTTCGGTCCGGATGGACAGGCCGTTTGGCCCGTCGATGCGCACGAAGTTGGTGCCGAAGGGGCTGCCGGTGACCCGCTCGGCCAGGTTCGGGTCGCCGATGAAGGTTTCCGTCTCGCCGGTTTCCGGGTTGGTTTCCGTGTACAGCGGGCCGTCACGATGGAGGAAGGGGCCGATGTTGCCGGTCAGGGCGCCAGTGAAGTCGCCGGGTGCGCCGATACCGATGTCACGGGTCAGGTTGATCGCGCGCCGGCCGGACCCGGTGACGGTGAAAGTGTCCACGCCGTAGGGGTGGGTGACGGTGTAGGTCCCGGCTCTCGGAACCGTGGCGCGGATGCGGATGCGCGCGAAGCTCTGCTGGTCGCCCAGGCGTGGTACCTCGGCGGCGAAGGCTGCTTCGACACCAGCCACATAGGTATCCAGCTGAAGCCCGTTGCCGGGGTCGTCGATGCTGGTTTCCGCGAGCATCCAGAAGCTTTCATCGGGGAAGTTGGCGGGGAAGACGATGGGCTTGGTGTCGTCGAAGACACCGGGGGTCGGCAGCAGGGTGCACATGAAGCTGCCCGGCACCCGCGAGCTGCGCGCCTTGGACAGGCACAGCTCCAGGGGTACGCCTGGCTCGTCCTGGTACCAGCGCGGGAAGTAGCCGCTGGCGGCGGTGTAGGGTCCGAGGTCCACCGCTGCCAGTTGCGCCTCGGCAACCGGCAGGCCGATGAGCAGGCCCAGCGCCACGGTGAGTATTCCTGGCCATTTGAACATGACTGCCTCCGTTCACCCGCTGGCGGCGGGTGAGTGTTGTCCTCAGGGGAGAATCTGGACTTCTTCGGTATCGGAACCGCCGTTGGCCGAGAGCACGCGCACGGTCGCCGGAGGAATGCTGTTGAGCGGTAGCTGCAGGTGACCGGCGACCAGCGTGCCCAGGCCTTCGAGGGTCAGCGCGGGCTGGCCGGTCTCGTCGCTGGAGCTGGCGTCCACGGTCAGCTGGCCGGTGCCCACGCTGTACTCGGCGCGGCTGATGGTCACCAGGTCCACCAGCGGGGCGGACAGGGTAGTAGCCGTGCTGCCGGGAATGGCTGCAGCGTTGTCGGCAGTGAAGGACACGCTGCCGCTACCGGCGGGGCTGCTGGCGGATTGGCCGTACCAGGCGCCGTTGGCGTTGCCCTGCATGGCGCCGCTGATGCCGGCGGTATCGGTCCAGGTCACGGTGGCGGGGGCCGGTGGCGCCTGGGTGAAGTAGTCCTGCTGGGCCACCCCGTTGGCGCCGCCACGGGAATAGGTGGCGCGCTCGACGATCAGCGGAGTCGGCAGCTGCACCTGCGACAGCTTGCCGGAGATGGCGAACAGCCGGGTTTCGGCACGCATTCCGTTGGGACCTTCGATGCGCACGAAGTTGGTGCTGAAGGGGCTTCCGGTGACTTCTTCGAGGATATTCGGGTCGCCGATGAAGGACTCCGATAGTCCGGTCAGCGGGTTGGTCTCCACATAGGGGCCGTTCACCGAGCGCAGGAAGGGGCCGATGTCGCCCTTCAACGCGCCAGCGAAATCTCCCGGCGCGCCGATGCCGACGTCGCGGGTCAGATTGATCGCGCGGGTGCCGGGCGCATCCACATCGAACACTTCCACGCCGTAGGGGTGGGTGATGGTGTAGGTACCGGCCACCGGTACCGTCACCCGGATACGGATGCGCGCGAAGCTGATCTGGTCGCCCGCCGCCGGCGCATCGCCACTGAAAGCGGCCTCCAGCGCGGAGACATAGATGAGGTCGATGCCGGTGGCGGCGTCGGTGATGGCCGCATCGCCGGTGAACCAGAACGCCTCATCCGGGAAGTTGCCGGGGAAGACGATGGGCTGGGTTTCGTCGAACACCCCGGGCGTCGGCAGCAGGTTGCACATGAACGAGCCGGGTACGCGTGTGCTCAGTGCCTTGGACAGGCACAGGTCGAGGGCGCGGCCGTGGGTGTCTTGATACCAGGCGGCGAAGAATCCGTTGGCCTCGGTAAAGGTTGTCTGGTCGACCGCATAGAGACCGGCCTTGGCCGGGACGACCGTGAGTCCTAGAAGCAGCGGGAGCGCGAGTTTCGGGAGTGCGTTGTGCATGGTGTCGCCCTTCCAGTCGATGAACTTCGCCGTTTGTCCGGCTCCGATGGGCGGGAGGCCCGTCGTTGACAGGGGGAAAGCGCAACTCCCATGCCATCTGGTTCCGCCCGCTCTGCCTCGCGGGGATGGCGAAAAAACGCGCACTTGATGGCACGAATGTGCTCGACGACCGCTGGGGACTGGCTCCCCAGATCTGGGTGGAAATTGGGTAGGGAAATGGGGAATCCCCAGGACGACCGCTCACCCGCCGCTGAACGGTAGGGCCGCGGACGACGGGGCCTGCGCTATAACTACCCGGAGCCGGCGCAGGAGTTGCCGGCCCGGCCGACGGCCCGTTTTGACACTCGCCTTGCGAGCGAACCGACGGTCACCTACGGGGAGGTCTCGATGAAGATGGCGATGGCTGCCAAGCCCTTCAATCTGTTCCGTTGGTTTTCCCTGGTGAGCCTGGTGATCATCCTCGTGGTGGCCATTCTGCTCGGCTCGGCGGCAACCCGTTTTCTCATGCGCGAGAGCATCGACCGCGATGCCATGCTCAGCGCCCAGTTCATCAAGTCCATTGCCGATGTCGAAGTCATCCACGGTAATTTCTCGCCAGGCCTCAGCCTCAGCGAATTCCTCGACAAGCGCGTCGACGGCGCGCGTCTCGGCGTTTCCCACGAACAGTTGGTGAAATCCCACGAGGAATTCTTCGACCACATCGTGCGTCTGCCCGATGTGCTGCTGGCCAGCGTCTACGCGCCCGACGGCATGGTGATCTGGTCCACCCGCCCTGAACTGGTGGGCCGCCACGCCAGCAGCGACAGCCGCCTCAAGGAAGCCATCCAGACCCGCAGCACCGTCACCGTCGACCGCCACGGCGGCGAGCGCCTGGTGGAACGCTACTTCCTGCAGGCGCCCAAGGGGCTTTACCTGGAGAGTTTCATTCCGCTGCAGGACAGCCGGGGCGAAGTGCTCTCGGTCATCGAGATCTACAAGGAGCCGGTGGACCTGATTGCCCGCATGAATCGCGGCCTTGTCCTGCTCTGGACCGCCACCGCGCTGGGTGGCGCGGTCATCTACCTCAGCCTGTTCTGGTTCGTCCGCCACGCCTCGCGCCTGGTGGAAGACCAGCAGCGCAAACTGGTGGAAAACGAAACCCTGGCCCTGCTCGGCGAAATGTCCACCGCCGTCGCCCACAGCCTGCGCAACCCGCTGGCTTCCATCCGCTCCAGTGCCGAGCTGGCGCTGGAGGTGGACCCGGGGCCGCTGCACAAGAACCTGGGCGACATCATTACCCAGGTCGATCGCATGTCGAAGTGGGTGCGCGAGCTGCTGATGTCGGCCCGCCCGCTCTCCGGCGACCAGGAGCCGGTGGACCTCACGGTCGCCCTGGAGGAAACCCTGGCCGCCTACGAACCGCAGATCCGCCATGCCGGCATCGAGGTGGACTGGCAGAGCCGGCAGGCGCCCAAGGTGGTCAGCCACCCGGTGCTGCTGCAGCAACTGCTGGGCAGCGTGCTTTCCAACGCCATCGAAGCCATGCCGCGCGGCGGCCGCCTGGCCATCTGCCTGGAGCCGGATGCGCGCCGCCGCCTGCTCACACTGACCGTCAGCGACACCGGCAGCGGCATGTCGCCGGCCATGCTGGAGATGGCCTTCAAACCCTTCCACACCACCAAGCGTGGCGGCCTGGGCGTTGGCCTGGTGCTGGTGCGCAAGATCATCGAGCGCTTCGGTGGTGACGTCAGCATCGACAGCCGGGAGAACGCCGGCACCAACGTGCACCTGACTTTCAGGGCCACGGCAGGGGGATAACAAACCATGGGTAACAGCATTCTGATCGTCGAGGACGACGAGATCCTGGCCGACAACTTCTGCACCTACCTGCAGCGGCGCCAGTTCGACGTCATGGTCTGCAGTTCTGCCGAGGAAGCCCTGCCGATCATCGAGGCGCAGCACCCGGACCTGGTCCTCACCGACTATTGCCTGCCGGGCATGAGCGGTTGCGACCTGATCAGTCGCGCCCGTGCCATGGACGAGCAGCTCAAGGTCATCATGATCACCGGCCACGGCAACGTGCAGGGCGCAGTGGAAGCCATGAAGGCCGGCGCCAGCGACTACCTGACCAAACCGGTGGCCCTGGCCGAGCTCAAGCTGGTGGTGGACAAGGTGCTGGAGGCGCGTCGCCAGGAACAACGGCTGTCGTTCTACCAACAGCGTGAAGCCCAGGACTCCGGGCTTACCGAGCTGATTGGCGACTCCGAGCCCATGCGCAACATGAAGGACATGGTGCGCCAGGTGCTGGCGGCCGAAGAACGCATGGCCGGGGAAGACCTGCCGGTGGTGCTGATCGAAGGCGAGACCGGCACCGGCAAGGAACTGGTGGCTCGCGCCCTGCACTTCGACGGCGCGCGCAGCAAAGGTCCCTTCGTCGAATTCAACTGCGCCTCGATTCCTTCGCATCTGCTGGAGGCCGAACTCTTCGGCCACGAGAAAGGCGCCTTCACCGATGCCAAGGACCGTCGTGTGGGACTCGTGGAAGCGGCGGACGGCGGCACCCTGTTCCTCGACGAAGTGGGCGAGATCGACCTGCTGCTCCAGGCCAAGCTGCTCAAACTGCTGGAGGACCGCACCATCCGCCGCCTGGGTTCGGTGCGCGAGCGCAAGGTCAACCTGCGCATCATCAGCGCCACCAACTGCAACCTCGAACAGATGGTCCAGGAGGGCAAGTTCCGCCGCGACCTGTTCTTCCGCCTGCGCATCATCACCATCAAGGTGCCGCCGCTGCGCGCCCGTGGCGATGATGTCCTGACCCTGGCCGACCACTTCGTCACCCAGCACGGCAAGCGCTACGGCAAGCCGGGGCTGCGGTTCAGCCCGGAAGCCAAGGCCGTGCTCAGGGGCTACAGCTGGCCGGGCAACGTGCGCGAGCTGCGCAATATGCTGGAACAGACCGTGCTGCTGGCGTCGGGCAACAACATCGGCCCCGAGCAGCTCACCATTTGCCGCGGCCTGCTGGCGGGCGCGGGCGTCACCGAGGCCGCCGCGCCCATGGTGAACGGCGGCCAGCTGGGGCTGGAAGACGAGAACATGAGCCTGTCCGACGCCGAGCGCGACCTGGTGGTGAAGGTGCTGGGCAAGACCGACTGGAACATCTCGAAGTCCGCCCGCATGCTCGGCCTGACCCGCGACATGCTGCGCTATCGCATCGACAAGCTGGGCCTGGAGCGCCCCGACCGTCACCAGCACTGAATGCCCCGTTAACGGGAAAACCCCCGACCAGGGTCGGGGGTTTTCGTCTGGTGAAACGCTTCCACGGAACTAGACTCTAGTAATCATCGGCCCCAGAGGGTCGATGCAGCCTTGGCTCGGAACGTGCAGGGATGCAAGCAGCGGTCAGCCTGGCCGTCGTCCGATCTCCTGACAGGGGAGTAGCCGCAGTGTCGAAGAAAGTACTGATAGTCGACGATGAAGAAATCCTTGCCGGAAACTTCCAGACCTATCTGGAGATGCTCGGCTGTGAAGTCCGCACTGCAGCCAATGGCGCAATCGCCCAGCAGGTCGTCGCGGATTTCAAGCCCGACCTGCTGGTGCTCGACTATCGCTTGCCGGACATGACCGGCTTCGATGTCTTCGATGCCATTCAAGGCCTGCATAGCTGCGAAGCGGTGCTGATGACCGCGCACCCCAGTATCGAAGTGTGCAACCGTGCCATCGAGCGCAGCATCGACATCATCCTCCTCAAGCCCTTCCCGCTGCCCGAACTGGGCAATGTGGTGCTCCACGGCCTGCCCAGCGCGGCAATGCGCGAACAGGAGGCGCCGAGCGAGCAGCCGACGCAGGTAGAAAGGCGCAGTGGCGGCGAAGTGAGCTTTCCTCTGAAACTCTATGACGGCGCCTGGGTGCTCTCTGACCGCCGCCGTCCCGCGTCCAGCTCCGAAGAACCTTTGAAGCAGGCCAAGAAGGGCACTTGAGTTCGTCGGATCGAATCAAGCGCAGGCATCGACCTGCGCTTTTTCTTTACAGGGCGAAAAGTTGACAGATCGACCGACGCGACAGGGCGGATCAAGATCGTGGCTGCTGGATTCCCAACCGGACACGAGGACTGCCCCATGCTTTCGTTCGAACTCATGCTGGAACACCAACTCCTCAGCCTGGCCATCGCCACCACCCTGAGCGGCCTTGCCTGGCTCGCCTATGGCCACGCCTGACATGCAAAGCCCCCGAAGGCCAGTCACCGTCGGGGGCTTTTTTCTGGTGGAGACGAGGAGGATCGAACTCCCGACCTCGGCGTTGCGAACGCCGCGCTCTCCCAGCTGAGCTACGTCCCCGGCAGGCTCAAGACTAGACCTGGATTTTCCTGATTGCCCGAGGGGCAGGACGGCGTCCTGCATAGCGATTGAAATCGCCCCGACAGGGCCTGTGCCGATAGTGGGCCGAGAGTCACCCCTCTCCCGCTTGCGGGAGAGGGGCTGGGGGTGAGGGTAGTTACAGGCCGGCTGACTGCCGACCAGTTTCGTAGGTTGGTGCGGGCAGCGTTCCGCTAGAGCGCAGCGAAACCCAACGCTGCGGCGCCTGTGCCGGGCCACGTTGGGCCTCGCGGGCTCGGACCAACCTACGGGGCCGCTGCACGGCCCATGGCAAATGAATTCGCCCCTACAGGGCCTGAGCCGATGGTGGGCTGAGAGGCACCCCTCTCCCGCTTGCGGGAGAGGGGCTGTGGGTGAGGGTAGTTACAGGCCGGCTGACTGCCGACCAGTTTCGTAGGTTGGTGCGGGCGGCGTTCCGCTAGAGCGCAGCGAAACCCAACGCTGCGGCGCCTGTGCCGG
>NZ_SSOH01000041.1:0-60471 GCF_029873155.1 Pseudomonas sp. BN515 | reverse complement strand
CTGGCGCTGGGGTACACGGCGAGTTCGCGGCTGTAGCGGTGGGTCCACTCGCCGACCAGCTCGTGGGCGGTGTGCGGCGCGTTCTTCAGCGGGTTGTCGTCCTTGTCCAGCTCACCGGCCTCGACCGCGCGGATTTCCTCGCGGATGCGGATCATGGCGTCGCAGAAGCGCTCCAGCTCTTCCTTCGACTCGCTCTCGGTGGGCTCGATCATCAGCGTGCCGGGCACCGGGAAGCTCATGGTCGGGGCGTGGAAGCCGTAGTCGATCAGGCGCTTGGCGACGTCGTCGACGCTGATGCCGCTGGTCTCCTTGAGCGGGCGCAGGTCGAGGATGCACTCGTGGGCGACCAGGCCGTTGCTGCCGGTGTAGAGCACCGGGTAGTGCTCTTCCAGGCGGCGGGCGATGTAGTTGGCGTTGAGGATCGCCAGCTGGGTGGCGCGGCGCAGGCCGTCGCCGCCCATCATGCGGATGTACATCCAGGTGATCGGCAGGATGCTGGCGCTGCCGAAGGGCGCCGCGCTGACCGCGCCCTCTTTGCGCGCCATCTGCGCGTGGCCGGGCAGGAAGGGCGCCAGGTGGGCCTTCACGCCGATCGGGCCGACGCCCGGGCCGCCGCCGCCGTGGGGGATGCAGAAGGTCTTGTGCAGGTTCAGGTGCGAGACGTCGCCGCCGAACTGGCCCGGGGCGCAGAGGCCGACCATGGCGTTCATGTTGGCGCCGTCGATGTACACCTGGCCGCCGTTGGCGTGGATGACGTCGCAGATCTCGCGGATGCCTTCCTCGAACACGCCGTGGGTGGACGGGTAGGTGATCATCAGCGCGGCGAGGCGCTCCTTGTGCTCCTCGGCCTTGGCCTTGAGGTCGGCGATGTCGACGTTGCCGCGCGCATCGCAGGCGGTCACCACCACGCGCATGCCGACCATGCTGGCGGTGGCCGGGTTGGTGCCGTGGGCCGATTGCGGGATCAGGCAGATGTCGCGCTGGTCGTCGCCACGGCTGAGGTGGTAGGCGCGGATCGCCAGCAGGCCGGCGTATTCGCCCTGGGAGCCGGCGTTCGGCTGCAGGGACACGGCGTCATAGCCGGTGGCCTGACACAGCATGGCTTCCAGCTCAGTGGTGAGTTCCTGGTAGCCCTGGGATTGCTCGGCCGGGGCGAAGGGGTGCAGGGCGCCGAACTCGGCCCAGGTCACCGGGATCATCTCGCTGGCGGCGTTCAGCTTCATGGTGCAGGAGCCCAGCGGGATCATGCTGCGGTCCAGCGCCAGGTCCTTGTCGGCGAGCTTGCGCAGGTAGCGCATCAGCTCGGTTTCCGAGTGGTAGCGGTTGAACACCGGGTGGGCGAGGATCGCGCTCTGGCGCAGCAGGGCGGCCGGTAGGCGGCTGGCGACGCGGGCGGCCAGCTCGGCGAAGGCGGGCAGCGCCTGGCCGTCGGCGAACAGCGCCCAGAGTTGCTCGACGTCGGCCTGGGTGGTGGTTTCGTCCAGGGACAGGCCGAGGCGGACGGCATCCACTTCACGCAGGTTGAGGCGCTGGGCGCGGGCTGCGGCATGGCGCTCGGCGGTCTGGGCGCCGGTGGCCAGGGTCAGGGTGTCGAAGAAGTGCGCCTGCTCCACGGTCACGCCGAGCTGGACCAGACCCTCGGCGAGGATCGCGGTCAGCTGGTGCACGCGGTTGGCGATGCGGGTCAGGCCCTGCGGGCCGTGGTAGACGGCGTACATGCTGGCGATGTTGGCCAGCAGCACCTGCGCGGTGCAGATGTTGCTGGTGGCCTTCTCGCGGCGGATGTGCTGCTCGCGGGTCTGCATGGCCAGGCGCAGGGCCGGCTGGCCGTGGCGGTCGATGGAGACGCCGACCAGGCGGCCGGGCATGTCGCGCTTGAAGGCGTCGCGGGTGGCGAAGTAGGCCGCGTGCGGGCCGCCGAAGCCGAGCGGCACGCCGAAGCGCTGGGCGCTGCCGAGGGCGACGTCGGCGCCGAACTCGCCGGGCGGGGTCAGCAGGGTCAGCGCCAGCAGGTCGGCGGCCACCGCCACCAGGGCGCCGGCGGCGTGGAAGCGCTCGACCAGTTCGCGGTAGTCGAAGACATCGCCGTTGGCGGCGGGGTACTGCAGCAGGGCGCCGAAGTAGGCGCTGGCGTCGGTGAGCTCACGCTCGTCGCCGATCACCACCTCGATGCCCAGCGGCTCGGCGCGGGTGCGCAGCACGTCGAGGGTCTGCGGGTGGCAGTGCTGCGAGGCGAAGAAGGCGTTGCTGGCCTTGTTCTTCGCCAGGCGCTTGCAGAAGGTCATGGCTTCGGCGGCGGCGGTGCCTTCGTCGAGCAGGGAGGCGTTGGCCACCGGCAGGCCGGAGAGGTCGCTGACCAGGGTCTGGAAGTTCAGCAGGGCTTCCAGGCGACCCTGGGAGATTTCCGGCTGGTAGGGGGTGTAGGCGGTGTACCAGGCCGGGTTTTCCAGCAGGTTGCGCAGGATCGGGCTGGGGGTGTGGCAGGGGTAGTAGCCCTGGCCGATGTAGCTCTTGAACAGCTGGTTCTTCGCGGCGATGGCCTTGATCGCGGCGAGGGCTTCGGCCTCGCCCTGGCCGGCCGGCAGGTCGAGCACGCTGGTGCCCTTGATGCTGTCGGGCACAACGCTGGCGATCATCGCGTCCAGGCTGTCGAAGCCCAGCAACTCCAGCATCGCGTTGGCATCGGCGTCCCGTGGGCCGATGTGGCGCGGGACGAACTCGTTGCGTGTGTCCAGGGGGAATTGGGCGAGGCTCATGGCAGTTCCTCCGGTCAGGCGTGGTCGGCGAGGAACGCGTCATAGCCGGCCTGGTCCATCAGGCTGGCGACGGCTTCGGGGCTGTTCGGGCGGATACGGAAGAACCAGCCGTCGTCCATCGGCGCTTCGTTGACCAACTCGGGGTTGTCGGCGAGGGCCTGGTTCACTTCGATCACTTCGCCATCCAGCGGCATGGTGATGTTGCTGGCGGCTTTCACCGACTCCAGCACGGCCACTTCGGCGCCTTGTTCGTAAACACCGTTGTCGGGCAACTGCACGAACACCACATCGCCGAGGGCTTCCTGGGCGAAGCTGGTGATGCCGACGGTCACGTCACCGTTGGGTTCGACGCGCAGCCATTCGTGCTCGGGAGTAAAACGCAGAGTGGTCATGGAGCTTCCTCTTGTTATCAGGTTGGGTCCCGAGCGTTTGGCTCGGCTGATGGAACAAGAGCAAGTGGGATGCCAACTCTTTAAAAGCCTTTAATTTCAATAGCTTGAGCGTTTTTTGGTGTCGGCCTTACTCTTTTTCTGGAGCGATATCGCTCCACGCCGAAAAGAGTCTTTCAGCTGCTCTGAATGAGGAAAGGCCCGGAAGCCGAGGCTTTGAAGGACATTGGAGCGAAATCGCTCCAGTGGAATGGAATCGAACCGGTTGCGAAAAGATGCCGGGTGACTTGTAGGGGCGAATTCATTCGCCAAGGGCAGCGCAGCTGCCCCCAACAACCCGAAGGGCAGGACTGCGTCCTGCTTTGTCGAATGAATTCGACCCTACAGGAGAGGTTGCCCCACGCCCGCCCTAGCGGGAAATGCCGTACTTGCGCAGCCGCTGCCCAATGGCGGTGTGGGAGGTATTCAACCTGGCCGCCAACTGCCGGGTGGACGGGTAGGCGGTGAAGAGTTGCTGCAGCAGGTTTTTCTCGAAGCCCTGCACGGCGTCTTCCAGGCTGGTGACTTCCATGGGGTCGGCCTGGGGAGCACCGAGGGCCGTGCCGGCAAGCTCCAGGCCGTCGCAGTCGATCAGGTCACCTTCGCTGATGGCGGCGGCGCGGAAGATCACGTTCTGCAACTGGCGGACGTTGCCCGACCAGCGGTTGCCCAGCAGCAGCGGGTAGGTGGCCGGGGCCAGGTGGCACGGAGCGCGCTGGATCTGCGCGCAGGCCTGGTCGAGGAAGTGCTCGGCGAGCAGGAGGATGTCCTGGCCGCGTTCGCGCAGGGGCGGTACGTCGAGGTTGAGCACGTTGAGGCGATAGAACAGGTCCTCGCGGAAACTGCCTTCGCTGACCATGCGTTCCAGGTGCCTGTGGGTGGCGCCGAGCACGCGGACATTCACGTGGACTTCCTTGTCGCCGCCGACCCGGCGGAAGCAGCCGTCGCTCAGAAAGCGCAACAGCTTGGCCTGCAGGTAGGGCGACATCTCGCCGACTTCGTCGAGGAATACCGTGCCGCCGTCGGCCAGTTCCAGCAGGCCGGGCTTGCCGCCGCGCTGGGCGCCGGTGAAGGCGCCCGCCGAGTAACCGAAGAGTTCGCTTTCGGCCAGGCTCTCCGGCAACGCCGCGCAGTTCAGTGCGAGGAAGGGCGCATCCTTGCGGTCACTCAAGGCGTGGCAGGCGCGGGCCACCAGTTCCTTGCCGGTGCCGGTTTCTCCGCGAATCAGCAGGTGCGCGTCCAGCCGGGCGACCTTGTGCAGGCGCGCCTTGAGCTGCTTCAGGGGCGCCGACTTGCCCAACAGGGTTTCCAGGCCTTCGCCGCTTTCCGGGCGCAGGGAGGCCAGGCGCGAGCCGATGCGGCTGGGCGGGTAAAGGGTCAGCAGGCTGCCGGCCAGGTCCTGTGCCTCGGCGTCCGCACCGCCCGTAATCGGAGTGGCGTCCAGCAGCAGAGCGAGGCCCTTGAGCGCCACTTCGCACATGGGCAAGCGGAAGCCCCGCTCGATCAGGGTCTGCGCCAGGCCAGGGTCATCGAACAGGTTCGACAGAGGCTCGCCCGTCGGATCGCGACCGTAGAGGCCGACCAGCGAAGGGTTGGCCAGCAGCACGTGGCCGCTGGCGTCCACCGCCAGCAGCGGGTCGCTGACGGCGGCGAGGAGGGCATCGAGCTGCAGACGGCGGCGCTGGCCGGGGAGGATGTCGACCACTGTCACCGCCTGCACACCTTGTACGCCATGCAGGGCTTCGCGCAGTTCGTCCAGCACCTCTGGACCGAGGCTGGGGGCGTCGATGTAGACGTTCGGCGGAATCATCTCCACCGCTTCCAGATTGAGGTTGCGACCACCAAGCAAGGCCAGGACTTCCTGGGTGATGCCGACGCGGTCGATGAAGGTGACGTGTATGCGCATGGGGAATTCGCCTGCTGGCTGGTCAGCCCTTGGTCAAACCGCCGGAGCAGGCGGTCAGGTCTTCGAGGAAGGCGCGGAGGATCGGTGGCGCCGCGCCGCGACGGGTGATCACGTCGAAGGGCGACTCCAGTTGGTCCCGGGAGATGGGCAAGTGGCGCATCTCGCGGGTGCTGACCCACTGCTCGGCGACGTGCGCCGGAAGCAGGCCGATATAGGCACCCGAAATGACCAGGATCGCCAGGGCCTCGATGTTGTCCACAGTGGCCGCCGCCTTGCTCACGCCGAGCACGTCGAGGTCGTACTGCTGCATGTAGCCGCGTACCGCGATGCGGCTTACGGCAATGGCCTCGTGCAGTGCCTGCCCGGTCAGGGTGCTGGCGAACAGCGGGTGGTGACGCCCGCAGTACAGGCCCAACGCCTCCTGGTACAGCGGTGAGTAGTCGAGGCCGGGAATTTTCGCGGGAAAGTGACCGATGGCCAGGTGCAGACGGTTGTCCAGCACCCGCTCTTCCAGCTCCGCCGGGGTACCGACGTAGACGCTGAGGTGAACGTCGTGCCCACGGGAAACGAAACGCTGGGTGGCGCGGGGCAGGGGGGAAGCGCGATCGGTGAGGGTGCTGTCGATGATGCCGAGGTTGAGCTTGCCGCTGATGCGCTGCTTGAGCACGTCGGCGTCCATGCAGAACGTCTCCACCGCCGAAAGCAGGCGCTGGGTCGCCTCGTGGATGGCCACGCCCTGCTCGGTCAGGCGGAAGCCGCTGCGGCCGCGCTGGCAGAGCTTGACCCCGAGGCGGGTCTCCAGGTGGCTCATCTGTTCGCTGATGGTGGACTGACCGGCATTCAGGGCCGCCTGGGCAGCGGAAAAGCCCCCGCATTTGACGATCGTGGCGAAGACCCGAAGCAGCTTCAGGTCGACATCGTGCAACTGGATCACGTGGGCCTCCCGGTCGGCGATTTACATCGCTACTGGCGATATGAGCATCTGATGTTTTGCATTTTTACAAAATAAATCTGCGCACATATTCGCTGCAACGGCGAATTCGAAGCCGGTTCGCCGACCACTGAAAACAAAAAAGCGAGGCGTGCGACTATGTCGAAGAATGCTTATGAATCCGGACGGTTGAACCTGCCTTTCGTAGGTCACTGTACGTTTGCCAAGTCCCCGATCTGCACCGATTGGGATGCCATCAACGCGGACGTCGCCATCCTCGGCGCGCCCAATGACATGGGCACCCAGTGGCGCTCCGGTGCACGCTTCGGACCGCGCAGCATTCGCGAAGCCTCCACGCTGTTTTCCTTCGGCCATTCCGGCGCCTACGACCATGAAGACGACGCCCTTTACCTGACCCAGGATCAGGTGACCATGGTGGATGTCGGCGATGCGGACATCGTCCACACCGACATGGCCTCCAGTAACGACAACATCGAATTCGCCGTACGCAAGATCCTCGAATCCGGCGCCATGCCGGTGGTGCTGGGCGGGGACCACTCGATCCATGCCCCGGTGATCAAGGCCTTCGAGGGCCACGCCCCCATCCATATCGTGCATTTCGATGCTCACCTGGACTTCGTCGACGAGCGCCACGGTGTGCGCTACGGCCACGGCAACCCGCTGCGCCGCGCCTCCGAGCTGGACCATATCGTTGGCATGACCCAGATGGGCATCCGCAACGTGTCGTCCTCCAACCGCGATGACTACGACGCCGCCCGCGCCGCCGGTTCGCAGATCCTGTCGGTGCGCGACGTGCGCCGCCTGGGCACCGAAGGCGTCATGGCGAAGATTCCGGAAGGCCTGGACTACTACATCACCATCGACATCGACGGTTTCGACCCGTCCATCGCCCCTGGCACCGGCACCCCCAGCCACGGCGGCTTCCTCTACTACGAAGTGCTGGAAATCATCCAGGCGCTGGCCAAGCGCAGCCAGGGCCGGGTCGTCGGCATGGACCTGGTCGAGGTTGCACCGGCCTACGACCCCACTGGCGCCACCTCGATCCTCGCGGCGCAACTGCTGATGAACAGCATCGGCTTCATCTTCCACGAACGCGCCCGTAACCGCTGACAGGTCTGGAGGAATAGAGAGTGGACATCAAAGTAAAAGAGTATCTGCAGAAATTCGGTGTATCCGAGGCGACCCAGCGTTTCCTCGGCAAGTCCCAGAAAATGTTCGTTGGCGGTGCCTGGCTGGAATCGGCTGATACGGCCGAGGTGATCGAGCCCTCTACCGGCGCCGTGCTCACCCGCATCCCCATGGGCACTGCGGACGATCTGGATCGTGCCGTGCAGACCGCTCGCGCGCAGTTCGACGGCGGTGCCTGGAGCCAGCTCAAACCGCTGGAGCGTGAGCGCCTGCTGCATGGCCTGGCCGACCTTATCGAAGCCAACGCAGATGAACTGGCGGAGATCGAATCCATCGACATGGGCAAGTCGGTCGCCCAGGCGCGTGCGGTGGATATCCAGGGCACCATCGACACCTTCCGCTACTTCGCCGGCTGGGCCAGCAAGATCCACGGGCGCACCGTGGAGCCGTCGCTGCCCGGCAACTACCTGGCTTACACCCGCAAGGAGCCGGTGGGCGTGGTTGGGGTGATCGTGCCCTGGAACTTCCCGCTGCAGACCATGGCCTGGAAACTCGGCGCCGCCCTGGCGGTGGGCTGCACCGTGGTAGTGAAGCCGGCCGAGCTGACCTCCCTGTCGGCCCTGCGTTTCGCCGAACTGGTACAGGAAGCCGGCATCCCCGATGGCGTGGTGAACATCGTCACCGGGCGCGGCAGCGTGGTCGGTTCGGCCATGTCCAGCCATCCGGGCATCGACAAGCTGAGCTTCACGGGATCGACCCCGGTGGGCTGCTCCGTCGGCAAGGCGGCCATGGACCAGATGAAGCGCCTGACCCTGGAACTGGGCGGCAAATCGCCGGTGATCGTCTTCGCCGATGCCGATATCAAGGCGGCGGCCCAGGCAGTGGCCAACGGCGTGTTCTTCAACTCCGGGCAGGTCTGCGACGCCGGTACCCGCGCCTATGTCCACCGCAGCGTGTACGCCGAGTTCCTGCGCGAGCTGGCGGACTACACCGCAACACTGAAGATCGCCCCCGGCCTGGACCCGGATTGCTTCATCAGCCCGATGGTGTCGCGCCAGCAACAGCAGCGCGTGCTGGAGTACATCGAGACCGGCAAGGCGGAAGGTGCGGAGCTGTATTACGGCGGCGAGCCGGTCGACGGCCCCGGCTTCTACGTCCAGCCCACCGTCTTCGCCAACTGCCGCAATTACATGCGCATCGTCCAGGAAGAGATCTTCGGCCCGGTGCTGGTGACCGCGCCCTTCGACGACGAAGAAGAAGCGCTGGCCCTGGCGAACGATTCGCTCTTCGGCCTGGCCGCGGCGCTCTATTCCAACGACCTCGGGCGGGTTCACAGCCTGATCCCGCGACTGCGTGCGGGCACCGTCTACGTCAATGCCCACAGCACTCTCGATCCCTCCATGCCCTTCGGCGGCTACAAGCAGTCGGGCTATGGCAAGGACCTTGGGTCGGAACAGTTGGATTACCTGCTGGAAACCAAGGCGGTGTGGATCACACTTCCTTAAGTGATTTCAGCTGAAGCGTCGGCAGTCCCCGCTGCCGCCGCATGATCGATCCGCACCCGCCTTGCAAGGCAGTTCCTGACGGGCTGCCTGGGTGCGGAGCCTGGTGATACTCCATACGAAAATAAGAGCGGAGATACCATGAAATCAGCATCACAAAGTCTGCCCGCGACCGAGGGACAACGCGGACTGGAAATCGAAGGACACTCCATCGATTTCATCCAGGAGAACGAGAGAACCGACAAGCTGTCCGCCCAGGGCCCCTTCTGGTTCGTTGGCAACTTCACCTTCTTCACCATGACCATCGGTTTCGTGGGCCCGAGCGTCGGCTTGAGCGCGTTCTGGACCATGATCGCCGGCACGCTGGGCATCATGTTCGGCACCCTGTTCATGGCCTTCCACGGCTCGCAAGGGCCGCATCTCGGCCTGCCGCAGATGATCCAGTCCCGCGCCCAGTTCGGCTATCGCGGTGTGGTGCTGGTGCTACTGGCGACGCTGTTCGTCTTCGCCGGCTTCAACATCGTCAACCTGGTGTTGATGATGCAAGGGCTGGAGCACCTGTTCCACTGGGACCCCATGACCGTTGCCCTGGTCGTCTCGGTGCCCGCCACCGCCCTGGCCATCCTCGGCCATGACTGGATGCACAAGACCTTCAAATGGTCGCTGTTCCTCTCGCTGCCGCTCTACGGGCTGGTGACGCTGGCGGTACTGCTGGGCTGGGTACCGTCCGCACCGCTGCCGGCTGAGGGGGCTGAAACGGTCAAACTCGGCTTCACCCTGACCGGTTTCGTCGCCCAGTTCGCGGCGGCCGCCAGCTACAACATCGCCTACGCACCCTACGTCTCGGACTACTCCCGTTACCTGCCGAAGAACACCTCGAGTGGGAAGCTGATCGCGGCGGTCTTCATTGGGGCCTCGCTCTCGGGCGCCTGGATGATCTCGGTCGGTGGCTGGTTGGCTGAACACCTGCGTACCGCTGATGTGCTCGTTGCGCTCAACAGCGTCGGTGCCAGCTTCGCCCCGGAGTTGGGGACGGCGGTGGTGGCGGTCACCATCCTGGCCTTCCTGCCGGTGATCGCAATGAATATCTACAGCGCCAAGCTGACCACCATCACCGGCGTGGATTCGTTCAGGAAGATCAAGCCCACGGCCCGCGTACGCATCCTGGCGATCATCTTCGTCGTGCTCCTGCAACTGGGCGTGGCCATCAGCATCAATGCCTCCGGTTCGGGACTGTCGATGCTCAACATGTACCTGGTGGTGATGCTGTACTTCCTGGTGCCCTGGACCGCCGTCAACCTCACCGACTACTTCTTCGTGCGCAAGGGCCGCTATGCCATCCCGCACTTCTTCCTGCCGCACGACAACATCTACGGTCGCTGGGGTAGCCGTGGGCTGATCGCCTACCTGATCGGCTTCGTGGTGATGATTCCGTTCTTCACCATCTTCAGCGGTCCCGATGAGGTCTACGTCGGCCCGCTGGCCCGAATGATCGGCAGCGTGGACATGGCGTGGCTGGTCGGTCTGATCGTTTCGGGTGTCGCCTACTACCTGCTGTGCCTGTCGCTCGACCTGAAGAAGGAGGAAACCCTCATTCGCCAGATCGAGAAAGAGGCCCCTCAATTCACGACGGGTAAAGCCTGGTAACAGCCCCGTCCCGTTTCATTGCGAGAAAGATCATGGCTAACAGATACGACTACATCATCATTGGTGCGGGTTCGGCTGGCTGCGTCCTGGCCAACCGCCTGACTGAAGACGCCGGCACCTCCGTGCTGGTTCTGGAATTCGGCGGCAGCGACCGCAGTGTGCTGATCCAGATGCCCAGCGCCTTCTCCATTCCGATGAACACCAAGAAGTACAACTGGCGCTACGAGACCGTGGCCGAGCCGCACCTGGATGGCCGCCGCCTGCATTGCCCGCGCGGCAAGGTGCTGGGCGGTTCGTCCTCGATCAACGGCCTGGTTTACATCCGTGGCCACGCCTACGACTTCGACGAATGGGAAAACCTCGGGGCGAAGAACTGGAGCTACCGGAACTGCCTGCCGTACTTCAAGCGCGCGGAGACCTACAAGTTCGGTGGTGACGACTATCGCGGCGCCAGCGGCCCGCTTTCCACCAACAACGGCAACAACATGCAGAACCCGCTCTACGGTGCCTGGGTGGAGGCCGGCGCCGAGGCTGGCTACATCAAGACCGACGACTGCAACGGCTACATGCAGGAAGGCTTCGGCGCCATGCACATGACGGTCAAGGATGGCGTGCGCTGGTCCACCGCCAACGCCTACCTGCGTCCGGCGATGGAGCGCCCCAACCTGACCGTGGTCACCCACGCCATGACCCGTCGCATCATCCTCGATGGCAAGCGTGCCGTGGGCGTGGAATACGACCAGGGCGGCCAGACCCACGTCGTGCAATGCAACCGCGAGGTGCTGGTGTCCTCCGGTCCCATCGGCTCGCCGCACCTGCTGCAGCGTTCCGGCATCGGCCCGGCGGCGGTCCTGAAGAAGGCTGGCATCGAGGTCCGTCACGACCTGCCGGGGGTGGGCGAAAACCTCCAGGATCACTCGGAGATCTACATCCAGTACGCCTGCAAGGAGCCCGTCACCCTCAACGGCAAGATGAGCCTGTGGGGCAAGGCGCTGATCGGTTTGCGCTGGCTGCTGTTCAAGGATGGCCTGGGCGCCAGCAACCACTTCGAGGCGGGCGGTTTCATTCGTTCCGAGAAGGGGCTGCGCTGGCCGGACATCCAGTTCCACTTCCTGCCGGCGGCGATGCGCTACGACGGTGACAAGCCGTTCAAGGGCCATGGCTTCATGATCCTCACCGGGCCCAACAAACCGAAGAGCCGTGGCCACGTCCGCGCGCTGTCGGCGGACCCGTACCAGCACCCGGAGATCCGTTTCAACTACCTGGAGAGCGAAGAGGACCGCGAGGGCTTCCGTCGCTGCGTGCGCCTGACACGCGAGATCATCGGCCAGCCGGCCATGGACCGTTTCCGTGGCGAGGAACTGGCGCCCGGTCCCCACGTGCAGACCGATGAGGAAATCGATGCCTTCGTGCGCGCCAACATGGAAAGCACCATGCACCCTTGCGGTTCCTGCCGCATGGGCGAAGACGACATGGCGGTGGTGGATTCCGAGCTGCGCGTGCGGGGCATCCAGGGCTTGCGGGTGATCGATTCGTCGGTCTTCCCCACCGAGCCCAACGGCAACCTCAACGCGCCGACCATTATGCTCGCCGAACGCGCCTCGGACCTGGTGCGCGGTCGCCGGCCGCTTGCGCCCGAGGATATGCCCGTGGGGCTGGCGGCCAACTGGGAAAGTGCCCAGCGCAGCCACGCGCCGGTGCGTCAGGTGGGTGTCTGAGGGGGCTCTGTTCATCCCAGAACCTCTGTGCCCGCTGACGCAGCCCTCACCCCCGCCCCTCTCCCAGAGGGCGAGGGGTGACTCGCGCCGGCTAGGCGCAGGTCATCCTGAAACTCTCACTGGTCTGTAACCGAGTAGACGGGGCAGGGCATGACCGTTCGGCGCCGGTCATCAAACTGTCACGGTTCTGTGGCAGAGCGACACACGGAAATTCATCAGAATTGCGTTCGACTGGGGTTTTGCGTTCTGGATTTCCAACATGCGTGTGCTGATCCTGCTCGCCGCGCTCATTTGCGGCCTGCCTTCATTTGCTTTCGCCAACGCTCGCTGCGATGTGACCGTGCCGACGGAAACCGTCGACCTGGGCGAGGTGCGTCTGGCGTACCAGAGTGTGGGGCGTGAGCGGGATCCGGCGCTGCTGTTGATCATGGGGTTGGGCGGGCAACTGATTCACTGGCCGGATGAGGTGGTAGAGCGCCTGTGCGAAAGCGGTTTCCGGGTGATCCGCTTCGACAATCGCGATGTCGGGCTGTCCGCCTGGATAGGTACCGCGCCTTCGGCGAACCTGCCCTATGAAGTGGTGCGCTATCGCCTGGGCCTGCCGGTGTCGGCGCCCTACGGCCTGCGCGACATGGCGCGTGATTCGCTGAACCTGCTGGACGCGCTGCATATCCGTCAGGCCCACGTCCTGGGCGCCAGCATGGGCGGGATGATCGCCCAGCACCTGGCGGACCTGGCCCCGGAACGGGTGCTCAGCCTGACCCTGGTGATGACCAGCTCCGGCGCCCAGGGCCTGCCGGCGCCGAGTGCCGCCTTGCTCGACCTGCTGGCGCGGCGCGAGGCGCCGAGCCGGGAGGTGGCCATCCAGCAACAGGCCGACCTGCTGGCCGCCCTTGGCAGTCCGGAGGTCAGTGATGATCGTGAGCAACTGGTCGAACAGGCCGCCCGCGCCTATGACCGGTCCTTCAACCCCGAAGGCGTGCAGCGGCAGATCCTGGCGATTCTCGCCGAGCCCAGCCGCGTCGACATGCTCAACCGCCTGCGGGTGCCGACCCTGGTGGTGCACGGCACCGCCGATCCGCTACTGCCGGTGATGCACGGCGTGCATGTGGCGGCGCATATCAAGGGTTCGGAACTGAAGCTGATTCCCGGCCTGGCCCATCGCTTCCAGGAAGCCTTCAAGGAGCCGCTGCTATCGGCGGTGCTGCCACATCTGAAGGCCCATCGCCGCGCCGAGGGGCATGTGGCGCAGCTGTGATTGGGGAGCCTTCAAGTTGTGACAATTCGAATGCTCAGGCTGGCAGGATGAAGCCGATCCGGTAGGGTGCGCCGCGCGCACCGGCGGTTTGACAGGGTGCGAAAGCCGATGCCGGAATCTGTGCGCACAGCGCACCCTACGATCCAGACCGAGCCAAAGATGTGGGCATTGTGCACGGGGGCAATTCGCCCCCACGAAGTTTCCCGGTACGTCTTACGCCGCATCCGCCCGCGGCCGGCGCGGATGTTCGTGCTTCAGGTACTGAGCCAGGCGCGCCTGCTGGGTCGCGCTCATGAACAGGCCGAGCTTGGTACGGCGCCAGAGGATGTCCTCGGCGCTGGCCGCCCATTCTTCCTGGCAGAGATAGTCCACTTCCCGCGTATAGAGGCCGGCGCCCAGGTGTTCGCCGAGGTCTGTCAGTTCGCGGACATTGCGCAGCAGGTGCCAGCTGCGACTGCCATAGAGGTTGGCCCAGCGCCTGGCGATGTGGGTGGGCAGCCAGCCGAAGCTGGAGCAGAGGGCTTCCACCAGGGCGCTGCGGCTTTCCATCTGTTCACCACCGGGCAACGGCGCGCTGGCGGTCCAGGGGCCCTTGGCGAAGGGGAACCAGGGCACGAGCTGCTGCAGGGCGGCTTCGGCGAGTTTGCGGTAGGTGGTGAGCTTGCCGCCGAACACCGAAAGCAGGGGGGCATCGCCGGGATGGGCGGAAAGGGCCAGGGTGTAGTCACGGGTCACCGCTGACGGATCGTCCGATTCGTCGTCGCACAGCGGGCGCACGCCGGCATAGCTGTGGAGGATGTCCTGCTCGCTCAACTGGCGCTTGAAATGGCGATTGACCACGTCCAGCAGGTAGCGGGTCTCTTCGGCGGTGATCGCCACCTCGGCCGGATCGCCGTGGTATTCGCGGTCGGTGGTGCCGATCAGCGTGAAACGCTCCAGGTAGGGAATCGCGAAGACGATGCGGCGGTCCTCGTTCTGCAGGATGTAGGCCTGCTCGCCGTCATGCAGGCGCGGCACGATGATGTGGCTGCCCTGGATCAGGCGCACGCCGTAGGGCGCCGCCTGCTTGAGATCCTGTTCGATGAAGCGTGCCACCCAGGGGCCGGCGGCGTTCACCAGGGCGCGGGCGCGGATCGACAACAGGCTGCCATCGGCACGCTCCAGGTGGATATGCCAGAGGCCCTTGCTGCGGCGGGCGCTGACGCAGCGGGTGCGGGTATGCACATGGGCGCCGCGCTCGCGGGCGGCCATGGCGTTGAGCACCACCAGGCGGGCGTCGTCGACCCAGCAATCGGAGTATTCGAAGCCTTGGGTGATCTCCGCCTGCAGCGGGCTGCCGGCGCCGAAACGCAGGCCACGGGAGGCGGGCAGGCGCTTGCGCTTGCCGAGGTGGTCGTAGAGGAACAGGCCGGCGCGGATCATCCAGGCCGGGCGCAGGTGTGGCCGGTGGGGCAGGATGAAGCGCAGCGGCTTGACGATGTGCGGCGCCTTGGCGAGCAGCACTTCGCGCTCGGCCAGGGCTTCGCGTACCAGGCGGAATTCGTGGTGCTCCAGGTAGCGCAGGCCGCCATGGATCAGTTTGCTGCTGGCCGATGAGGTGTGCTGGGCGAGGTCGTCCTTCTCGCAGAGGAATACCGAAAGACCTCGGCCAGCCGCGTCGGCGGCGATGCCGACGCCATTGATGCCGCCACCGACGATGGCGAGGTCATAGACCTCGGCGATAGGGGAATGGTTGTGATTCATAGGCAGGCACCAAGGTCGAAACTGAACTTTCAATGTTCATTTCCGAAAATAGCCTAGATGAGAGCGAACAAAATGACCAGCCCGATGCGCGGTTTCGCGCCAGGTGGTCATTGAAAATTCATGTGGGGGAGGGCGGGTCAGACCCGCTCGAGGTGCACCTTGTGCTCGGCCAGCAGGCGGCCCAGCGCGGGGGAGGGTTGGTGGTCGGTGAACAGGCGATCCACCAGTGCGATGGAGCCCAGACGAACCACGGCATTGCGGCCGAACTTGCTGGAGTCGGCGGCGAGGAACACCTGCCGCGCGTTTTCAATGATGGCCTGGGAAACCCGCACTTCCTGGTAGTCGAAGTCCAGCAGGCTGCCGTCTTCGTCGATACCGCTGATGCCCACCAGGGCGTAGTCCACCTTGAACTGCTGGATGAAATCCACCGCCGCCTGGCCCACGATGCCGCCGTCGCTGCGCACGGTGCCGCCGGCCACCAGTACTTCGAAGTCCGGCTTGTCCGCCAGTTGCGCAGCCACGTGCAGGTTGTTGGTGATCACCTTCAGGCCCTTGTGGCCCATCAGGGCGCGGGCGATGGCTTCGGTGGTGGTGCCGATGTTGATGAACAGCGAGGCGTGGTCGGGGATGTATTCGGCCACCGCATCGGCGATGCGCTGTTTCTCGTCACGGTTCTGCCCGGCGCGCATGGCGTAGGCGGTGTTCTGGGTGCTTGAACCTTCGCTGGCGGCGCCGCCGTGGGTACGCCGCAGCAGGCCGTGTTCGGCGAGCTGGTTGATGTCGCGGCGGATGGTCTGCGGGGTGACGCCGAAGGCCTGGGCCAGTTCGTCAATGCTGACGTAGCCGCGTTCGCGGGCGAGGTCGAGGATGTCTTGTTGCCGTGGGCCCAGGTTCATGCTGGCTCCTTGTTTTGCGCGGCATTATAGCGGTGGGCTGTCGAATCACCGCTTTTCCGCTAAGGTACGCCGAATCTGTCGCAGGATTTTCACAATCGAACATGACTCCCGCCATCGATCTGCTGAAGAAAGCCAAGGCTGAGCACAAGGTGCACAGCTACCACCACGATCCCAAGGCGCCTTCCTACGGGCTGGAGGCTGCCGAAAAGCTCAACCTGGACCCGGCGAGGGTGTTCAAGACCCTGCTCGCCGCCACCGAAAAGGGCGAACTGCTGGTGGCCGTGGTGCCCGTGGCAGGCACCCTGGACCTCAAGGCCCTGGCCCATGCCGCTGGCGCGAAGAAGGCCGAGATGGCCGACCCGAACCAGGCCCAGCGCAGCACTGGCTACCTGGTGGGCGGTATCAGCCCGCTGGGACAGAAGAAGCGCCTGCGCACCTTCATCGACGGTAGCGCCCGCAACTTCGACACCATCCACGTCAGCGCCGGCCGGCGCGGGCTGGAAGTCGAACTCTCGGCCGACACCCTGGCGACCCACACCCAGGGACATTTCGCCGACATCGGCCGCCCCTGAGGAATCACCCACGATCCGCCGCGCAGGGGTGGCGGGATCGTGGACAGGCTCGAAACTGACAACAAGAACGCCAACAAGGAAGCATCCCCATGGCCCAATACCTGCTCGCCATCGACCAGGGCACCACCAGCAGCCGCGCCATCGTTTTCAGCGCCCAGGGCCTGCCGGTGGCGCGCGCCCAGCAGGAGTTCAAGCAGTACTTCCCCAAGGACGGCTGGGTGGAGCATGACGGCGAGGAAATCTGGCTGACCACTCTCAAGGTCTGTCGCGAGGCCATCGAGCAGAGCGGCCTCAACCCTGCCGATATCGCCGCCATCGGTATCACCAACCAGCGTGAAACCACCCTGGTCTGGGACGCGGTGACTGGCACGCCCATCCATCCGGCCATCGTCTGGCAGGACCGCCGCACCGCGGACTATTGCGCCTCGCTCAAGGCTGCTGGCCACGAGGCGGATGTGGCCAATCGAACCGGCCTGCTGATCGACCCCTATTTCTCCGCCACCAAGCTGCGCTGGGTGCTGGAAAACGTTCCGGGCGCCCGCGAGCGTGCCGAGCGTGGCGAGCTGCGTTTCGGCACGGTGGATTGCTTCCTGCTCTGGCGCCTGACCGGCGGCAAGGTGCATCGCACTGACGCCACCAATGCCTCGCGGACCCTTTTGTTCAACATCCACAGCCAGCAGTGGGACGCGGAACTGCTGCGCCTGTTCGACATTCCCGTCAGCCTGTTGCCAGAGGTGCTGGACTGCGCCGCGGAGTTCGGCGATACCGACGCGTCTCTGCTCGGCGCCAGTATTCCGGTACGCGGCATGGCCGGCGACCAGCAGGCGGCGCTGATCGGCCAGGCCTGCTTCCAGCCGGGAATGGTGAAGAGCACCTACGGCACCGGCTGTTTCATGATCCAGAACACAGGCGATCAGCCAGTGGTTTCCCGCAACCGCCTGCTGACCACGGTGGGTTACCGCCTGAATGGCAAGGTGAGCTATGCGGTGGAAGGCAGCATCTTCGTCGCTGGAGCCGCGGTGCAGTGGCTGCGTGACGGCATCAAGCTGATCAGCCACGCCCGCGATACCGAGGCCCTGGCCGAACAGACTGGCGATGCCTGTGGCGTGTACCTGGTGCCGGCCTTCACCGGCCTCGGCGCTCCCTACTGGGACCCGCGCGCACGCGGCGCCATCTTCGGCCTGACCCGCGACACCGGCATCAAGGAGATCGTCACCGCCGGACTGCAATCGGTCTGCTACCAGACCCGTGACCTGCTGGAGGCCATGGCCCAGGACGGCGCCGCCGCGCCCAGCGCCCTGCGTGTGGACGGCGGCATGGTGGAGAACAACTGGGTGATGCAGTTCCTCTCCGACATCCTCGGGGTGCCGGTGGAGCGCCCGGAAGTGACGGAAACCACAGCGCTGGGCGTGGCCTATCTCGCAGGTTTGCAAGCCGGGCTCTATCGCGATCTGGACGAAGTGGCCAGCCACTGGCATCGTCAACAACGCTTTGCCCCGCGCATGGCCGACGAGCATCGCAAGAAGCTCTATGACGGTTGGCTGGATGCCGTTAAGCGGGTGCGCAGCGGGGCTTGAGTTCGCCACAGGGACGGGAGGCGCAATGGGGAAAGGGCAAGGATGGCTGAAATGCCGCTGGCAGCTACTGGCGCTGCTGATCGTTCCTTTGCTCTTTCCTACGGTTCGCGCTGAAACCCTGGTGATCGCCGGGGATATCTGGTGCCCGATCAATTGCCAGCCCGGCTCGCCACGGCCGGGCATCTTCGTTGAATTGGCGCGGGAAATCTTCGGCGAAGCCGGCATCAAGGTGGAAGACCGCGTGGTGAACTGGGCCCGTGCTGTCCACGACACCCGAAACGGCCGCCTGGATGCGCTGATTGGCGCCGGTATCCAGGACGCTCCCGACTTCGTCTTCACTCGCACGCCGCCCGGCGTGTCGCGCATGTGCTTCTACGTTGCCCCTGATAGCCAATGGCGTTACCGCGGATTGGCGTCGCTCGCTGAAGTTCGTCTGGGCAGCATCAACAGTTACAGCTACGGCCAGGAACTGGACACCTACATTCGCATCAAGCGGGATGATCCGGCGCGGGTGCAGGTCGTGTCCGGCGATCAGGCTCTGGCAATGAATGTGGAAAAGGTCCTGCTCGGCCGCGTCGATGCCACCGTCGAGAATGCCTGGGTGATGGACGCCTTGCTCACCAGCACTGGCCAGCAGGGCAAGTTGATGAAGGCGGGTTGCCGCACGCCGGACGTGCCCATCTACCTCGCATTCTCTCCGGCGCTGAAAGCCAGCGCGCGGCATGCTGCGGTGTTCGAGGCAGGGCTCAAGCGCCTGCGAGAGTCCGGGCGGATGAACGCGCTCCTGCAGCGCTATGGTTTGCCTCCACTAGACTGATTTGGCTGTACCCCCGATAAAAGCTGGCCGCTGTACGGCGCGCGGGACGCTGATGGCTGGCAAGCTGGTTTTTCCCACCCCGCTTCAAAAAGGAGCTTGTGATGCAGCTGGAATTCCATCAGGTCGACGCCTTCACCCAACGCCCATTCGGTGGCAACCCGGCGGTGGTCTATCGCCTCGACGCCTGGCTCGACGACCAGCTCATGCAACGCATCGCCGCCGAACACAACCTGTCGGAGACCGCTTTCCTGGTTAAGGAGGGCAGTGCCTGGCACATCCGCTGGTTCACTCCCAAGGCCGAGGTGCCGCTGTGTGGCCACGCCACTTTGGCCAGCGCCCACGTGCTGTTCGAGCTTTATCAGGAACCGGGCGACCGCCTGGAGTTCATGAGCAAGTCCGGCGAGTTGCGGGTGAGCCGTGAGGAGGAGGGTCGACTGGCCCTGGATTTCCCCGCTCAGGTTCCCCAGGAGGTGGGTGTGACCCTGGAACTGGAGCATGCCCTCGGCGTTGCCCCGGTGGATGCCCTGGGAGCCAACTTCCTGCTGGCAGTGCTGGATTCGGAGCAGGCCGTGCGCGAATGCGCGCCGGACTTCAAGGCGCTGGCGAAACTGCCCTGGTCGGGGGTGATCGTCACTGCGCCGGGGATGAAGCATGACTTCGTCTCGCGCTTCTTTGCCCCGGTGATCGGTATCGATGAGGACCCCGTAACCGGTGCAGCTCACTGCGCGCTGATTCCTTACTGGGCGAATCGCCTCGGCAAGCGCGTGCTACGCGCCGAACAGTGCTCCGCGCGCAGTGGCGATCTCTGGTGCCGACTCGACGGTGATCGGGTGAGCATCGCCGGACATTCAGTGCTGGTGGCCAGCGGCAGGCTTTGGGTGTAGGGCGAACTCAGGGGCAGCTGCGCTGCCCTTGGCGATTGAAATCGCCCCTACAGGTTTCAGAGTGCGCCGCTGATGCGGCGTACGCCGGAATCCTGGGGCGTGAAGTGGGCGGCGACGCTGCCCTGGGCCGGGAACACCACGAGGTGATCGGCGGCGATGCGGATGCCGACTTCCTGTCCGGGCTGGTGGTCGGCATGGCTGGGGAAGATCGATTCCAGCTGGCTGCCGGTGGACAATTGCAGGCGGTAAAGGGTGGCGGCGCCGAGGAAGGTCTTGCCGATCACCTTGGCGCGCAGGTCACTTTCCGGCGCATGCACGATGTCATCCGGGCGCAGCAGCACGTCCACCGCCGAGCCCTGCGGCCAGGTGTAGGCGCGGTTGCCGCGGATGGTGCCCAGTTCGGTGTTTACCGAATCGGCCGAAACCAGCTGGCCACGGATGAAATAGCCCTGGCCGACGAAGCTGGCGACGAAGGGGGTCAGGGGCTCGTGATAGAGGTTGTAGGGTGTATCCCACTGCTCCAGCAGGCCGTCCCTGAACACGCCGACATGGTCGCTGACCGCGAAGGCCTCTTCCTGGTCGTGGGTCACCAGGATGGCGCTGGTGCCGCGGGCCTTGAGAATCTCGCGGACTTCCTGGCTCAGGCGGCGGCGCAGTTCGCCATCGAGGTTGGAGAAGGGTTCGTCGAGCAGTAGCAGGCGCGGCTCGGGCGCCAGCGCACGGGCCAGCGATACGCGTTGCTGCTGGCCGCCGGACAGCTCGTGGGGATAACGCTTGGCCAGGTGGCCAAGCTTCACCAACTCCAGCAGTTCGCCAACCTTGTCTTCGAAGTCGGGTTCCTTGCGGATACCGAAGGCGACGTTCTCGGCCACGGTCAGGTGCGGGAACAGGGCGTAGTCCTGGAACACCATGCCGATGTGACGCTTCTCCGGCGCGAGAGTGAATCCGGCGCGGGAGATGATGTCGCCGGCCAGCGCGATTTCGCCCTCCAGCACCGGCTCGAAACCGGCGATGGCGCGCAGGGTGGTGGTCTTGCCGCAGCCCGACGGGCCGAGCAGGCAGCCGATATCACCGGCATTGAGATGAAGGTTCAGGCCCCGCACAACCTGCTGGTCGTGGTAACCGCAAGTGAGGTTGCGCAGGTTGAGGAGCATTTCGCGATTCATGCGTGATGGGCGTGTTCTACCAGCAGTTCGAGCAGGGCCTTCTGGGCATGGAGACGGTTTTCCGCCTGGTCCCAGGCCACCGAACGGGGGTCGTCGAGCAGGTCGACGCTGATCTCCTCGCCGCGGTGGGCCGGCAGGCAGTGCATGAATATCACGTCCTCCGCGGCCAGGTCGAGGAGCGCCTTGTTCACCTGGTAGGGGGCGAACAGCGCCAGGCGCTTGGCGGTTTCTTCTTCCTGGCCCATGGAGGTCCAGACGTCGGTGCTGACCAGGTGGGCGCCGGCCACGGCTTCGCGCGGGTCACGCACGACCTTGACGCGGTCGCCGGCCTGGGCGAGGAACGCAGGATTGGGTTCGTAGCCTTCGGGGCAGGCGACGCGCAGCTGGAAGTCGAACTGGATGGCCGCCTCTATATAGGTGTTGCACATGTTGTTGCCGTCGCCGATCCAGGCCACGGTCTTGCCCTGGATGCTGCCGCGGTGCTCGAGGAAGGTCTGCATGTCGGCCAGCAGCTGGCAGGGGTGCAGGTCATCGGACAGGCCGTTGATCACCGGCACACGGGAGTGGGCGGCGAACTCTGTCAGCGTGCTGTGGGCAAAGGTGCGGATCATCACCGCATCGAGCATGCGCGACATAACGATGGCGCTATCGCTGATGGGCTCGCCGCGGCCGAGCTGGGTGTCGCGCGGGGACAGGAAGATGGCCTGGCCGCCGAGCTGGATCATGCCGGCCTCGAAGGAGAGGCGGGTACGGGTGGAGGCCTTCTCGAAGATCATGCCCAGCACACGGCTTTTCAAAGGTTCGTAACGCACGCCTCGGTTGCGCAGATCCTTCAGCTCGGTGCCTCGACGGATCAGGCTGTTCAGCTCCTGGGGAGTGCAGTCCATCAGGGAGAGAAAATGCCTAGCGCTCATGGTTACTACCTTTCTTCTTTTGTCACTGGCCGCATGTCCTGGCCGGGTGTTGCGGGAACAAAGCAGGCGGGACGGGCGGTCAAAGCCGCACGTGGCGACGATTTAGGGGGAAGGCGCGATCTTATAAGGAAATGTCGCGCTTTTCCAATATGCGCTGGAGGCCGCGTCGTTCGTGGCTATGCGCCTGACGGGGCGGCACTGGCCGGGGCACTCCGGTGCTATCGGAAAGGCCGCTCTAGCTCGCCATTCGCGCCGGGGCGAAGGTTGTACAACGACCTCGGGGGTGGCGGCAATCATCCATCGCTCCAGATTGTTTCGACCCAGGCGCTTGTCTAAGGTGTGTCCAGTCGCAGGCAGTGAGGAGTACGCGGATGGCCGGAAACGGTCCGGAGCCCGTTCAGGACAATCCGGGAACCCGACGTTCCCTGTGGCTGGCTTACGCCTTGCTGCTGGTCGCCGGGTTGGGCGCCATCCTGGTGAATCTGGCGCAGGTCCTGGATTCCAAGCAGCTCTATCTGCGGGAGGCGGACAAGGCCAATGCCAACCTGGCCTACTCCGTCGCCCAGCATGCCCAGGAATCCATAAAGGAAGCCGATATCGTCCTCAGCGCCCTGGTTCCCCTGCTGGAACGAGGCGAGACCAGTGCCGATGCCATCGACCAGTTGCTGCTGACCTTCAAGCAGCGCTCCCCGCAGCTGGCCGGGGTGTTCGTCTACGACGCCGAAGGACGCTGGCTCCACTACACCAACCCGCCGCCCACGGTGGACGCGAACAACGCGGATCGCACCTATTTCCAGCATCACCGCCATTCGGTGAGCCGTGACACGGAGGTGAGCAGTCCGCTCCGCAGCCGTTCCACTGGCGAGTGGATACTGCCGGTTTCACGCCGTTTCAATGACAAGGACGGTCGATTCGCCGGCGTCGTGCTGGCGAGCATCCGTATCGATCACTTCCGCGAGTTCTACAAGCACTTCGACATCGGTGCGCAAGGCAGCATCCTCATCACCATGAATGACGGCACCATCATCTATAGGCGGCCGGAGGACGTCGGGGGTACTGGAGAGAGCATGGCTGGCAGCTACATGTTCCAGCACGACCTCAAGCGCTCGCCTGTGGGGGTCGGGGCGAGCATTTCAACGCTCGACGGGGTGGACCGGGTCTATGCCTACCGTGCCCTGGACCACTTTCCGCTGGTGACGGCCGTGTCCATGTCCCGCCAGGAAGTGCTGGCCGAATGGGGGCGCAAGGCGGCGATGGTCGGCAGCCTGGTCGCGGTTCTGGTACTGGCGTTGATCGTCGTCGGCGGAGGGCTGGTGGCACGGATGCGCAAACGCATGGCCGTTGCCCAGAGCATCGCGCAGGAAAACCGCGAACTGTTTCACCTGGCCAACCGCGACAGCCTGACCGGCATCGCCAATCGCCGGCAGTTCGATCAGGCCCTGCAGGTCGAGTTCCACCGTGCCGCCACAGTAGGTTCACCCCTGGCGCTGGTAATGATCGACGTCGACTACTTCAAGGCCTACAACGACCGCTACGGCCACCAGGCCGGCGATGTCTGCCTGAAGGCGGTGAGCGATGTGCTGCGTCGCTTCAAGGTGCGCGCCGGCGATACGGTGGCGCGTTACGGCGGCGAAGAGTTCGCGGTGCTGTTGCCACACACGGACCTGGCCGGCGCGCGGCTGGTGGCGGAGCGGATTCTCCAGGCGGTCTACGAGCGGGGGCTGGCCCATTTCGACAACCCCGCCGGCGTGGTGACGGTGAGCGTGGGCGCACACAGCCTGGTGCCCAGTCCCGACGACCGTCCCGAGCAACTTCTGGAATGGGCCGATACCGCCCTCTATCGTGCCAAGAGCGGTGGGCGCAATCGGGTTTGCCTGGTTGAGCCTACGTCCTGAGGTAATTCGGGGCGGAACTGGTGGGAAAGTATCTGAGAGCCCTTTAGGAATGCATGAACTGATGCTCCAAGCCGTCGATTGATAGGTTTGCGCGTCCCCGGAATCGAGTGGTTCCGGGGATGGCTCCCGCATATGGAAAACCTGCGGAGCCGCTCAGACTTTCAACGATCCATGGAGATTCCAATGAATAAGTTCCTCGTTCCCGCCGCCTTGGCCGCTGCCCTCGCTGCTCTGACGGGTTGCAGCAGCTACAACGTCAGCCAGCCGAGTTCGCCGCTGAATGGCAGCGTGAAAACTGATCTCAAGGCCGACGTCGCCGTGGGTGAGCAGATCAGCGGACAGTCCGAAGTGAACATCCTGTTCAACTTCCTGAAGTTCGGTGGGGACTCCCAGTTCGCGGATGGTGTTGCCTATGGTGGCGACACTGGCGGTGGTCTGCCGTTCGGTCCCGATCCCATCTCCGCAGTGAAATCCGCCGCTGCTTACAAGGCCGTCAAGGAATCCGGCGCTGACCTGATCGTGGCGCCTCGCTACGAGCTGACCGTCCAGGACTATGTGGTATTCAAGAAGGTGACCGCCAAGGTGACTGGCAACAAGGGCACCATCAAGTCCATCCGCTGACCGCGTTGGCGAATCGGCAGGCCTGATGCCTGCCGATTCATGGCGCTGACGCTGCTGGCCGATCGGCCAATCTGGCTCCATAGTCTTCTCCTTGCGACCCGACCGGTCGTCTCGAACAAGAACTTGAGGCCAGGCCATGACCAAGACCCTCCATCACCGTGCGTGCCATCTCTGCGAGGCCATCTGTGGCCTGACCATCGAGACCGAAGACCAGGAAGACGGCAGTCGCCGCATCCTTTCTATCAAGGGCGACGCGCACGACAGCTTCAGTCGCGGCCATATCTGCCCCAAGGCTGTGGCTCTGCAGGACATCCAGAACGACCCGGACCGCATTCGCCAGCCCATGCGCCGCGCCGGCAACGAATGGCTGCCCATCGAATGGGACGAAGCCTTTGCCCTGGTTGCCGAGCGCCTGGCCGATATCCAGGCGCGCCATGGCAACAACGCGGTGGCTGTGTATCAGGGCAACCCGAGCGTGCACAACTATGGGTTGATGACCCACAGCAACTACTTCCTCGGCCTGCTCAAAACCCGCGGGCGCTTCTCCGCCACCTCGGTGGACCAGCTGCCCCATCACCTGATCAGCCAGCAGATGTATGGCCACGGCCTGCTGATCCCGATCCCCGACATCGACCACACCCGCTTCATGCTGATCCTCGGCGGCAACCCGCTGGCCTCCAACGGCAGCATCATGACCGTGCCGGATGTGGAAAAGCGCCTGAAGGCCCTGCAGGCACGGGGCGGCAAGCTGGTGGTCGTAGACCCGCGACGCAGCGAAACCGCGGCCATGGCGGACCAGCACCTGTTCGTGCGTCCGGGGCAGGATGCGGCACTGCTTTTCGGCCTGCTCAACACCCTGTTCGAAGAAGGCTTGGGGCGCGCCACCCACCTCCAGGTCGAGGGGCTGGAGCAGGTCAGGGCGGCCATCGCCCATTTCACACCCGAAGCCATGAGCCAGCGTTGCGGCATCCCGGCAGAGCAGATTCGCCAGCTGGCGCGGGAATTCGCTGCGGCCGAGAGTGCGGTTTGCTATGGCCGCATGGGCGTTTCCACCCAGGCCTTCGGCAGCCTCTGCCAATGGCTGATCCAGCTTATCAACCTGGTCACGGGCAACCTGGACCGGGTCGGTGGTGTGCTCTGCACCGAGCCGGCGGTGGATCTGGTGTCCGCGACCTCGGGCGGGCATTTCAATCGCTGGCAGAGCCGCGTATCCGGCCTCCCCGAGTACGGCGGCGAACTGCCGGTGGCGGCACTGGCCGAAGAGATGCTCACGCCCGGCGAGGGGCAGGTGAGGGCGCTGGTGACGGTCGCCGGCAACCCGGTGCTGTCCACGCCCAATGGCCGCCAGCTGGAACAGGCACTGGACGGCCTGGAATTCATGCTCAGCATCGACCTCTATATCAACGAGACGACCCGTTACGCTGACCTGATCCTGCCGCCCACCGCGCCGCTGGAGCACGAGCACTACGACACCACCTTCAACCTCTTCGCCGTGCGCAACGTCACCCGCTTCAACGAGGCCGTTCTGGACCGGCCGGCCGGAGCAAAGCACGACTGGGAAATCTTCGTCGGCCTGGCCAAGGCCTTTGCCGCCCGTACCGGTATCGAGCTCAAACCTACCCTGGCGCCTGAGCAGATGATCGACATTGGCCTGCGCGCCGGCCCCTATGGCGACCGTTCCGAACACAAGCTGTCTGTGGCGCGCCTGCGGGAACATCCCCACGGCATCGATCTGGGAGCGCTGAAACCCAATCTGGCCGGACGCCTGAAGACGACCAGCGGCAAGGTGGAGGCAGCCCCCGCGATCCTGCTGGGCGACCTCGACCGCTTTGCGGCGCAGCCTGTACCCCGGGAGGGACAACTGATGCTGATCGGCCGCCGTCACGTACGCAGCAACAACTCCTGGATGCACAACTACCATCGACTGGTGAAGGGCAAGCCGCGTCACCAGTTGCTGATGCACCCGAACGACCTGGAGGCTCGCGGGCTGGTGGATGGCCAGCGGGTCAAGGTGCGTTCGCGGGTGGGCGTGATCGAGGTGGAGGTCGGCGCCAGCGACGACATGATGCCCGGCGTGGTCAGCCTGCCCCACGGCTGGGGGCACGCGCGTCCCGGCGTTCGCATGGGTATCGCCAGTGAGCAGCCCGGTGCCAGTGCCAACGACCTCACCGACGAGCGCCATCTGGACGCGGTTTCCGGCAACGCGGCACTCAATGGCGTTCCCGTGGAAGTGGTGGCCGCCTGAAGGTATGGAGAGTCCGAGCGCACCGCTCGGCTTTCCGTTACAATGCCGCCATCCTGCCGACTCACCAGTCGGAAAGTTCAGCCGAGGTGCCCAATGGATATCATCGAAACCATCAAAGAGCAGATCGCCAACAACACTGTCCTGCTGTACATGAAAGGCTCGCCGAACGCTCCGCAGTGCGGCTTCTCGGCCCGCGCCGCGCAAGTCCTCATGGCTTGCGGCGAAAAGTTCGCCTACGTGGACATCCTGCAGAACCCGGAAATCCGCGCCAACCTGCCGAAATACGCCAACTGGCCGACCTTCCCGCAGCTGTGGGTAGCCGGTGAACTGGTTGGTGGTAGCGACATCATCACCGAGATGTTCGAAAAGGGTGAGCTGCAGACCCTGGTCAAGGATGCCGTGAGCAAGGCCAGCGCCTGATCCGTCATTCAATGAAAAAGCCCCGCCAAGTGCGGGGCTTTTTCATTGGTGCCTGGCAAACAGCCTTCCGGAACCTGGGGGAAATGTAAGGCGTACCGGTCAAGGAAGTTGAGTCACGGATAGTGGGCGTAAGTTCAGTTCGGGAAGTTCTGTCTTATTTCCCGCTGCCATTTGCCAATTGGAAATATTCCCGTTTTCCATTATTTCAAAGGCAAATAAAAAGCCCCGCAATTGCGGGGCTTTTTTAATCACGCTGGATTACTCGTCCATCTGCGACTGCAGGTAGTTTTCCAGGCCAACCTTATCGATCAGGCCCAGTTGGGTTTCCAGCCAGTCGATGTGCTCTTCCTCGGACTCGAGGATCTCTTCCAGCAGTTCGCGGCTGCCGTAGTCACCCACGCTTTCGCAGTAGGCAATGGCGGTCTTCAGGTCCGGTATTGCCTGCTGCTCCAGCTTCAGGTCGCTGGACAGCATTTCCTTGGTGTTCTCGCCGATCATCAGCTTGCCAAGGTCCTGCAGATTCGGGAGGCCTTCGAGGAAGAGGATGCGCTTGATCAGCTTGTCCGCATGCTTCATCTCGTCGATGGACTCGTGGTATTCGTGATCGCCCAGTTTCTTCAGGCCCCAATCTTCATACATGCGGGCGTGCAGGAAGTACTGGTTGATCGCAACAAGTTCGTTGCCGAGGATCTTGTTGAGATGCTGAATGACTTTCTTGTCGCCTTTCATGTGGAGTCCTGCCGTAGGTGGGAGATTTATGAATTCTGAGCCTGGCAGTTAAGTGTGTCAAATCTAAGCTATTGAATTTCAAATGAATTTGAATATTAATAAGAATGTTTAACTTCTACATTTGAACTCTAAATAATTGAAAAACAGGCACAAAAAAACCGGACGCTGAGGTCCGGTTTCCTGTGTTTCCGCCGAATGGTCAGGCGATAGCGTAGGCAGCGGGGTAGGCGAGGGCTGCCTGGCTGCTCTGTACCTCGGCGAGGGTCTCCTTGACCACCTGCTTGGCCAGGCACGCGCACTTGCCGCATTGGGTACCCACTTCCAGGGTGTTGCGTACTTCGCGATAGCTGCAGCAGCCTTCATAGATGGCTTCGCGAATTTGACCGTCAGTGACACCTAGACAGAGACAGACGTACATAGCACTCAGAACTCAGGGAGTGGTTGGATGGAGGGGATACTAATAGTAATGAGAATGATTGTCAAAGATATGCTTGAAAGGCCCGGACCAGAGGCCTTCCCGCGTTCCCGGACGGTGTTTCGCCGACATTGACCCGCTAGTCGAAAGCGGTGGGCGGGGCTACCTGCCGAGTGTATTATTGCCCGTCCTTTTGGAAGCGGGTGTCATGGCGCCGCCACATCGGTTGGCCAGGCTGTGACCCCCGGCCCCACTGATTACTCATGACAACTCAGGAGACATTCAATGAGCGTACTCGTAGGCAAGCAGGCTCCGGACTTCACCGTTGCCGCCGTTCTGGGCAATGGCGAAATCGTTGACAGCTTCAACCTGTCCTCGGCCATCAAAGGCAAATACGGTCTGGTGTTCTTCTACCCGCTGGACTTCACCTTCGTGTGCCCGTCCGAGCTGATCGCCCTGGACCACCGCATCCCCGAATTCCAGGCTCGCGGCGTGGAAGTGATCGGCGTGTCCATCGACTCCCACTTCACCCACAACGCCTGGCGTAACACCCCGGTAGACAAGGGCGGCATCGGCCAGGTCAAGTACACCCTGGCTGCCGACATGAAGCACGAAATCGCCAAAGCCTACGACGTCGAGTCCGAAGACGGCGTGGCGTACCGCGGTGCCTTCCTGATCGACAAGAACGGCATTGTGCGTTCCCAGATCGTCAATGACCTGCCGCTGGGCCGTAACATGGACGAGCTGCTGCGTCTGGTCGACGCCCTGCAGTTCACCGAAGAGCACGGCGAAGTTTGCCCGGCCAACTGGAAAAAAGGCGACAAGGGCATGACCGCTTCTCCGGAAGGCGTTGCTCAATACCTCGCCGAAAACGCTTCTTCTCTGTAAGCGTTTCCAGGTCAAGAAAAAGCCCGGCATTTGCCGGGCTTTTTCATGTCTGGGTGTTGGTAGGAGCCAGCTTGCTGGTGAAGCTTCGCGAGCAAACTCGCTCCTACAACTGGATGCAGAGGTCAGTCCTCGTCGTCGATCCAGCCGCCCATTTCCTTCCAGCGGTTGACGATGCCGCAGAACAGCTCGGCGGTCTTCTCGGTGTCGTAACGCGCCGAGTGCGCCTCGCGGCCGTCGAACTCGATGCCAGCGGCCTGGCAGGCCTTGGCCAGCACGGTCTGCCCGTAGGCAAGGCCGGCGAGCGTCGCGGTGTCGAAGCTGGAGAAGGGGTGGAAGGGGTTGCGCTTGAGGCCGGTCCGGTTAACCGCGGCGTTGAGGAAGCCGAGGTCGAAGCTGGAGTTGTGGCCGACCAGGATGGCGCGCTTGCAGCCGTTGGCTTTGATCGACTTGCGCAGGCCGCGGAAGATTTCCGTCAACGCGTGCTCCTCGCTCACCGCCATGCGCAGCGGGTGATCCAGCTTGATCCCGGTGAACTCCAGCGCGGCCTGTTCGATATTGGCGCCTTCGAACGGCTCGATGCGGAAGAAGTGGGTGTGGTCCGGATAGAGGAAGCCCTGCTCATCCATCGCGATGGTGGTCGCGGCGATTTCCAGCAGGGCGTCGGTCGCGGCATTGAAACCGCCGGTCTCCACGTCCACCACTACCGGCAGGTAACCACGGAAACGCGCCGCCATGGGATGGCGCGGGCCGGACGGCAGGCTGCCGTCCAGTTCGTCGTCGTAGAGGTCCTCGCTCACGCTTGCTCCTCCAGCAGACGCCAGCGCAGCTTCTCGCCGGCGCGCAGCGGTACCACCACCTGCTCGCCCAGCGGCAGGGTGGCCGGGGCGGTCCACTCCTCGCGCACCAGGGTGATGCGGTCGGTGTTGCGCGGCAGGCCGTAGAAGTCCGGCCCGTGGAAGCTGGCGAATGCTTCGAGTTTGTCCAGCGCATTGCGCTGCTCGAAGGCTTCGGCGTACAGCTCGATGGCCGCGTAGGCGGTGTAGCAGCCGGCGCAGCCGCAGGCGGCTTCCTTGGCGTGCTTGGCATGGGGCGCCGAGTCGGTGCCGAGGAAGAACTTGGCGCTACCGCTGGTGGCGGCGTCCAGCAGGGCTTCCTGGTGCACGTTGCGCTTGAGGATCGGCAGGCAATAGAAGTGCGGGCGGATGCCGCCAACCAGCATGTGATTGCGGTTGTACAGCAGGTGATGGGCAGTGATGGTGGCGCCGACGTTGGCCGAGGCCGACTGCACGAACTGCACCGCGTCGCCGGTGGTGATGTGTTCGAACACAACCTTCAGGGTCGGGAAGCGCTCGACCACACGGGTCAGGTGCTCGTCGATGAACACCTTCTCCCGGTCGAATACGTCGATCTCGCCACGGGTCACTTCACCGTGTACCAACAGCAGCATGCCGACTTCGGCCATGGCTTCCAGGGCCGGGAAGATCTTGTCGACGCTGGTGACGCCGGAGTCCGAGTTGGTGGTGGCGCCGGCCGGATAGAGCTTGGCTGCGTGCACGAAACCGGAAGCCTTGGCCGCGCGGATGTCCTCCGGGCTGGTGCGGTCGGTGAGGTAGAGCACCATCAGCGGCTCGAATCGGCTGCCGGCCGGGCGGGCAGAGAGGATGCGCTGGCGATAGGCGTCGGCTTCCTCGGCATTGCGGACCGGGGGCACCAGGTTGGGCATGATGATGGCGCGGCCGAAGGTGCGGGCAGCATCGGCGACGGTATGGGCCAGGACGGCACCATCGCGCAGATGGATGTGCCAGTCGTCGGGACGCAGGAGGGTCAAACGGTCGGACATGAGGGGCTTCCAGGCGGGCAGAACTGGGCGGACATGCTACCGGAAAAGCCCTTCCGGGGCACGCAGGGCAGGAGCTGGCGACAGCCTCATGAGTAAAACCGCGCTCAAGTTTTTCCGCTTGGCACCGATATCCAGCAGGAACGCCGTAATTCCCCGTGGAGCCCGCCGTGCGCCAGCGCTATCTCGTCTTCCTGAGCTTGTTCGCCAGCCTGCCGGCCATGGCCATTACCTTCCAGACGCGTCTGGAGAAAGTGGAGTGGAAGGTCGAGGGGGATAAGTTCGAATGCCGGCTATCGCAGCCCATCACCGACTTCGGTTCGGGGGAGTTCGTGCGCCGGGCGGGCGAGCAGGCCACCTTCCGCCTGAAGGCGCGCGAGCGCTGGATGGGCGCCGGCTCGGCGACGCTGCTGGCGGCTGCGGCGCCCTGGCAGCCGGGGAGGGGAGACATCAACCTCGGCGTGGTCAGCGTCGGCGGCGGTGAAGTGCCTTTCAACAGTTCCCAGCAACAGGCCGGTCGTCTGCTTACCGGCTTGCTGGAAGGCCGCAGCCCAGTCATACGGCATCGCACCCTCCAGGGCGGCGATGCCATGGAAGTGCGTCTGCTGCCGGTGAAGTTCAATCAGGCCTACCAGGATTACCTGGCCTGCACCGCCAAGCTGCTGCCGGTGAACTTCGACCAGGTCAAGCAGGTGCAGGTCGGCTTTCCGGGCAGCGGCATGGAGTTGGACGACATGGCGCGGGCGAAGCTGGAAATCATGCTCGACTTCATCAAGGCTGATCCCAGCGTCAATCACATCGAAATCGACGGTCACTCCGACAACAGCGGCAACCGCCTGACCAACCGAGACCTGTCGCGCCGCCGCGCCCTGGCGGTGTACGACTACTTCAAGGCCAACGGCTTCCCCGAAGCGCAGATGGTCATGCGCTTCCATGGCGAGCGTTATCCGCTGGCACCGAACAACAGCTCGGCCAACCGGGCGAAGAACCGTCGCGCCACCGTGCAGCTGTCCCGCGTTGACCTGCCCGTGGAGGCGCCAGCCGCCGCCCCTGCTCCAGCACCTGCACCCGCTGAGTCGCCCGCTCCGGCCAAGCCTGGTGTTCCCGCCGCCGCGCCGGCCGCACCGCCTAGCGCGCCGGGTGTCCAGGGCGCCGCTCCCGCTCCCCGGACTCCGACCGGGTCCTGAGCCTGCCGCTCGTCGCGCAACTGACAGAATCTGTCGCCTCGTCGTCATAAGCTGTCGCGACACTGTAATTTGGCCGCCAGGGTCAGTAGAATCACGGGTTTTTCGTACAACCCCCGTGGAGTTGATGGCATGGCGGACGTAAAGAAGGTTGTCCTGGCTTATTCCGGTGGCCTGGACACCTCGGTGATCCTCAAGTGGCTGCAAGATACCTATAACTGCGAAGTGGTGACTTTCACCGCTGACCTCGGCCAGGGCGAGGAGGTCGAACCGGCCCGCGCCAAGGCTCAGGCAATGGGCGTCAAGGAAATCTACATCGATGACCTGCGCGAAGAATTCGTTCGCGACTTCGTGTTCCCGATGTTCCGCGCCAATACCATCTATGAAGGCGAGTACCTGCTGGGTACTTCCATCGCCCGTCCGCTGATCGCCAAGCGCCTGATCGAAATCGCCAACGAGACCGGCGCTGACGCCATCTCCCACGGCGCCACCGGCAAGGGCAACGACCAGGTGCGCTTCGAGCTGGGTGCCTACGCCCTGAAGCCGGGCGTGAAAGTGATCGCCCCCTGGCGCGAGTGGGACCTGCTGTCCCGCGAGAAGCTGATGGACTACGCCGAGAAGCACAACATCCCGATCGAGCGCCACGGCAAGAAGAAGTCCCCGTACTCCATGGACGCCAACCTGCTGCACATCTCTTATGAGGGCGGCGTGCTGGAAGACACCTGGACCGAGCACGAAGAAGACATGTGGCGCTGGACCAAGTCCCCGGAAGCCGCGCCGAACACCCCGACCTACATCGAGCTGACCTACCGCAATGGCGACATCGTTGCCATCGACGGTAAGGACATGACCCCGGCTCAGGTGCTGACCGAGCTGAACCGCATCGGCGGCGAGAACGGCATCGGCCGCCTCGACATCGTCGAGAACCGCTACGTCGGCATGAAATCCCGCGGCTGCTACGAGACCCCCGGCGGCACCATCATGCTCCGCGCTCACCGTGCCATAGAGTCCATCACCCTGGACCGCGAAGTCGCGCACCTGAAAGACGAGCTGATGCCGAAATACGCCAGCCTGATCTACACCGGTTACTGGTGGAGCCCGGAGCGTCTGATGCTGCAGCAGATGATCGACGCCTCGCAGACCAACGTGAACGGCGTAGTTCGCCTGAAGCTGTACAAGGGCAACGTCATCGTGGTCGGCCGCAAGTCCGACGACTCCCTGTTCGACGCCAACATCGCCACCTTCGAGGACGATGCCGGCGCCTATAACCAGGCCGACGCTGCTGGCTTCATCAAGCTCAACGCCCTGCGCATGCGCATCGCCGCAGGCAAGGGCCGCAAGCTGTTCTGATAAGCTTGTAAGCACGAGCCTACGGACCCCGGCCAAAAGCCGGGGTTCGTCATTTAAGAGCCCACGAAATACGGGCAACCGATGAGGAAGTATCGATGAGACTGCTGCATACCATGCTGCGAGTCGGCGACCTGGACAAATCCATCGCCTTCTACACCGAAGTGCTGGGCATGACCCTGCTGCGCCGCAAGGACTACCCGGACGGCCAGTTCACCCTCGCGTTCGTCGGCTACGGCGACGAGGCCCATAACAGCGTGATCGAGCTGACCTACAACTGGGGTGTGGACAAGTACGAGCTGGGCAACGCCTACGGCCACATCGCCCTGGAAGTGGACGATGTCTACAAGGCCTGCGAAGACATCCGCGCCCGTGGCGGCAAGATCACCCGCGAACCGGGCCCGATGAAACACGGCACCAGCATCCTGGCCTTCGTGGAAGATCCCGACGGCTACAAAATCGAATTGCTGTCCCCCTCTCGCAACGACTGACGCTCTATGCTGATATGAATCCGGGGCGCTCTCGCCCCGGTCCGGAGGCGTGGGTCTATGGATGGTTCCGCTGTCAGCTACGAACGCAATCTCGAATGCCTGGTGCGGGCCATCCAGGAGTTGTCCCTGGCCCGTGATCTCGACCGTATCGCCGAGATCGTGCGCAGTGCCGCGCGGGAGTTGGTGGGGGCCGATGGCGCCACCTTCGTCCTGCGCGACGGCGATCGCTGCTACTACAAGGACGAGGACGCCATCTCTCCGCTGTGGAAGGGCCTGCGCTTCCCCATGGAAACCTGCATCAGCGGCTGGGCCATGCTCAACCGCGAGCCCGCGGTGATCGAAGACATCTACCAGGACCCGCGCATCCCCCACGACGCCTACCGCCCGACCTTTGTCAAAAGCCTGGTCATGGTGCCCATCCGCAGCATGGCCCCGGTGGGGGCGATTGGCACCTACTGGGCCACTCCGCGCCTGGCCAGCGTGCGCGAAGTCGGCTTGCTCCAGGCCCTGGCGGACTCGACCTCGGTGGCCATGGAGAACGTCCAGCTCTACAACGAGCTCGAACAGCGTGTCATTGCCCGTACCCAGGATCTGGTGGCTGCCAACCGCCTGCTCTACGACGAAGCTTGTGAGCGCGAGCGGGTTGAGCAGGAGATCCAGCGTTTCTCCATGACCGACGAACTCACCGGCCTGCACAACCGCCTCGGCTTCCTGCGTCACGCCGCCGAGAGTCTCGATGCGTCACGCCAGCGCGACACACCCTGCTTGCTGCTTCACCTGCAAGTGGAAAGCAACGACGGTGGGCCCGCCGAAAACCTGCCGCTGGTGGCCGCGCGCATGTTGCGGGCGCAGTTCCGCCGGGACGACCTGATCGCGCGCCTCGGTGGGGGAGAGTTCCTCGTGCTGACCACCGGCTATGGCGAACCGCACGCCGTTCTGCAGCGCCTGCGCGCTGGCCTCGGAGCCTTCAATCGCGCAGCGGAGCAGAGCCTGACCCTGCGCATCGGCCATGCCGAGTCGAGCCGAGGGCAGGACCTGGAGCAACTGCTGCAGGAGGCCGACAACGCCCTGCATCGCGCCGGGCCTGGTTGGAGCAGCGTCTGATTCTGGCTGGCCGCAAAGCTTCGCTATATAGTTCGCCACACAGCGAAAACTGATCATTCGGCCAACCCATGAGCTTCCCCCTCGACCGCACCGACCTGGCCGCCATCTGGCTGACGCTTGAACTGGCGACCCTGACCACTTTGCTCCTGCTCGTCGTAGGCACGCCCATTGCCTGGTGGCTGGCACGTACCCGTTCGCGCCTGAAAGGGCCAGTGGCCGCGGTGGTTGCCCTGCCGCTGGTTCTCCCCCCCACCGTCATCGGCTTCTACCTGCTGGTGAGCATGGGGCCCCACGGTTTCATCGGCCAGTTCACCCAGAGCCTTGGCCTCGGCACCTTGCCCTTCACCTTTGCTGGCCTCGTGGTGGGCTCGGTGATCTACTCCATGCCCTTCGTGGTGCAGCCCCTGCAGAACGCCTTCACCGCCATCGGCGAGCGTCCCCTGGAAGTCGCTGCCACACTCCGAGCCAGCCCATGGGATACCTTCTTCTCGGTGGTGCTGCCCCTGTCCCGGCCAGGCTTCGTCACCGCTTCAATCCTCGGCTTCGCGCATACGGTGGGTGAGTTCGGCGTGGTACTGATGATCGGCGGCAACATCCCGGAGAAGACCCGCGTGGTCTCGGTGCAGATCTTCGATCACGTCGAAGCCATGGAATACGCCCAGGCCCATTGGCTGGCCGGCGGCATGCTGTTGTTCTCCTTCCTCATCCTGCTGGCACTGAACACCAGCCGACGCCTGAAACCCGGTTGGACCTGAGCCATGCAACAGATTCGTGCACGTTTTCACCTGCGCCACCCGGACTTCGTCCTGGAGGCTGATCTGGCGCTGCCGGGACGCGGCGTCAGTGCCCTGTTCGGCCATTCCGGTTCGGGCAAGACCACCCTGCTGCGTTGCATCGCCGGCCTGGAACGGGCGGCCGAAGGCTTCCTGGAAGTGAATGGCGAAGTCTGGCAGGACAGCGCCCGGGGCCACTTCCTGCCCACCCACAAGCGGCCGCTTGGCTATGTGTTCCAGGAGGCCAGCCTGTTCGAGCACCTCTCCGTGCGGCGCAACCTCGAATTCGGCCAGCGGCGCATTCCCGCGCAGGATCTCCGCGTCCACCTGGACCACGCGGTGGAACTGCTCGGCATCGGCTACCTGCTGGAACGCATGCCGGGACACCTTTCCGGTGGCGAGCGCCAGCGCGTCGGTATCGCCCGCGCCCTGCTCACCAGCCCGCGACTGCTGCTGATGGATGAGCCCCTGGCGGCGCTGGATCTCAAGCGCAAGGGCGAAATCCTTCCCTACCTGGAGCGCCTGCATGACGAACTGGATATTCCGGTGCTCTACGTCAGCCATTCGCCTGATGAAGTGGCGCGCCTGGCCGATCACCTGGTGCTGCTCGACAGCGGCCGGGTGTTGGCCAGCGGCCCACTCGACCAGACCCTGTCACGCCTCGACCTGCCCATCGCCCAGGAAGACGAAGCAGGCGTGGTGATCGAAGGCCGGGTGCAGGGATTCGATGCCCGTTATCAGTTACTGACCCTGGCCCTGCCCGGCAGCTCGCTGAGCGTGCGGGTGGCCCATTCTCCGGTGACTGAGGGCCGTACGTTACGCTTCCGGGTGCTGGCGCGGGACGTCAGCCTGAGCCTGGAAAAACAGCGCGACAGCAGCATCCTCAACCTGCTGCCGGCACGGGTGGTAGAAGAATTTCCGGCCGCCAATCCGGCCCATGTGCTGGTGCGCCTCGATGTGGACGGTGCGCCCATGCTGGCGCGCATCACCCGCTTTTCCCGTGATCAGTTGGGTCTCTATCCGGGGCAGTCGATCTGGGCGCAGATCAAGTCGGTGGCGCTGCTGGCCTGAACCTGGGGCTGAAGTCGTGCTTCACATCCACAGAGAGAGGGCGGACCCCCACCGGACGGATGAAGCGCGATCGCTTGTAGGTTGTGGCTGAGCTACGCGAAGCCCAACAGTGTGAACTTGATACCGCGCCACGTTGGGCTTCGCTGCGCTCGTGGAACGCCGCCCGACCCAACCTACGGAAAGACCAACCGAGTGCGGACAGGCACCGATGGTGGTCCGCACAGGATCACAACACGTCGGCGTTGCCCGAGGGCTCCACACATACGCAATTGCGGCCGGATTGCTTGGCCCTGTAGAGGCCGCGGTCGGCGCGGCCGATCAGGCTGTCCAGGGAATCGTCCGGGTGCATCTCGGCCAGGCCGATGCTGGTGGTCACCTGCAGATTCACCCCCCTGAAGGGATAGCGCTGCGCGGCCACCTCGCCACGGACTTTCTCCGCAAGCTGGTGGGCTGTGGCGTTGCCGGTGTCTTTCAGCAGGATGATGAATTCCTCGCCACCCCAGCGGCAGACGATGTCCGACTGGCGCAGGCCGTCGCGCAGGTTCTGGGCGAAGCCCTGCAGCACCTGGTCGCCGGCCTGATGGCCGTAGGTGTCGTTGAGCAATTTGAAGTGATCCAGGTCCAGCAGCAACGCCGTCAGCGGCTTGCGGTCGCGGCGGGCTTCCTGCAGCGCCTGGCCGGCGAGCAGTTCGAAGCCGCGTCGGTTGGGCAGGCTGGTCAGGCTGTCGGTGGTGGCCAGGGCGGCGATGCTGTGCTGGTAGCGGCGCATCAGGCGGCTCACCATTACCAGGACGATGGCGGTCACCAGCAGGCAGATCAGCAGGTTAAGGTAGAGCGTGTTGCGCAGGCCGGCGAGCAGGCCACCTTCGTGCTTGTCGACGAACAGGTACCAGTCCAGCTCAGGGATGTAGCGCACGTTCAGGTAGTGGTCGCGACCGCGTTCGTGATACCCGAACTTGCCCGTCTGCGGGCGTCCCAATCTCGCCTGCAGATCCTCCAGCCCCGGCACGTCGGCCAGCGTCTGGCCGACCCGAGCCCCCAGCGGGCCGCCATCGGCGCCGGTCAGGACGATACGCCCGGTGGTGTCGACGAAGTACACGCTGCGATCGTAGCGGCGCTGGTATTCGTCGATCAGCTTGATCACCGCGTCGACCGTCAGGCCGACGCCGGTGGCGCCGAGAAACTTGCCGTCGTAGTCGAACACCTTGTAGTTGATGAAGATGGTCAGCCGGTCCTGGTTGGCCATGTCCACATCGACATTGATCTCGTACGGTTCCTTCATATCCCGCACGCGGAAGTACCAGATGTCCCGTGGTTCCTTCGGGCTCACCTGCTTGAGCACGCCCTTGGTCTGGTAGTAGGTGAGGGTACGGTCGGAAATGAAGAAGGAGGTAAAGGCGCCGTAGTGCTCCTGCACTTCGCGCAGGTAGCGGGTCATGGGCTCGGCGTTTTTCTCGCCGTGCATCACCCAGTCACGCACGAAGGTGTCGCGGCTCATCATGGAGGAGATCAGGATGGGCCGGACCAGATCCTTCTGGATTTCCGAGTAGACGTTATCCGAGGTCAGCGGCAACTCGGTGTTGATGATGGTGTTGCGAATGGACTTGAGCGACGCCTGGTAGCTGACCAGGGAGGTGGCCAGGAAACCGCAGCCAAGCAGCAGTACCAGTGTGATGACCAACAGGCGGTGGCTTTGCTTGGTGTGTTCTTGTAGCGGCATCGGACAACATGGCCTCGGTGTGGTGGCGCAATGCTAGCGTGCAGTAACACAGGCGTCACGGACGGGTACTTGACGCCAGGCTATCGACGTCGTCGGGCGTTCCTTGACGGCCGCGGCGCTGAAACTCCGGTGCTGAATCGATCCAGGGTTCCAGGCGTTGGCCGAAGCTCAACCACAGTCGGAAGCGCGGCGGCGATTCGCTGTTGCGGTCGCGCGCCAGCTCCTCACCCAGTGCTTCGCGCCAGGCATGCGGCACGTTGATTTCGCTGATGCGCAGACTGCCGATCTGGCCGGTGAGGTGTCCGTCGCGAACCCAGGCGCTGACGCTGCCGGGCACGATGGCGTAGCGGCTGCGATCGGCGTAACGCTCGCGCAGGGCTCCACGGTCCAGCCCCACGTCCACCGCGAACAGGCGACTCTCGCGTTTTTCCTCCTGCTCAAGATAGTCGCGGGCGGCGCGTTCGGCGTCCTGTCTGCGCTTGTCCGTGGGTTTTGCGCGCAACTCGCCTTCAGCCTCCTTCATGCGCTGTCGGGCGCGTTCCAGTTCGGCCTTGCGCGTGGGGCCGTCCAGTTCGAGCACCACCAGCACCTCGCGGTTGCGGTTGTCGAAGCGCTGCCCGTCGCGGTCATCGGCGGTGAAGCCCAGTTGCAGCAACTTGGTTTCATCGAGCGGCAGGCGCTGGTAGCGGTCATCACCCTTCGGGTCGCTGGGGAGTCGCCAGTCCAGGCGCAGGGCCAGGCCGCTGTTTTCGCGCAGGCTCCAGTCGTGGTCGCGGCGCAGCTCGCGTTCGGAAAGCTGCAGGCGGCTGTCCGGCTCGCCACTGCGGTTGAACCAGACGCCGCCAAGGGCGATGGCGTTGGTCAGGCCGATCAGCGCAAGGCCGCTGAGCAAGGCAGTACGGGCCTTCATGCGTGCTGCCCTCCCTTGTGGGCTCGGCGCAGGCGGCCGAGCACCAGCAGGATGAGCACGGCAACCAGTCCGAGGACGAGGAAGAACAGGTACTTCGGCATGACCTCCCACCACCAGTCGAACAGCTTGATGAACAGGAAGAGCACGAAGAACAGCAGGCCGGTGTGCATCATTTCAGGCCAGTCGCGGCGATTGCCGAGCCAGATGGCCAGCGCGGCGCCGGTGAATCCCACGATCTGGTAGAAGCCTTCCACCAGGTCGCGTGGCCAGGGCAGGTAGCTGCCTGCCGCCCAATTGGCGAGCACCAGCAGCGGCACGAACAGTCCGAGCAGGCCCAGCACCCGGTAGATCGCGGCGAAGCCGCTGTAGCGGACCTGGGAAATGAACTGCGGCACCAGGAAGATCAGCAACCCGGCGGGCAGCAGGTGTTCCGGGCGCTCGGTGCAGTCCAGCCAGTAGAGCCCGCTCCAGGTCGTCAGCCGGGTGGCGATGAAGGCCATGATGCAGGCCAGGCCGGCCCCCAGCAGCAGGCGCACTTCGCAGGCATAGGCCAGCAACAGGGCGTAGGCGGCCCAGGGCAGCAGCGCCTTGTCGCTGGGGGTGATGTTGAAGATCTGCCCGAGCATGACCACGTTGAGCACGAAGCAGGCAAACGCCAGTACCGCCGCCAGCCTGGCGAAATAGCCGGACGGGTCGCGCCGACTCAGCAGCAGGGTCAGCAGCAGGCTGCCCACCGAGAAGCCGGCGAGGATGCCCACCTGGGCAGCTTCCGGGAACAGTCCCCAGAACTGATAGAAAAAGAACAGCAGGCTGGCCGCCAGCGCCAGGGCCCCCAGCAGGGAAGCGATGCGCATGCCGAGGGAAAGACGCCTGGCCTGGGCGTCCGGGTCGATATCGAAGGTGTTGCGATAGTCCGCCAACAACTGGCGATGGTGATCGCCCAACTGGTCGATCTGTTCGGGGGAGAGCAGCAGGGTCTGTTCTTTGTGCAGGCGCTCCAGCTCCCGGTAGAAGGCCTGGATATCGTCGGCGCGGCGTTGCGCCTGGTCGCGGCTGAGCGGCGGCATTGCGGATCCTTTTGCGTGCGGTGCCGCTTGAACTGTAGGTGTGCGGATGGGGACCAGCAATGGGAGATTTTGAACTGTGGGAGCGAATTCATTCGCGATGGGGCAGCAGCGCTGCCCTGCTTGTAACGAGGCAGGACTTCGTCCTGTTTCGCGAATGAATTCGCTCCCACAAGATGCCCTTCAATCATCTCTTCAGATCAAGCCTCCTCCATCACCACCACCCGCTGTCCGGCGCGGACCGGCGAACCGGGCTGCACACGCACTTCCTTCACGACGCCATCGCGAGGTGCGGTGAGGGGGATTTCCATCTTCATGGATTCGAGGATCACCAGGATGTCCCCGGCCTTCACGCTGGCGCCTTCCTGCACCTGCACCTGCCAGAGGTTGCCGGCGATATGGCTTTCCACCGCGTGCTGGCCAGCGTCCAGCGGCGCGTCTTCGCCCAGGTCGACGGCAAGGTCGTCGCTTTCGAAGTGCGCCTGGCCGGAGACGATCCAGCGTTCCCGCTCGGCATTGAAGGCAGCTTGCTGCTGCTGGCGGAAGGCTGCGATGCCGTCGGCTTCACGGGCGAGAAAGGCCTGGTAATCGGCCAGGCACAGCTCGCTCTCTTCAATACGCAGTGGGTAGCGGCCAAGGGGGAAGTCGCGGCGAATCTTCAGCAACTCGTCGGCGGATACCGGGTAGAAGCGAATCTGATCGAAGAAGCGCAGCAGCCAGGGCTTTCCACCGAAGGCCTCCACGTCGCGGTAACGGTTCCACATCTGCAAGGTGCGGCCGACGAACTGGTAGCCACCGGGCCCTTCCATGCCATAGACGCACATATAGGCGCCGCCAATGCCCACCGAGTTCTCGGCGGTCCAGGTGCGCGCCGGGTTGTACTTGGTGGTCACCAGACGGTGGCGCGGGTCCAGCGGCGTGGCCACCGGGGCGCCGAGGTAGACATCGCCCAGGCCCATCACCAGGTAGCTGGCGTCGAACACGGTGTGCTGCACTTCGTCCAGGTTCGGCAGGTCGTTGATGCGGCGGATGAACTCCAGGTTGCTCGGACACCAGGGGGCGTCCTTGCGCACCGTGGTCATGTATTTCTCGATGGCCAGTTGGCAGGCCGGGTCATCCCAGGAAAGCGGCAGATGGACGATGCGCGACGGCACCTTCAGGTCGCCGGCTGCGCAGACGCCATCCCAGAGTCCGGTAACGGTTTCCAGCAGCGCCTCCAGCGGCAGGGTTTCCGGTTGGTAGTGCACCTGCAGGGAGCGGATGCCCGGCGTCAGATCGATCACGCCGTCCAGGGCCTTGGCCTCCAGCGCCTGCATCAGCGCATGGGCGCGGAAGCGCAGCACCAGATCGAGTTCCGGCGCGCCGATTTCCAATAGCAAGTGGGTGTCGCCGGAAAGACGGGCCACCAGGCGCTTGTCCGATTCGCCCAGGTCGAGCACGACGGGCGAGGTCAGCTCCAGACTGCTCCCTCTCCCTTTGGGAGAGGGCTGGGGTGAGGGTAGTTCGGCGCGCGCTGAGGTTTCCCTCTCCCCCGGCCCCTCTCCCAGAGGGAGAGGGGAGAAAGCACGCGCCTCGCCAACGCTCACCGCCACGAACCTCACCTTGTCCCCCGCCTTCAACTGCCCCAGCTGCCAGAGGTCCGCTTCGATGATGGTCACCGGGCAGACGAAGCCGCCGAGGCTGGGGCCGTCCGGGCCGAGGATCACCGGCATATCGCCGGTGAAGTCCACGGCACCGATGGCGTAGGGGTTGTCGTGGATGTTGGAGGGATGCAGCCCGGCTTCGCCGCCACTTTCGCGCACCCATTCCGGCTTCGGCCCGATCAGGCGCACGCCGGTCCGGCTGGAGTTGAAGTGCACTTCCCAGTCAGTGGCGAAGAAGGTGTCGATGTAGGCCGGGGTGAAGTATTCGGGCGCGCCATGGGGGCCGTAGATCACCCGCAGGGTGCGCACCTCGGTTAGCTCCGTACGCAGGGCCGGTTCCAGTGTCTGGCCGGCGCCGCGATCGGCCAGAGGCGTGAGGTGCAGAACATCGCCAGCACGCAGGGCGCGGCCACCGTGGCCGCCGAACTGACCGAGGGTGAAGGTGCTCTTGCTGCCGAGATAATCCGGCACCTGCAGGCCGCCGCGCACGCAGAGGTAACTACGCGCGCCGGCCCCGGCGATGGTCCCGAGGGCCAGGGTGGCGCCCGCCGGTACGAACAAGGCGGTGTCCATCGGTTGCGGCTGGCCGTCGAGGGTCAGCGGAATCGGTGCGCCGGTAATCGCCACCACAGCGTCAGTGTTGAAGCGCAGGGTCGGGCCGCTCATGGTGATTTCCAGCCCGGCTTCACCTTCGGCATTACCCAGCAGGCGGTTGCCCAGGCGCAGGGCGCGGCTGTCCATGGGGCCAGATGGCGGCACGCCCACGGCCCAGTAACCGAGACGTCCGGGATAGTCCTGCACTGTGGTCTGGGTGCCGGCGCCGAGCACTTCGAAGGTGCTGGCGCGATAGCTGAGGCCTTCCAGGCAGCGGGTCCAGGGCGAGCCGCTGGCGAAGGGGACGTCGACCAGAATCTGCCGCAGGTAGTCGCGGTTGGATTCCACGCCATAGAGCAGGGTGTCGGCCAGGGCCTGGTCCAGCGCCGCGCTGGCTTCGCTACGGCTCGGCGCCCAGGCGATGACCTTGGCGATCATCGGGTCGAAGTAGGGCGGAATCTCGCATCCGGCTTCCACCCAGGTGTCGATGCGCAGGTCCCTGCCATTGGCTTCGGGGAATGCGACCGCTGTGAGCAGGCCGGGGCAGGGCTGGAAGTCGCGGCCCGGGTCTTCGGCATAGAGGCGCGCCTGGATGGCATGGCCGCGGGGTTCGAGTCCTGCTGCCAATTCGGCCAGGGGCGGCAAGGTGCCGGCGGCCAGTTCGATCATCCAACGCACCAGGTCCACGCCCCAGACCTGTTCGGTGACCCCGTGCTCCACCTGCAGGCGGGTGTTCACTTCCAGGAAGTAGAAGCGCTCGGCCGCGCTGTCGTAGACGAACTCCACCGTACCGGCGCTGCGGTAGCTCACGGCCTTGGCCAGTTTGATGGCGGCGGCGCAGAGTTCGTCGGCCATGCCGGCGGGCAGGTTCGGCGCGGGGGTTTCCTCCAGCACCTTCTGGTTGCGTCGTTGTACCGAGCAGTCGCGCACGCCGAGGGCGATCACCTCACCCTGTCCATCGCCGAACACCTGCACTTCCAGATGGCGGGCGCGCTGGATGTACTTCTCGATGAACACGCCGGAGTCGCTGAAGTTGTTCTGCCCGAGACGCTTCACGGCCTCGAAGGCGTCGCTCAGCTCTGTGGCCGAGCGGCACACACGCATGCCGATGCCGCCACCGCCGGCGGTGCTTTTCAGCATCACCGGGTAACCCACCTGTTCGCCAGCCGCCAGGGCGGCTTCCAGGTTTTCCAACAGTTCGGTGCCTTCCAGCATGGGCACGCCGTTGGCCTTGGCCAGGGCGCGCGCGGTGTGCTTCAGGCCGAATACCCGAAGCTGCTCTGGCGTCGGGCCGACGAACGCGATGCCGGCCGCTTCGCAGGCTTCGGCGAAGGCGGCGTTCTCGGAGAGGAAGCCGTAGCCGGGGTGGATGGCCTGGGCGCCGCTGTCGCGAGCGGCTGCGAGAATCTTCTCCACCACCAGGTAGGTGCTGGCGGCCGGGCCGTCGCCCAGGCTGATGGCCTGGTCTGCCTGCTGGATGTGCAGGCTGGCGGCGTCGGCTTCGGAATACACCGCCACACCGCGAACGTCGAGCTGGCGCAGGGTACGCAGGATGCGGCAGGCGATGGCGCCGCGGTTGGCGATCAGGAGTTTTTCGAACATTGCAGAACCCTCGAAAGGGATGACGGGCCGTCCCGCCTTATTCGTCTGCACCACGGTCGTCCGTGGCTGGAATTTCGGTGTTGTCCGTAGGAGCGAGCTCTGCTCGCGAAGAGCTTCGCCAGCAGAGCTGGCTCCTACTGGTCTGGCGTCGGAGTGGGAGAATTCAGGCACTGCCCCGACCGGCTCTGGCACAGCAGGAACAGCCAGGCACGCAGCTGTTTCAGTCCCATACCAGCACCTCGGCGGGCGTGGGGTTGTAGGCGTTGCAGGGGTTGTTCAGCTGCGGGCAGTTGGAGATCAGCACGATGATGTCCATGTGCGCCTTGAGCTCGACGTACTTGCCGGCGGCGGAGATGCCGTCCTCGAAGGTCAGGCCGCCATCCGGGGTGACCGGCACGTTCATGAAGAAGTTGATGTTGGCGCTGATGTCGCGCTTGGTCAGGCGGCCGTCATGCAGGCTGGCGCGCAGGAAGTTGTCGCGGCAGCTGTGCATGTAGCGCTTGTCCAGGGCGTAGCGCACGGTGTTGCTTTCCTGGGCGCAGGCGCCGCCGAGGGTGTCGTGGCGGCCGCAGGTATCGGCAGTGATGGTCAGCATGGGGTTGCCGAGGTTGGAATAGAGCACGCTGCCGGCGCTGAGGTAGACGCGGTTCTGCCGGCGCAGGGTGCGTTGCACGTCGTAGCGCTCGCGCGGGTTGTGGGCGCTGTAGAACAGGGTGTCGACTGCCTGGTTGCCTTCCAGGTCCAGCAGGCGCAGGGTCTGGCCGGCCTTCACTTCGGTCATGAAGGGTTCACCAGCGGCGATTACGGCGCGGTACATGGCGGCTTCGGAATGTTTGTCGCTGTGGGTCAGGTTCATGCGGGCAGCCCTCAGATATACAGGCGTTCGGTGTTGTGGAAGCCGCGGCCGTTCTCCGGGCGCGAGGTGCGGCAGAGCAGGGTGATGCCGTCGCTCTGTACCTGCTGCCAGGTGAGCTGCACCGGTTTGGGGGTGTATTCGGGATTGGGGTCCATGGGGTGCTGCAGGGCGGTGAGGACCACCAGCGTGTCCATCGGCGCATATAGCTCGATGTAGTCGCCGGCCTTGGAGTTGCCCGGCTGGAAGTGGAAGCAGCCGTCGCTGTCCACGGTGACCTTGCTGAACAGGTTCAGGCACATCAGGAGGTCCTGGAGGTTCAGGTCCCACTTGCCCATTTCCACCAGCAGGTTGTCCACGCCGTTGCGGAAGAAGCCGTTGCGCAATTCCTGGTAGCGTCCGGCACCGTACTTTTCCTTCACTTCGGACGCGTTGAGCACGCCGCCGAAGCTGTCGTGCCAGCCGCAGGTGTCGGCGGTGATGGCGGCCAGCACCCGGCCCATGTCGGAGTAGAGGCAGTGGCCGGCGGTGAGCTTGGCGGTGTGTTGGCACTTGAGGCTGTCCGGCAGGTTGAGGCGCTCGCTCTTCTCCTGTGCGTTGAGCAGCAGCAGGCTGACGTTGGCACCGCCTTCGAGGTCGGTGATGCGCAGCTGCTGGCCGCGTTTCAACACGAAGGAGGTGTGGCCGCCGCCGGGGACGGTTTCTTCATAGAGGGTTGGGCAGAGGGCCAGGGATGCGGTCATGGGCAGGTTCCTTGTCAGTGGGCGATGGCCGGCTGCAGGGCGGCGGTGACCCGCTCCGGCAAGGCCTCGACAGCCGCGCGGGCAGCACGGCGGTCGCTGTTCAGGGGAATGTCGTAGGTAATGCGCGCGCCGAAGGCGTTGGGGGCGTGCGGGTCCTGGCGCACCTTGTCGAAGACCAGCAGGCGGGTGCCCAGGCTGAAGCCTTCGGAGAGGTCGTGGGTGACCATGAATACGGTCAGCCGGGTTTCGTGCCAGAGGCCGAGCAGCAGCTCATGCATGTCCTTGCGGATGCCCGGGTCGAGGGCGCCGAAGGGCTCGTCCAGCAGCAACACGCGGGGTTTCATGATCAGCGCCTGGGCGATAGCCAGGCGTTGTTGCATGCCGCCGGACAGCTGGCTGGGGTACTTGTCCAGCGCATGGCCCAGGCCGACCTTGGCGAGAATGGCGGCGGCTTCCTCGCGGGCGGCGCGTTTCGCACCACCGAACAACCGACCGAAGAGGGGCGAGCGGGGCAGTTCCAGGCCGAGGGCGACGTTGTCCAGCACGCTGAGGTGCGGGAACACCGAGTAGCGCTGGAACACCACGCCACGGCTGGCGTCGGGTTCGGCCGCCAGCGGCTGGCCATCCAGCAGGATGCTGCCGCGGCTGGGCGATTCCTGGCCCAGCAGCATGCGCAGGAAAGTGGATTTGCCGCAGCCGGAAGCGCCGACCAGGGTGCAGAACTCGCCTTCGTTCACCGACAGGTCGAGATTCTCCAGCACCACCTGGTCGCCGTATTCCTGCCAGACATTGCGGACGCTGATGAAGCTCATGCCTTGGCTCCTTCGTACCAGGGGAAGGCCAGCCGGGTGAGCTGGCGCAGGCCCAGGTCCATCAGCCAGGCGAGCAGGGTGATCCACACCACGTAGGGCAGGATCACATCCATAGCCAGGTAGCGGCGGACCAGGAAGATGCGGTAGCCCAGGCCATCGGTGGAGGCGATGGCTTCGGCGGCGATCAGGAACAGCCAGGCGGAACCCAGCACCAGGCGCAGGGAAATCAGCAGGCGCGGCATCAGTTGCGGCAGCACCACCCGCAGGATCAGCGTCCAGGTGTTGGCGCCAAGCGTCTGCGCCTTGATCAGCAGTTCACGGGGGATTTCCCGCGCGCGCTGCTCCAGGTCGCGGGCGATGCAGGGGGCGACGCCAATGACGATCAGCATCACCTTGGACAGCTCGCCCAGGCCGAAGACGATGAACAGGATCGGCAGGATCGCCAGCGGCGGGATCATCGACAGCACCGTCAGCAGGGGCGACAAGGGAGCGCCGAACAGCGGCAGGGTGCCAGCGGCGATGCCCAGTGCCAGGCCCAGCAGCGCAGCGATGGACAGGCCCAGCGCCAGGCGTTTCAGGCTCGATGCGGAGTCCTGCCAGAACAGGTAGTCGCCGCTGCGCTTGTCTTCGGTGAAGGCCAGGCGCTCGACGGCGTCACTCATCTGCGCAGCGCTGGGCAGCAGCTTGTCGTTGGGGTTTTCCGTCAGCCGCGCAGCCGAGCCGGTGAAGTAGGCGAACAGCAGCAGGGCGAAGGGCAGCAGGACCAGGATCAGGCGTCCGGCGCGGTCCGGTTGGCGGTTGATCAGGCGCATGGCGGTTACTCGGTTCGGAGGGACTGCGTAGGTTGGTCCGAGGAACGAGGCCCAACATTGTGGTGTTGGGCTTCGCTTCGCTCTGACCAACCTACGGTTCGGGGCAGCAATCAGAGCTTTCCGTCGGCGGCCAGCTGCACGTAGGTGGGGTCGAAGCGCAGTTTCACGTTGCCCTTGTCGCCGGTGACCACGCCCTTGGCGAAGCTCATGCCGACGGCGTTGGCATCCTTGGCACCTTCGCCCAGCAGGCCGTGGTGGAAGCTGAAGCTGGCCACCTTGTCCATGGTGGCCGGCAGCTTCGGGCTGGTGACGAAGGCCAGCGCATCGGCCGGGGTGTGGAACAGGCGGGTGGCGGCCAGTTGCGCCTGGTAGCCGGCGAGGTCAGTGCCGGAAGCCTTGGCCATGTGTTCCAGGGCGGCGGTGCTGTCGGCATTGCTGGCCTGCATCAGGGCGACGATCTCGAACCAGGCGCCGGTCAGTGCCTTGCCCAGGGCGGGGTTGTCTTTCAGGGTTTCGGTGTTGACCACCATCATGTCCATGATTTCGCCAGGCACCTTGCTGGAGTCGAACACCAGGCTGGTGCCGGGCTTGGCCTTGATATCGGCCAGCATCGGGTTCCAGGTGGTCACGGCCTGGACTTCGGCGGTATCGAAGGCGGCGGCGATATCGGCGTCGGAGGTGTTCACCACCTGCACGTCCTTCTCGGAGAGGTCGGCGCGTTCCAGGGCACGAGCCAGCAGGTAGTGGGAGACGGACAGCTCCACCAGGTTGATGGGCATGTCCTTGAGGTCGGCCAGGGTCTTGCCTTCGCCCTTGACCACCACGCCGTCGTTGCCGTTGGAGAAGTCGCCGACGATCAGCGCGGTGCTGTCCACGCCACCGGCGGCGGGGATGGTCAGGGCATCCATGTTGGTCATGGTGCAGCCGTCGAACTGGCCAGCGGTGTACTGGTTGATGGATTCGACGTAGTCGTTGAGCTGGGTGACCTGGATCTCGATGCCGTACTTCTTCGCCCACTTGTCGACGATGCCTTTGGTGGCGCCGTACTCCCAGGGCATCCAGCCGGCGTAGATGGTCCAGCAGACGTTGAAGCTGTCTTTCTGTGCGGCGGACGTGTTGAAGCTGAGAGCGGCGGTGAGACCGGCAACGGCGAGGGCGAACAGACGGGACTTACGCATGGAGGACCTCCAGTTCGGTTTAGGGCGGGCGGAGCTGCGCGGCACTTCCCTATCAAGGGGCGCGTTCTCCCGGGCTTTTGTCCCGCCGTGTAACCTCGCTGGAGGTCGCCAGCTCTCGGACCAGTCATCCGCGTTCGCGGATCGGAACCCTAGCCAGCCATTGCAAGTTGTGGTGCCGCGAACCCGGTCACCCGGGTAGCTCCTGCACGTCTTGGCCAAAGCGAACGGCGTGCCAACCTGGCACAAGGCCTCTGGCATGGGCCTTCTGGCGAGTTTTGCGTGTTGGCTGGAGGGAAGGGGTGCCCGCTCATGGGGCGTCTGGCGTCAACTTGGTGCGCGCAACAATTGGAAACGGACTTTTCCGACAGATGTCGCGCGCTGTTCTGTAGGACGCGTTGTCCAACGCAGTGGGAGAAATCCCAGTCGCCGACATTTGTCTGCGCCGTCCCTAGCGGTCGAAGGAGGCCGCCATGTCCTACCGAGCATTCTTCCTTGCCGTACTGAGCCTGACCCTGGGCGGCTGTGCCGTCTATGACTACGACAACGACTACTACGGTCGCCGCTACTACGACGACGGCGACTATCCCGTGCACCGCAACTACTACGAGGTGCCGAGGCGGAACTATTACATCGTCGATCACCGTGACGACGACCGTAATTACGATCGCCGCTATTACGACCGTCGCGACTATGACGGGCGCAAGGACTACTACAAGTCCGACAAACGCTTCCACGACAAGCGCTTCCACGACAACGACCGCAAGTTCCATCACCAGCGGCGCTATTACCAGCAGCCCTACGACAACTTCCAGGAACGCCGCCACGACTACACGCCGCGGCTGCAGACCTGGGGCAAGAACAATCTTCAGCCGGGCTATCGCGAGTCCAACTACCGGCAACAAAACTATCGCCGGCAGAACTATCAGCAGCCCAACTATCAGCAACAGAACCATCGGCAGCACAACGTTCGCCAGCAGTACCGGGTAGAGCCGGGCTACGAGGCACGGCCGCACAATCCGCGCTACAACAACCGCAGTGACTGGTCCATGAAGAACCGCCGCTAGATGGCGGAGAAGTCCCGGTCCTCTTCCAGCAACAGCTCCCTCACCGCCCGCGCAGCCGGAGACAGGCTGCGCGCGGCATGGCTGACGATTCCATAGGCCGAAGACGTTCTTGTGCCCTCCGGGATCTGCAGCAGTGCCAGACGCCCGGCGCGCACATCCTCGGCCACCACATCCCAGGGGGCCATGCTGACCACATCGCTTTCGGCCACCAGCGCCTTCAGCACCATGAAGTTGTCGCATTCGATGCCCAGTGGCTTTTCGCTGCTGCTCAGGGCACCAATGGCCCTTGCCACCTCCACCGGCAACTGGGTACCTGCCAGGGCGTAGCGGGCGAGGTCGGTCAGTTGCAGTTGGTCCAGTGCCAGCAAGGGGTGACCGGGCCGGCAGAAGAGGGTGCCCGGATGGCGACGCAGGGGAATGACATCCAGCAGGGGATCTCCTTCGAGTTCACGGATGTCGGCGACGAACAGCTCGATGGCGTCGTCCAGCAAGCGTTGGCGCAGGCTGTGCCAGTTCTCCAAGGTGAGTTGCACGCGAACGCCGGGATGGCGGCTCGCGAAACGTCCAAGGGCTCGGGGGACCAGGCGCGCGGCGGGGTAGGGGCCGGCACCCAGGCGCAGTTCGCCGCTGTCGAGATTGTCCAGTTGGGTCACCGCGCTGTGCAGGGCGCGGCTGCCGTCCAGCAGGCGCCGGGCATGTTCCAGCACCAGCCGGCCGTGGGCCGTCAGGCTGATCTGACGGGGAGTCCGGTCCAGCAGGCTGCAACCCAGGCTGGCCTCCAGGGCCTGGATGCTGCGGCTGAGGGCGGGTTGGCTGAGATTCACCGCTTCCGCCGCGCGGGCGAAGTGGCCGTGCTCGGCGAGGGCGACGAAATGGCGGAGTTGGCGAAGATCGTTCATGCGTGCCTTGCATCAAATATGGAAAAAGAATGCATTGGAATTATTAGCAGGCGCCTGCCAGCCTGTCTCGGCCAATAACAACAATCCCGAGCGAACCATGCGCATCACTACCCGTTTCAGCGGCCTGCTCCTGGCCGCCGCACTGCCCCTGGGCGCCGACGCCGCATTGCCGGAAGAGTCCATCCAGCCAAGCATCAACGCCGAGCTGGCCGAGCACACCAAGCACTTCAACGAGAAGGTCTACAAGATCGCCGACAACGTGTACTCGGCGGTGGGCTGGAACCTCGCCAACAGCGTGATGATCGTGGCCCCGGAAGGGCTGATCATCGTCGACACCGGTGAGTCGGCCGAGCAGTCGCGCAAGGTGCTCGCGGAGTTCCGCAAGATCAGCGACAAGCCGATCAAGGCCATCGTCTACACCCACTTCCACCCGGACCACATCAACGGCGTGAAGGGCTTCATCAGCGAGGAACAGGTGAAGTCGGGCGAGGTGCAGATCTACGCCCAGGAAACCCTGCTGGACAACGTGGTGACCCAGGGCGCGCTGGTCGGCCCGATCCTCGGCATGCGCTCGGGCTACAGCTTTGGCGCGGCGCTGCCGGACAGCGACAAGAAGGACATGAACGCCGGCCTCGGCCCCCTGGCCCATGAAGGCAAATCCACCTTCATTGCGCCCACCATCACCTTCAAGGACAAGCTGGACACCACCATTGCCGGCCTGCCGGTGCAATTCCTCCATGTGCCCAGCGAAGCGCCGGACGAGATCGTGTTGTTCCTGCCGCAGAACAAGGTGCTGATCAGCGCCGAGGTCACCCAGGGCCCGACCCTGCCGAACATCCATACCCTGCGCGGCACCAAGTTCCGCGACCCGGTGGTGTGGGTGAACAGCCTCGACAAGCTGCGTGCCTACCAGGCCGACTACATGGTGCCGCTGCACGGCCAGCCGGTGAGCGGCAAGGACAAGGTGGAAGAAGTGCTGCGCATGACCCGCGATGCCATCGCCTACGTCCACGACCAGACCGTGCGCTGGATGAACAAGGGCCTGACGCCCGACGAACTGGTGGAGAAGGTCAAGCTGCCGCCTTACCTGGCCGGCTATACGCCCTACCTGCGTGAGTACTACGGCACCGTGAAGCACAGCGTGCGGCAGATCTACCAGGGCTACCTGGGCTGGTTCCAGGGTGATCCGGTGGACCTCGACCCGGTCCCGCCCGTGGAGAAGGCCAAGCGCCTGGTGGAGCTGATGGGGGGACGCGAGAAAGTGTTGCTGGCTGCCGGCGACGCCTATCTCAAGGGTGACTACCAGTGGGCCGCCGAGCTGGCCGGATACGCCATCCGCATCGACCACGGCGACCAGCTGGCTCGCGAGATCAAGGCGCGCAGCTTCCGCCGCCTGGGCTACGCCAGCATGAACATCAACTGGCGCAACTGGTACCTGATGAGCGCCATGGAGCTGGAGGGCAAGCTGGACGGCGATGCCGCGCTGCAGCTGTCCCAGTCCATGCGCAATGCCTTCCTCTCGCCCGACATGCTGAAGAACCTGCCGGCACGGATCTTCCTGCAGAACTGGGTGACGCGCCTGGACCCGGAAAAGAGTGCCGACGTGAACCTGACCCTCGGCTTCGTCTTCCCCGACATCCAGGAAGAGTGGGCGCTGGAAGTTCGCCGTGGCGTGGCCGAGTTGCACAAGGGGATCCCCGAAGGCACCACACTCAAGCTGACCTTCGACAAGACCTACCTCGATACTGTGATCAGCGGTGAAAACGGCCTGCTCAAGGGCGCTGTGCTGGGGGATGTGAAGGTGGACGGCAACCTGCTGGACATCAAGACCTTCCTCGGCTGCTTCGACTTCGAGGAGGCGCCCATCGCTCTCACCGTGCGTTGAGCGACGGCTCCAACCGAAAGTGCGGAGAGCCGCAAGGCACCAGGCGGCACACTGGCCGCCTGGTCCGCACACTTCGGAGGTACCATGCACCTGTCATCTTTCCTCAAGGGCGCCCTGGCCATGTTCTGGCTGGTGGCGCTGCTCAACCTCATCTACCCCTTCGGCGAGCCGTTGCACCGACCACTGCTGCTGGCGGCGGGCCTGGTGCTGCTGGCGCACATTGCCGAGGCGGCACTCTTCAACCGCAAGCTGAAGGCACGTCCCTTCCCCTGGCTGGAGCGGCTGCAGGTGCTGCTGTTCGGCTTCCTGCATCTGCGCGGTCTGCGCTGAGCCACGCGCACCGGCCTTTTGCAGGTAGGGTGCGCTGTGCGCACCGGCGCTCGGATGTGAAGCCGAGAGGCCCTGGGCAATCCTTGGTGCGCACGGCGCACCCTACGCGCTGTCGTCCATTACATGGCGGCAGAATGCCATTGTTATTTTCAAGTCCAGACCGCACCATTCGCGCCGTGTTTCATGGGGCCCCGATGGCCTCCTGGATGGGGTAGTGGATGTTCCGAGGTTGCGTTCAGGCCTGGCGTACGTGCAGGGGATGGCAAGTGCCGACCCTGGTCGCGGCGTTGCTGTCGGCGCTGCTGGCCGGCGCACTGCAGGCGGATTGGGATTTCACCCTGATCAGCCGCCGCGCCGAAAACCTCTACGGCCCCCTTGGCCCCGGCAAGCAGCGAATCGATGACTGGCAAGAGACCCTGGGACGCCTCGCCGGTGCAGACGAGAAGACGCAACTGGAAGAGGTGAACCGCTTCTTCAACGCCAAATTGCGCTTTCGCGACGACCGCGAACTCTGGGGCGAAACCGATTTCTGGGCGACGCCGGTGCAGGCCCTGCGCATAGGCGCCGGAGACTGCGAGGACTTCGCCATCGCCAAGTATTTCAGCCTGCGCCAGCTCGGTGTGCCCAGCGAAAAGCTGCGCATCACCTACGTCAAGGCGCTGCGCCTGAACCAGGCGCACATGGTGCTGACCTATTACGCATCCCCGGACGCCATGCCGCTGGTGCTGGACAACCTGGTGGGCATCATCCGCCCCGCCAATCAGCGCACCGACCTGATGCCGGTCTACGCCTTCAATGCCGAGGGCCTGTGGCTGGCCGGCAGCGGTGGTGGAAAACAGGTGGGGGATGCCAAGCGGCTGTCGCGCTGGCAGGAATTGCTCAAGAAAATGAATGCTGAAGGCTTCCCCGTGGAGCCCGCCCGATAGGAGTCGAGATGTCTCTGTTCAAACAGTTGTTGATCGCCATCTGCCTGTTCCTGGTGGTCGCCTTCAGCGGCAGTTTCATGGTCGGCCTGGAGAGTTCGCGGGAGCAGTACGTCAACCAGCTGCGCTCCCACGCCCAGGATGCGGCGACCGCCCTCGGCCTGTCGCTGACCCCGCATATCGACGATCCGGCGATGGTCGAGCTGATGGTCAGCTCCATCTTCGATAGCGGGTATTACGAGAGCATCCGGGTAATCGACCTTGCGAACGGCCAGGTGCTGGTGGAACGCACCGGCGTACCCGACGCGGCCGGTGCCCAGGTGCCGCAGTGGTTCGTCAGCCTGATCGGCCTGCAATCGGTTGGTGGCGACGCCATCGTCAGCCGTGGCTGGCAGCAGGCGGCACGGGTGGAGGTGAAGAGCCATCCGCTGTTCGCGCTAGCCCGGCTCTGGCAGAGCGCACTGGGCAGCCTTGGCTGGCTGCTGGCCTGCGGCCTGGTCAGCGCAGGCCTTGGCGCCTTCCTGTTGCGGCGCCAGCTGAGACCCCTGGATTACATGGTGGAGCAGTCCCACGCCATTGCCCGCCGCGAGTTCCTCAGTTTGCCGGAACTGCCGCGCACCCCTGAGCTGCGCCGCGTGGTGCAGGCGATGAACCAGATGGTGGAGAAGCTCAAGGCGCTGTTCCAGGAACAGGCCGAGCGCAGTGAACGACTGCGCGACGAGGCCTACAAGGACAGCCTGACTGGCCTCGCCAACCGCCGTTACTTCGAAATGCAGCTGCAGGCGCGCCTCAGCGCCGAGGACCACGCCAGTGCCGGTTACCTGTTCCTTCTTCGCCTGCACGACCTCGCAGGACTCAATCAACGCCTGGGTGGCCAACGCACCGACCAGTTGTTGATGGCGGTGGCCGAGCTGCTCCGGCAGGTGGCGGCGGGGCAGGGCGCGGGCCAACTGGTGGCGCGCAGCCGGGGTGGTGACTTCGCCCTGGTGGTACCCGGTCTGGTGGCCGAAGAAGCCGAGCAGCTGGCCCAGCGCCTGGATGCCGGCCTGGCGAACCTGGTGACCACGGGGGCCGCCGATGCCCTGCCGGTGGCCCATATGGGGCTGGTGCCGTTCAGTCCGGGCGAAGCGCTCGCCGACCTGTTGCGTCTCGCCGACGAGGCCCTGGCCAAGGCGGAAGGCCAGGCGGACCGGACCTGGGCCAGCCTGACCCAGGGTGATGCGCCCAGCGTGGGCGACGAGCGCCATGCCTGGCATCAACTGCTGGACCGGGCACTTGGCCAGCGCCAGTTGCAGCTCTACTTCCAGCCGGTGGTGGATAGTCGTGATCGTTCGCGGGTGCTGCATTACAAGGTGCTGTCGCGCCTGCGCGACGAGCGTGGCGAGAACCTACCGGCCGGTCGCTTCCTGCCCTGGCTGCAGCGCTTTGGCTGGATGGCGCGTCTCGATCTGCTGATGCTGGAATTGGTCCTGCAGCAGATGGCCAGTCACGGCGAAACCCTGGCACTCAACCTGTCCGGCGCGCTGCTGCGCGAGCCGCAGGCGCTGGAAAAAGCTTTCGACCTGTTGCGCAAGCATCCCCACCTGGGGCCGCGCCTGGTGCTGGAGCTGGAAGAGGATCAACTGCCGGAGCAGGCCGTGCTGGAGCAACTCACCCGCCGCCTGCGCGAGCTGGGCTTCAGCCTCAGCCTTCAACACTTCGGTGGCCGCTTCAGCATGATTGGCAACCTGGCCCGCCTGGGCCTGGCCTACCTGAAGGTGGATGGCAGCTATATCCGCGCCATAGACCTGGAAGCCGACAAGCGCCTGTTCATCGAGGCCATGCAGCGTGCCGCCCACAGCATCGACCTGCCGCTGATCGCCGAGCGAGTGGAAACCGAAGGTGAACTGCTCGTGCTGCAGGAGATGGGCATCCAGGGCGTTCAGGGTCAGCTGTTCGGAGCGCCGGCACCCTGGCGTTAGTGCTATGGGAGAGGGGATATCCCTGTAGGGGCGAAATCATTCGCCAAGGGGCACGCAGTGCCCCCAAGGGAATCCCAAGGGCAGGCCGCTGGCCTGCAAGGCGAATGAATTCGCCCCTACAAGGTGCTCGAAAACCCGGGACTCAGATCAGCCCCGAGCCAATCTCGTCATCTTCTTCGACGATCAACCGCGAAATACCGCCCAGGGCTTCCCGCGCCTGGTTCCGGCTGAGCAGTTTGGATTGGGCTGCCGGCGGCAGGTCGGTGATGCGGATCAGACCCTTGGTCATCAGCACCGTGATGAGGTCGTCGAGTACCCGGATCATGTCCAGGTCGCTCTGTTTCAGTTGCAGCAGGCTGCTCTGCATCGCCAGGTTGGCGTACCAGCCCTGAATCTCCTGGTCGTCAGCCGGCAGGGTGCCGGACATTTGGTCGAATTCGGTTGCTTCAACGCGAACCAGGTTTCCGTCTTCATCGCGCTGGATATAGAGCATGGCGAGTCTCCCTTGAGGACTGCCGCGAGCATGAGGGCAGATGCCCCCCGTCCGCAACCATCGGAGTGGTTGCGGACGGGGAAACATCAGTTCTGGTCGACCTTGATGGTCGGGTCGGCACCCGCGATCAGGGAGTTGATGGACTGTCCGCTGAGCTGGGCTGCCGCACCCTCCAGGGTGATGGACAGATCGGCGTGGCTGACGGCGCCACCAGGTTGGTTCAGGTGGCCTTCCGAGCTGACCAGCAGGGTTGCATGGCCAGTACCGTTATCGACTATCAGCTTGAGGTAATTGTCGATATTGCTCGTGGTTTCCCCGTGCAGGAGGTCGCTCAGGTCCAGGCGGTCGCCCGCCCCCTTGTTGAAGTCCTTCACCACGTCCTGGTTGGGGCTGCCCTCGTTACCCACGTGGCCGGATTTCCAGACGAAGGTATCGCCGCCGCCACCACCCGTCAGGGTGTCATTGCCCTTGCCTCCGGTCAGGAAGTCGTCACCACTGCCACCGATCAGTTTGTCTGCGCCGTTACCGCCGCCCAGGGCGCTGCCGGTGGAGCCGGCCTGGATTTCGTGGTCCGAATCGAAGGTGATTTGCAGCGACTGGTTCGCCGTGCTGTCGGAGTCCCCGTCAACTCCCTTGACGCCCAGGTTGATTCGCTGGTCGTAAGCTTCTGTCTGTCCGGTGATGGAGTTGATCAGCAGCTTATAGGCGGTACTGCTGCCTGCACCGAAGCTGACGGAGCTGAACTCATGCACCCCGCTGTTCAGCTTGCTGCCATCAATAGTGAAGGAGGTCGTACCGCTGCCTACCCCGTTTACCGTGCCGCTGCCTACGGTGTTGCCCGCGCTGTCGAACGCCGTCCAGGTCAGTTTTTCGCCATTGCCGAGCTTATCGGTCGTCAGCGAAATCGAGGTCATGTCCGTGGCTTGGTTGGTGGTCTTGTCGAGGAAGGTGAACTTGAGCACGTCCCCGGTATCGATCGACTGGCCACTGCCCACACCGAAGCTGTTGTTGCTGGTGTTCACCGTGGAGGTCGCACCGTTTTCGGTTGCCGTGGCCTGCAGGCTGAATCGGGAGTCAGCACCCAGGTCGTACAGACCTGAGTTGCCGCCAGACAGGTTGAAGTTGTTGAAGGTCGAGGAAGGCGAGTCCAGGTCGACGAAGTTGGTGACCTGATAATGGCCGGTTACCAGGTCGGCCGTGATCTTGAACACCTCGGTGTTGTTTGCGTCGACTGCAGTCAGGGAGTTGGTTCCCGATACGTAATGGAGCTTGCTGCCCTGATAGGTCAGATAGCTCGACGAGCTGACGACGCTTCCGTCCTTGGTCAGTACGGTGCTCAGGATATTGCCGCTGGCGTCGACGGCGCCGCTGACAGCCGAGTTGAACTGCACGCTGGCACCCTTGGAGTCAGCGCCGGTGGACAGGTTCAGATCGCCGACAGCCGTGGAGCCGGCACCGTCCAGCACGATGCTCTGCATCGGCGTGGCCAGGATCGGGGAATCATCTTCGACGGTGACCTGCAGGGAGCCGTCGGTGCTGTTTATGCCATCGCTGGCGGTCACTTTCACCGCGAAGTTCAGCAGGTTTTCCGCCGCAGCCGCCGGATGATCCAGCTGGCCCAGCAGGGTTACGGTATAGGCACCCGTGCTGTTGATGCTGATGGTCATGATCGGCTGGCCGCCGGCGCTCGCGCTCAGGCTCGAGGTGCCGCTGCCCGTCCAGGTCAGGGCCACGCCATTGGAAGTCAGCGTGGTGGTCGGGGCCGTCAGGGTGACCGAAAGGCTCGGGCTGTCGATATCGGTGATGGCGAAGGTGCCGGTGGAGACCACGGCATTGGTGGTATCGCTCGGAGTGCCGGTGGTGTCCGGCAAACCGTTGGCCAGTCCCTCTTCCGAGACGATGGCGGTTCCGTTGGTATTGCCGAATACCGGCCCGTCATTGGTCGGCGTGACGGTGATATTGACCGTGGCGGTTTCCTGGTTCCCGGCGGCGGTGGTGACGGTGTAGGTGTAACTGTCGGTGCCGTTGTAATTGGGATTCGGGGTATAGGTGACGGTGCCGTTGGCGTTCAGGGTGACGGTGCCGTGGCCGGCGGTGCCAACCGAGGTGACCTGCGCGCCGGGGCCGAAGGTGTCATTGGCCAGTACGTTGCTGGTCAGCGATTGGTCTTCGGCGACGGTGACGGCGTCGTCCTTGGCGTCGACGACCGGGTTGACGGTGACGTTGACGGTGCTGGTGACGGTGCCGCCATGGCCGTCGCTGACGGTGATGGTGAAGTTGTCGCTGCCGTTGAAGTCGGTGCCCGGGGTGTAGATGTAGGCCCCGTTGGCGCCGAGGCTGACGCTGCCGTGGGCGGGGTTGGTGCCGACGCTATAGGTCAGGCTGTCGCCATCCAGGTCGCTGGCCTGGATGGTGCCGGAGAACGGCGTGTCCTCGTTGGTAGAGATGGCGAAATCATTGGTGTTCGGGACATGGCCGTTACCACCGTCGATCACCGGAGCGTCATTGCTGGGGCTAACGATGATGGTCGCGGTAGCCGGAGTGGCATCTGCCAGGGCATCGTTGTCCACGGAGGCATATTCAAAGGTTGCAGTGCCGTGCCAGTTGGCATTCGGCACGAAGGTGACGCTGGCGCCGTTGCCGGTGGCCGGCACCACGGAGCCAATGGCCAAGGCCACGCCGTTGAGCAGCAGGGTGCCATCGTTGGGCAGGGACTTGATCACGAAGTGAGCAACCGTGCCGTCGAGGTCCGAGCCGCTGAGGCTGACCGGAATACCGGCCACATCTTCGTTGCCCGCACCGCTGGCCGCATGGGTTTCCGGCGCGTCGTTGACCGAGGCGACGGTGATGGTGCCAATGGCTGGCGTGGCGTCCTCCAAGCCATCGTTATCCACCGCGGCGTATTGGAAGGTGGTGGTGCCGTTCCAGTTGGCGTTCGGTACGAAGGTGACACTGGCGCCATTGCCGCTGGCCGGGACGCTATCGCCGATGGCCAGCGCGACACCGTTCAGCAGCAGGGTACCGTTGGCCGGCACGGACTTGATCACGAAGCTGGCAATGGTGCCGTCCGCATCGGAACCGCTGAGCGCAACCGGGATACCGGCCGCGTCTTCGTTGCCGGAACCGCTGGCCGCATGGGTTTCCGGCGCGTCATTGACCGACGCGACGGTGACTGTAGCGGTAGCCGGAGTGGCATCTGCCAGGCCCTGGTTATCCACTGCGGTGTAGTCGAAGGTCGCGGTGCCGTGCCAGTTGGCGTTCGGCACGAAGGTGACGCTGGCGCCGTTGCCGCTGGCCGGCACGCTGTCGCCGATATTCAGTGCCACGCCGTTCAGCAGCAGGGTGCCGTTGGCCGGCAGCGACTTGATCACGAAGCTGGCGACAGTGCCATCGAGATCCGAGCCGCTGAGGCTGACCGGGATACCGGCGGAATCTTCGTTGCCGGAACCGCTGGCCGCGTGGGTCTCCGGTGCGTCGTTGACCGAGGTGACGGTGATGGTGCCAATGGCTGGAGTGGCGTCCTCCAGACCATCGTTGTCCACCGCGGCGTAGTCGAAGGTAGCGGTGCCGTGCCAGTTGGCGTTCGGCACAAAGGTAACGCTGGCGCCGTTGCCGGTGGCCGGCACGCTATCACCGATATTCAGTGCAACACCGTTCAGCAGCAGGGTGCCGTTGGCGGGAAGGGACTTGATCACAAAGCTGGCAACGGTGCCGTCTACATCGGAACCGCTGAGGCTGACCGGAATACCCGCCGAGTCTTCGTTGCCGGAACCGCTGGCCGCATGGGTCTCCGGTGCGTCGTTGACCGAGGTGACGGTGATGGTGCCGGTGGCCGGCGTGGCGTCCTCCAGGCCATCGTTATCCACCGAGGCATACTCGAAGGTGGCGGTGCCGTTCCAGTTTGCGTTCGGCACGAAGGTAACGCTGGCGCCGTTGCCGGTGGCCGGCACCACGGAGCCGATGGCCAGGGCGACGCCATTCAGCAACAGGATGCCGTCGGCCGGCAGCGACTTGATCACGAAGCTGGCGACGGTGCCATCGAGGTCCGAGCCGCTGAGGCTGACCGGGATACCCGCCGAATCTTCGCTGCCGGAACCGCTG